>WFPP01000023.1 GCA_015487495.1 Thiomicrorhabdus sp.
GCGGGGAGCTTGACCGAAGAATGTATAACCATTGTATGAACGGTCAAATGGATGGCTACGAAGAGCTTAAGCAACTCCATAAATACGCAAATCAAAGCTTCTATTCAGATACCGCATATCCATATTGCAGGGATAAGTGGACTAAACGCGGTGAAAAAGGGGTCTGTGAAAAAGGGGTCAAAGCCCTTTTTTGTTGATAACTTAGATAAGTGTCAACTCAATAATCGTGGTTTGTTGAGTAGGGGGAGATTTCAATCTCAAAAATTTCCCCCCCCCCCTTAGTTTTAAGACGTTTGCAATGGAGATCGTATTGGTGATTGGGTTTTTTAGGAAATCATGTTTTCATGGTGATGTAACCTCATTTTTGATTTGATTTGATTTGATTTGATTTGATTTGTTTGAGATTACAATTTACCTGTTATGAACCATAATGGGTAGTGAGGTTACACCTTAATTTTAGGACGGTGCTGTTTTTTCTCCTCGGTAGCGGCTTCGTCCATGCAAATTCACTTGGACAGTTTAAAGTGGCATTTGTTTTGTATTCGCAAAAATGTGCCACTTTAAACCGCCACTGAGCATGGCGTTAGATTTTTATCCAATAAAAACAGATAGTTATCAAATGTTACCCTTGTTAAATCACCCTAAATATTGACAAGTTTTGGGCGACACATATAATTGTACTTATATTATTAAGATAAGGTGAAGTCATGGGTCAAGTTACTATATATTTAGAAGATGATGTCGAAAGTCGAATGGTAAAAGCTGCCAAATCTGCCCATTTATCAAAGAGTAAGTGGATAGCTAAACTCATAAATGAAAAAGTAGCAAATGAGTGGCCACAATCGGTAGTCGATCTTGCAGGAAGTTGGGATGACTTTCCAAATGTTGAAGATTTGAGAAAAAATGTTGGTAATGATGCTCGTCGAGAAAAATTTTAATGTACGTTATTGATACAAATACGTTAATTTATTTCTTCAAAGGTGTTGGTAATGTACCGGAAAAATTTTTATCAATACCGCCAAAAGATATCGCAATTCCATCAATAGTTATTTACGAACTTGAATTCGGTATAGCAAAATCAAGCTCCCCTAAAAAACGTCAAGCGCAATTAAAAGATATTTTGTCCTTAGTCAATATTCTTCCTTTTGGAGATAAAGAGGCTAGTTTATCGGCATCTATTCGTGCAAAATTAGAAAAAAAAGGCACTCCTATTGGGCCGTATGATATTTTGATTGCGGGCACCGCATTATCACATCAAGGAATATTGGTTACAAATAATTTAAAGGAATTTACTAGGGTTCCAAAATTGAAAACCGAAAATTGGTACAATTAAAATTGTTGGTATGTAGCCTTAAATCTAATAAAGGGGTCAAAGCCCTTTTTTGTTGATCATTAAAGGGGGCTGACCCTGATGCTACTACCCTAGTGCTGTAGATTTTTAAAAGCATTCCGTAATCACATTCTCCTAAAAGTCGCCATGAAGGTACTATCTTTAAGTGTTTATCCGAAATATACTGTTGGCCTTGGTTTGTATGATATGTATTAGAGAGAGTTAATTGGCAAAGTTAAAACGTATTTTAGGGGTTGACCCAGGTTCTCGTAAAACGGGGTTTGGTGTGATTGAGTCAGGACGTTATAATCCCTGTTATGTGGTGAGTGGCGTGATTCGGGTTGAGAAATTTTCAGGGGCAGAGCGCCTTAAAAATATTTTTGAATCGGTGTGCCAAATTATTGATCAATACCAGCCGGATGTGATGGCGGTTGAAAAGGTCTTTATTTATAAGAATCCTAAATCCGCTCTTGTTTTAGGGCAGGCTAGGGGGGTGATTTTATGTGCGGGTGCGATCAAGGGGGTTTCGATTATGGAGTATACGCCCACGCAAATTAAAAGTACCATTGTGGGTAAGGGGCACGCGAGTAAAGATCAGATTCAATATATGGTACAAAACCTGTTAAAACTTACGGAGGCTCCTCAAGAGGATGCTGCTGATGCATTGGCTTGTGCATTGTGCCATGATCGTTATATGTCTCTTGGCGTGGATCCGGAGCTGGTTTCAAAGGGAACTCAGTTTTAGTTTTTTGAAAAAAATTTCCCCCCTCTTTGTTTAAAATTTATAAAAAGAGTAATGGTATTTTATGATTGGTTTTTTACGTGGTAATGTGGTTCAAAAACGTCCGCCTTTATTGGTCATAGATGTACAGGGTGTCGGGTATGAAGTTGAAGCGCCCATGTCTACCTTTTATCAGTTGGAATCACTTCAGGATGATGTCACGATTTTGACACACATGCACGTGCGTGAAGATGCTATGCTGTTGTTTGGCTTTGCCACTGAGTCGGAACGGGTGTTGTTTAAAACCCTGATTAAGGTGAATGGCGTGGGCGCTAAAATGGCGCTGGCGATTTTATCGGCTATGGCGGTCAATGAGTTTTGTTCGTATGTGGATACGGGGGATACAGCTGCGTTGACGCGTATTCCGGGCGTGGGGAAAAAAACCGCGGAGCGGCTGCAAATTGAGATGCGGGATCGCTTGAAAGAAGTGGTGAAATCGGGGTTGTTGTCGTATGAACATACAACGACAACTCTTGATGAAAAAGGTGATTTATCGCTTCAAAAAGCGACTTTTGCCAATACATTACAGCAATCGGCGTGTGAAGCATTGCTCTCATTGGGGTATACAGGTTCACAGGCTGAAAAAATGGTGACTTCGGTTTATCATGCCGAGTTGACATTGGAGGAGATTATTAAACGGGCGTTGCAAGGGGCTAAGGTATAAATGATTGAAACGGATCGTATTGTCGGCTCTCAGGAGGTGGCGGATGACATGTATTCTGCCCCTTCCGTTCGCCCGCAGAAAATTAGAGAGTACATTGGCCAAACGGCGGTTAGAGAGCAATTGCAGCTTTCGATGGATGCCGCTAAAATGCGCAAAGAGGCCTTGGATCATGTTTTGTTATATGGGCCTCCGGGGTTGGGAAAGACCACGTTGTCTAGTATTATTGCGCAAGAAATGGGGGTGACATTGCGTCAAACTTCTGGCCCTGTGATTGAGAAACCGGGGGACCTGGCGGCCATTTTGACCCGTTTGGAACCGCATGATGTGTTGTTTATTGATGAAATTCATCGCTTAAGTCCGATTGTTGAAGAGGTGCTGTATCCCGCGATGGAGGATTTTCAAATTGATATTGTGATTGGTGATGGCCCAGCGGCACAAAGCGTTAAAATTGATATTCCACCGTTTACTTTGGTGGGTGCAACAACACGGGCGGGGTTATTAACGTCGCCTTTGCGTGATCGATTTGGCTTGGTGCAACGCTTGGAGTTTTACAGTGTTGAGGAGTTAACTGAAATTGTGATGCGCTCTGCCAATATTTTAGGCGTAGTGGCTGAAGGAGAGGGGGGGGGAGAAATTGCGCGACGTTCTCGTGGAACACCGCGTATTGCAAATCGCTTGTTAAGACGGGTAAGAGACTATGCTCAAGTAAAGGGGGATGGTATTATCACTTCCGAGATAGCCGACCTGTCTTTAACTGTTTTGGAAGTGGATCGTTTGGGGCTGGATAAAATGGATCGACGTTTTTTGGAGACGTTGATTGAAAAATTTGAAGGTGGCCCTGTGGGAATTGACAGTATGGCAACAGCATTAGGTGAAGAGCGTGGCACGATTGAAGATGTGATTGAACCGTTTTTAGTGCAACAAGGGTTTTTAATCCGAACGCCAAGAGGGCGCGTGGCAACCTCAAACGCTTATAAACACTTGAATCTTTAAGCAATGGTCACGATGATGTATGGATTAACAACTTAGAGCCACTTTTAGTCATGACGAATAATGTCGCCTCTTAATATTGAAAGTTTTAAAATAGAAAAAATAAATGCGCTATAATGCGTACTTTTTAAGGAAAAGCGATGAACGAAAATTTTGTTGAATTAATTTTAAATGCCAGCACGATTGTGCAGTCCGTTATGGTGTTGCTTGTGTTTATGTCGTTAATCGTTTGGGCGGTTACCTTTAGCAAGTGGTATCAAATTCGTAAAGCTAAAAGGGTGGCACAGCAGTTTGTTGATACTTATTTAAGTTCGCCTGATTTAAATACGTTTTATCAGCAGGATAAGTTATCGAATTTTCATGGTGAGGGGTTGTCTCATATTTTTTTAGAAGGATTTAGAGAGTTTTTACGCCTTAAAAAACAAGGTGTGGCAGAGGCAAGTGATTTGATTTCTGGTTCTCAGCGAATGATGAAAGTCGCGTTTTCTAAAGAAGCCGATAAATTGGAGAATCGTTTGTCCATTCTTGCCACAATAGGTTCTTCTGCTCCTTATATTGGTCTGTTTGGAACGGTTTTAGGGGTGATGCACGCGTTTCAAGGGTTAGGTGAGATGCAAAACGCAACATTGGCGGCCGTAGCCCCAGGTATCTCAGAAGCCTTGATTGTGACGGCGATGGGGCTGTTTGCCGCTATTCCAGCGGTCATTGCTTATAACAGTTTAAGTAATCGGGTAGACCGTTTATTGGGTGAGTACGAAAACTTTGCAGACGCTCTGCTTACGTCCTTGCAACGAGATGCCTGTTTGGCACAACGATAAGCGAATAGGAAGGCGGTTTTATGCAAACGGGATTTCGTCGTCAAAGACAAAAAAGACGTTTAATGGCAGAAATTAACGTGGTTCCCTATGTGGACGTAACGCTGGTTTTATTGATTATTTTTATGGTTACTGCCCCGATTGTGCAACAAGCAGTGACGGTTAAATTGCCTCAAACTCCACAAGTTGTGAAGCAAGAACAGCAAAAACTCGAAGATGAAACCAAGCCGTTTGTGATTACCGTGACTAAAGAGGGTATGTATAAAACCTCTGAACAGCCTGATATTATCTTAAGCAATAAAGATTTAGAGTCACTGGTCGCAGAAGTGATGGCGCGAACGCAGTTGAACCCCAATAAAATGATTTATATTCAAGGAGATAAAGCGGCTCCTTATGGCAAGGTGGTGCGAATTTTTGTGTTATTAAAGGCCAATGGTGTTGAGCAGGTTTCTTTATTAACTGAGCCAGAAGAGGGTAACCATTAATGGTGGGCTTTATTGTAAAACACCCTGTGGCCGTTTTTTTATCGGTTTTGCTGCATGTGATTTTAATTGTTTTGCTTGTTTTTAAGTGGTCTGACACCGAAACCACCGTTAAGGTTGCCATACAGGGGGAGGAAAAACCTGTTCCAGCGCAAGCAGGCGAAATTAAGCAAATAGAACCGTTACAGACTTTTGCCGTGGATGCCACGATGGTGCAGGAAAAATTACAAAAAATCAAAGCGCAAGAAGAAGCGCGTAAACTGGAACAGCAGATGCTGGAAGCGAAGACGGCACAAGAACGTCAGCGCTTGAGGGCTTTGCAAAAACGTCAAAAAATGGAACAGGAAAAGGCAGAAAAAGCTCGAAAGCTGGCTGCACAGCAGCGTGCCAAAACGGAAGCCGAACGTCGTAAAACAGAATTGGAACGTCAAAAAACCGAAGAGGCCAAGCGTTTAGCCAAACTTGAAAAACAGAAAGCCGAATCGGAACGTATTAAAGCCAAGGAGGCTAAACAGGCAGCTGCTTTGGCTGAGCAGGAGCGACTAAAGGCTTTGGAAAAAGCAAAAAAAGCCGAACAAATTCGTTTGGAAGAAGAGAAGAGAAAATTAGCGCTTGAAAAAGAAAATGCGAAAAAGGCAAAGGAAAATGAGGCGCTGAAACGGGCTCAAGAAAAAGCGCGTGCTGCGGCCATATTACAACGTCAACTGGACGAAGAAGCGGCGGCTCAGCGTGTGGCTAAAAAGCGTAAGCAAATGTTGTCGTTAAGAGAGACCTATATTTCAGCCATCAGCGCCAAGGTGCGGGATAATTGGCGTACGCCCGCAAGAATTTCCCCCAAGGCACAATGCGATTTAAGAATTACACAAACGCCGAAGGGCAATGTGACCAGTGTGAAAATTTTGAATTGTAATGAGTTTGCAACCAAACAATTTAAAGAAGCAGCTGAAAAAGCGGTATACCGTTCTGAACCGATTCCAGCACCGCCTGTGAAAGAGTTGTTTGAGCGTGTGATTACCTTTGAATTTAAACCTTAACAGATCTTTGCAAGAAAAGAGGTGTGGATAAAAAAGGGTTGCATACGCCTATTTTTTTGTATCTCTTTGTGTAAAGTTCTTCTTAAAATGATGGATAGAATGATGTTGATGGTAATGTTTAGACAAGTTGTTAAGCCTATTGTGGCCTTATTTTCTCAAGTTAAAATAGGGCTTACATTATGCATTGTTTTATTTTCTTCCCCCTTGTGGGCAGAGCTGACCATTGAAATCAGTGAAAGTTATGATAATGCGATTCCAATCGCCATTGTTCCGTTTGGCTTTGAGGCAGCCGTGTCACCCTCGGTTTCAGAAAAAAATTCTCCCCCCCTGTCACAAGTGCAAGCACAGGTTCCTCTTGACCTGGCGCAGGTGATTTCTGCTGATTTGCGTCGTAGTGGTCAATTTAAACCTTTGTTGCCTTCGGCGATGCCAAACCATCCGCATGACCTTGAGCAGGTCGTGTTTAGACAGTGGCGTCCACTGGATATAGACAATATGTTAATTGGTAAGGTCGTTGATCAAGGTAATGGCTTTTATCAGGTGAATATGCGTTTTATGGATGTATTGCGTAAAAAACAAGTGTTGGGAAAACGCTGGAATCAAGTACCTAAAGAGAACTTGCGCCAAATAGCACATCAAATCAGTGATTTAATTTATGAAGAATTGACGGGCATTCGGGGCGCATTTAATACTCAGATTGCGTATGTAACAATGCGTAAGAAAGGCAAAAAAAGGCACTATACGTTGGAAGTGGCCGATTCGGACGGTTTTAACGCACAAGCCATTTTAAAATCAACCCAGCCGATTATGTCACCCAGTTGGTCGCCTGATGGTAAAAAGTTGGCGTATGTTTCTTTTGAAAATGGGCGTTCAGAAGTGTTTATTCAAAGCTTAGATGGCGTTTATCGTGAAAAAGTGGCGGGTTTTAAGGGCATTAATGGTGCTCCAGCCTGGTCGCCTGATGGTAAGAAACTGGCTGTGACTTTATCTAAAGATGGCAGTGCTGATATTTATATTATGGATGTTCAAACCAAAAAACTGAAACGCTTAACAAGAAAATGGTCGATTGAAACGGAAGCCATTTGGGCGCCTAATGGCCAATCGCTGTTTTTTAACTCGGATCGACGTGGGCAACCTCAAGTGTTTCAGGTTTTTTTAGATACTCTGGAAGTTCGCAGAGTGACATTTGAAGGAAAGTACAATGCCAATCCAGAAATTTCACCTGATGGACGTTACCTTGCTATGGTGCATGGCCAAGGGGGATTTAATATTGGTTTGCTAGATCTTTATACGAATGAATTTGATGTTTTGACGGATACTTTTTTAGATGAATCTCCTAGTTTTGCACCCAATGGAGAGATGATTTTGTATGCGATGAATCGTAATGGAAAAGGGCAATTGGCCGTGGTGGCGATTGATGGTAATACCTCGCAAATTTTAAAAGTAAAAAACGGTGAAGTTAGGGAACCTTCCTGGGGCCCTTTTTTAACACAATAAGACGGTTGCAAAATACAATCATGAGTAAAAAGGGCTTGCCTTTTTGTCAGTTTATCCTCTTCGGGCGTCAAGTTTCTTGTCTGTATTTTGAAGAGGTTTCATCATAAAATGGGTAACAATTTAGCCGCCTTTTTTGAGAGGGGGAAGAGTTGTGATTAAAACGCAATAAATGTGGAGTAGCAATTAATATGTTTCAACTTAAAAAAATATTTGTCATTGTCGCTGTGGCATCTTTGGCGGCTTGTAGTTCACCTCCAGAGCGATATGCGGGGTCGGAATCTGATCCTTATGTGTTGGAAGATACGGCACCAGGTGTGGGTGGTATGACAGGAGAAGGCAATGGTGTGGAAGTTTTGCCATTGAACCAAAATGGACACCATCAGGGAATGGGTACATCGCAAGATATGGGGGGTGATCCAATGAGGGATTTTGCGGAAGCAGAAACCTTTGAACCGGTGATTTATTTTGATTTGGATCAGTATGAACTGGATGACGAAAAAACCAAAGTGGTAAAGTATTTTGCACAGGAAATGCTGAATAATGAGCGTTTAACCGTCAAAATAAAAGGGCATACCGATGAAAGAGGTTCTCCTGAATATAATTTGGCATTGGGCGAACGTCGGGCAAAAAGTGTGGCGGAAGCGATGATGTTATTTGGGGTTGCAGAACCACGAATTGAAGTGATCAGCTATGGTGAAGAAATGCCTGTTGACACGGGTAGCAACGAGGTGGCATGGCAAAAAAATCGTCGAGCAGAATTAGAAATCCGTTAATTTTTTATTGTTATTGATGTTGCTTCTCTTTTGAGGGAGGCAACCTGAGGCGTTTTTAATGACGCTGAGTAATGACCATTTTTTAAGGTACTGTAAATTTATGAAAAACACGCTTATTAAGTGTTCTGTTGCAAGTTGTTCTAAGAGAGTGTCTAGAGGTGTGGTATTGGCTTTTATGGTGGCAACCCCTGCGATGTTAATCGCTGCCCCACCTCAAACCTCGGTGGAAGAGAGGTTGCAGCGCATTGAGCGTATTATTGAAAACCCTGTTTTGTTGCAGTTAAGCCGTCGTTTGGGAGAACAGCAACGCGAAATACAAGAGTTGCAAGATCAAATTGATTACTTAAAACGTGATTTACGCAATGCACAACGCGCAGTCGATAAACGCTATAAAGAGACTGATGATCGTTTAAGTGTATTGGAAAAGGCTCAGGAGGAAGCTAAGGTAAAGGCCGATGAAGCGTCCGATTTTTTAGCTTTGCCGTCTACAACCGCACCTAAACAGTCGCTTGAGGAAAATGAGGGGGAGGAAAAAAAGAACATTGAACCAACAATGATTGAACGCCCAACTGAAAGCCCTATTGAAACGCATCCTGCAAGCAAACAAGAAATGGCTGCGTATCAACATGGATTTGAGTTAATTAAACGTGCTGAGTACGATGCATCTATTCAGGTTTTTCAGGATTTTTTAATCAATTCACCTCAGAGTGAATTGGCCAGCAATGCTTCTTATTGGATGGGAGAGGCTTATTATATTAAGGAAGATAATCAGCAAGCATTAAAGGCATTTAACCAGGTGATTGAGGTTTATCCAATGTCCTCAAAAGTTCCAGATGCCATGTTGCGAGCAGCGGATTGTTTAGCCAATTTAGGTCAGGAAGATGAGGCTAAAAATATGTATTCGGAGCTGGTTGAACGTTATCCTCAAACGCCTGCGGCAGAAAAGGCGTTTAAACGACTAGAAAGTTTACAATAGTGCCTGAAATAAAAATTAAAATAGTTAAAGAAAAAGAAATCAATCAGGAGGGCGAACATGAAGCCATTTGATGAAATGACGTTAGATGAAAAATTGGATGAGGTCGCCAAGGGAGATGAGGTGGTATTTACTCAAGAAGAGGCCGAGCAATTAGGAGCGCTTGAAGAAACGGCGCTCACCTTTAAAGAGGCAGAACAATCACATTATTCTGGAGGTGTTTTTACAAGCATAAATGAGACTTTAGAGCCACCAAAATACTATACAAAGTAAGAGTAAGAATGCCTCATTCTCAATTAAATTCCCCCCCCCTTTCTAAAAAAGCAGTTATCCTCCTTTCAGGAGGGCTGGATTCGGTGACAACGCTGGCCATTGCCAAATCTCAAGGATTTGAGTGTCATACCATCAGTTTTGATTATGCACAAAGAACCTGTTCGGAACTGGTTGCCGCAGAACAGTTATCAAAGCGTTTGGGAGCAACGTCTCATCGCGTGATGAATGTGAATATGAGTCAAATTGGTGGTTCGGCTTTAACCGATGATCAAATTGATGTGCCTGTTAATGGTGTCGATCAAGCCGATATTCCTGTTACTTATGTACCTGCACGCAATACGGTTTTTTTGTCTTTTGCTTTGGCATTGGCAGAAGTGTTGGATGCCAATGATATTTTTATTGGTGTTAATGCGGTTGATTATTCGGGTTACCCTGATTGTCGTCCAGAATACATTAAGGCGTATGAAACAATGGCAAATTTGGCTACTAAGGCTGGTGTAGAAGGGCATAGGCTTCAAATTCAAACTCCTTTAATGACCTTAACCAAATCGGAGATTATACAAAAAGGCGTTGAGCTTGGAGTGGACTACAGTTTAACCGTTTCGTGTTATCAAGCTGACGACTCTGGGCGAGCGTGTGGGGTTTGTGATTCGTGCCGTTTGCGTAAACAAGGATTTTTAGAAGCAGGTATGGCAGACCCAACTCGTTATCAGTTGGAGTCGTTTTTATAGCGTTTTTACGTGATGTGAGAAGGTTCAGGTGAGGTTCCTTAAGAGAGAGCTGGGCTGTTCCTCTTTTTTTATTAAAAACACTTGCGCAACGTTTTCAGACTTGTATAATACGCCACATTCCAGCGAGGGTCGTTAGCTCAGTTGGTAGAGCAGTTGGCTTTTAACCAATTGGTCGAGCGTTCGAATCGCTCACGACCCACCATTTTTTATTTTAAATAGAACTTGAAGATGTTTAATAAAATGGCGCACTTATTCGGAATACTCTATCAGGGTCGTTAGCTCAGTTGGTAGAGCAGTTGGCTTTTAACCAATTGGTCGAGCGTTCGAATCGCTCACGACCCACCATATTCTTAAGCCTCATAATTTGATGAATTATGGGGCTTTTTTATTGTGACTGTTGCGACGTTTTGTGTAAAAGTCTTAATTGTATTCACCTGGGTGATGCCCTTTTGTCACAGTTACCTTGCCAAATTTTTTACCTGACATTCTTAATAGCTCGTCACCAGAAAATTCAAAGCCCAGTTTTAATGCGATTCGTGCAACATCATCTGCCGTGGTTGCTGAAAGAACCTCATTTTTAAGCTCAGGTTCAGATTGCATTTTATGTAAAAATGCCTTAAGTTGATCTAAAGCCATTGTTTGGACTCCTAATTTAATATGAATAATCTGAGTAACGATTCAGCAGGTTTTTGAAGGCGTTATATCGGTATTAAAAAGTGGATATTTAATCATTATTAAACGCCCTTTTTTTGTTTTGGGCTCCCTTGCTCAGTCAGGTATGGCCTGAGTGTTATTTCAAATAACATAATCATTTATTTACAGAGGTTTTTATGCGAGACAATGATAAAAGTAAAATGGTAAGTGAAAACAGTTGGTATTTTAACAGGAAAAAGGGGGGGATGTTTGCTGCAATGCTTCTATAAAATAGAGAATTTCTGTTCATTTTTCACTTTTATAGACAGGATTGTGCCGTTATTTCAGGCTTAAACGATAAATAAGGTTTTGAAATTCAGACCTTTTATTTCTCCCCCCCCTCATTTATGATAGTTGCTGTCTTTAGTCCACTCTAAACAAGAGAATATGATTGTGTGCCATTTTGTTAAACTCTATTTGATTAGAATTCCCATTTTTTTGAGCTTACTCTTTATAAGTGGGTGCGGTGGAGGAGATTTTCAAAATTTAATTGATAAGCTCTTTACGGCAGAGGACGACGCGAATGATTCTGGCACCACTTCCTCTACAAAATATACCGACTATAAAACACTAACCAATGCGCGTGATTTAATTGACCGTTCCAATACCAGCACGGTGTCAATTGGCATTTTGGACGATGGCTTCAATTCGGCCCATATTGAATTATCTGATCGCTTGGTCATTAGACAAAATTATAAAGAGCCGGACTTAATTAACAATGACATTGTAAACGGTGTGTATGGCGATCAAGGTGCTGCTTGGGAGTGGGCTGATCATGGAACGGGGGTTGCAGGGTTGGCACTAGGAAAAGACTCAGGAATGGCACCGCAAGCCGAATTAGTAGCCTCTATGAATCGCAGTATTAACAATTTTTTTGATGCAGAGGAGTATTTTCAAAGCTTTAGTAAAGATGCAGCAGGGCGTCTGGACAGTGGGGAAGATGCAGGAACCTGTATTCAACATATTTATTTGGATGACAACAATACTCGGGGAAGGTGGTTTCCGTGGTGTATTAATTTTGGTGTGTATCATGTTGCTAAAATGCAGGAATTAGCCAGTTATGACATGCCCGCCGCCAATTTAAGTTCCACCATTCCATTTGGGCACTATCAAACAGGGATCGACCTCTCATTTAACCAGAGCAAATGGGACGATGACAGTTATAAAGCCGATTGGGATCAGGTCAACCTGGAGGAATTTACCGACCTGTATTTTTACGACTACAACGTGAGTTATGATTACCTTCGCAACCTTCTTTCAACAGGTGAACTGGTCATTGTATTGTCCGCAGGAAATGACAACCTCAGTTTAACGCAACGTCAATTACTGGAGTGGCAAAATTTAAAAGCCACCTCAACGAACCCTTTGGCACAAACCATTGTTAATATTTTTGTTGACCCCGATATTGACACCAGTGGAAATGGTGCCATTGAAAACAGTGAACGAGGCATTACCAAAGGGTTATTGTTTGTTGGGGCTTTAGACCCGCAAGGAGAGCGCGCCTGGTACAGTAATTACCCGGGAACAGCGCCAGAGGTGCAAGCCCGTTTTATTGTCGCTCCTGGTGACCTTTCTATTGCTACACCTTCCTTGGGTGAAAGTGGGTATTCATTAGCAGAAGGAACATCTAATTCAGCCCCCATTGTCGCCGGTGCCATCGCACTGCTTAAAGTCAATCACCCTGGTAAAAGTGCACGAGACATTGCCGATGCTATTTTAGCCACCGCCTCGAAAGACATACCAAACTACGCGGTAGAACAGCATGGCCAAGGGTTATTGGATGTGGCCGCCGCCGATGCTTATTTAAGCACTAATTAAAATTACTACTCCTTAGTTGAGTTATCCTCTTTTGAGCAAGCTCAATTTACCTTGCTCTTCCCTTCTCTTTTTACCCTGCTCTTTAAGTAGAATTGCGATGATTGGTCTAGGTGGATATAATGACCAGTAACCCAAGATATTTATATCTAAAAACAAAAGGGGGATTTAAATCCCTGTTTTTTGGGGTTATCTTTACAAAATAAAGGGGGTTGTGATGAAAAAATATTATTTTATTTTAGGTTTGTTTTTTATGTTACCGAATTTAGCCATGGCAAACGTGGTGGTTAATGGTACTTTTGACAATAATACGACGGGCTGGACAGGGGTTTATAACTCTCAACCGGGAGGTTCAGGGGGGTATCCTACGATTGATACGGGGCCTTACTATCATGGGGGATGGAATGGAACTCACTTAATTACACAAGTGTATGACTTAACGCCTGATAATTTATTTGACCTTGCTTCTTTGGGACTAAACTTTGATATGTCTGCTGATTTGTTCGGTTACAGTTCGCAAGGTGATCACTCTATTTTTACCGCCAGTTTTTATTCAGATACCGGTGGGGTAGGCAGTCTATTAGGGAGTGTCTCGCTCGATTCGGCAACGAATGATCCGGGTATTTGGCCAAGCTCTTTTGTTGCGGGTTCTTTACCTAATTTTCAAAGTGTTTCTGGATGGTTACCATCGACAACGAGTTCGGTTTTATTGTCGTTAGAGTCGATTCGATTAGCGGGGGCTGCAAATGATGGTTATGCGGATAACTTGACTTTTGCTATTTCTCCCGTACCTGCACCCGCTTCTGTTTGGTTGTTTTCGTTAGGGTTGCTGACTCTTCTTGTAAGTAAGCAAGTTGGACGAAGCCGCTATCGCGGAGAAAAAACAGCACCATCCTAAAATTAAAGTGTAACCTCACTACCCATCATGATTCATAACAGGTAAATTGTAATCTCAAACAAAACAAAAATGAGGTTACATCACCATGAAAACATTATTCCCTAAA
>WFPP01000024.1 GCA_015487495.1 Thiomicrorhabdus sp.
AACCAACATTATGTCACCATTTCGACCAGTAAATTGACCTGTAGTTTACTATTTCTGGTCGAAGTGATGTTGGATTTTTATGTCATTATTGAGTTATATCAATGAGTTGAGTTGTTTTTAAGGGCTGACTATTTAACGAAATTGATCGGAAAAATGGGCCAAAATGGCTTTTTCGCAGTAGATTTATCCTAAATCCGACAGACTCCTAGTCTCTTTAAGCAGAGTAGTCGGCATCCAGTTCATTTAAAGAAGAGACGACGAGTTCAGACGCTTGGTACTCATTTTTGAGCTTGACATAATGAGTTGCTGAGTAGCTAAAAAAAGCACGCTCTTTATCGGTTAAAGGGCGTATTTTCTTAACGGGTGAGCCTAAATACAAATACCCACTCTCCAACACCTTTCCTGAAGGTACTAAACTGTTTGCTCCCACCAAAACTTGACGTTGCACCACCGCATGATCCAAAACCACGGCGCCCATACCAATCAAACATTCGTCTTCAATGGTACACCCATGCAACACCACATTATGCCCAACCGTTACCTCTTGACCCACAATGCATTGAGAGCCTTTGGTTAAATCGCTGTCGTGTGTGGTGTGTAATACCGCACCATCCTGAATATTAGAACGCGCACCCACGGTAATTTTATTCACATCACCACGTAATGTCACATTAGGCCAAATACTCACATCCTCTGCCAGCACACATTTTCCAATCACCACCGCACTTTGATCAACCCATGCGCTTTCAGCTATGACAGGAAAAAACCCCTGATATTGACGAATATTCATTCCACTATTCCTTTTATTAAAATCTATATTTAAATGCTAATCCCACGATATAAAATACGAACCATTTATCATTCCATAAGATATCATATCGACCTAACGGGTCTTAACAACAATAGCTTAATTTTCAAACAGTTACTTTAAAACAAGTTATTTTTGATTTCCTTTAAAAAGAGATTGAATTTCACTTGTTATGATCACGCAAGTAACATAAACTCCTTTTCAAGTAGCCAACAACACATATTGAATTGAACTAAGATATGGTATAGTCGGTATCTACTAAGTAAGTCAACCATGAAAACCCTTAAGTTAAGAGATGCTTAAATGAGCGACAATCAACTCAACACGGATGAACGCAGACAAGAAACTAGGATTGAAACCTATTTAGAGTCGGTGCTCGAACAAGAAGAGCATTCCATTTATACAACGGTCATCAACTTATCCGAACAGGGTGTCGGTTTTTTATCTGCTAGGCCTTTTAAAAAGGGAGAGATCGTGAATATCAACCTCTCTTTTAATAAACAAAATATTGAACCCATTACATTAAAAATTCATGTTCAGTCTTGCCGTGAAGTGGATTTAGAGTTCTACATTGGTGGCATAATTATAAGTAAAACGGATGAGTTTAAGCGCTTCTATGCAACCATTCCACACGTCTATTAATCTTCTACAACATTAGCAGTCTTTAGTAATTAACGCATTGTCACCAGCTCTTCTGAGCTGGATGGATGAATGGCAATCGTGGCGTCTAAATCGGCTTTAGTTGCCCCCATTTGTACCGCCACGGCGAACCCTTGCAACATCTCATCTGCTCCGTCACCCACAATGTGAATACCCACCACTTTTTCATCCTCTCCCGCCACCACAAGCTTAAGTGCCGTTTTGGTTTGATGCTCCGTAAATGCATAACGCATCGGGGTAAAAACAGAGGTATACACCTTAACGTTATCGTGACCATATTGACTGCGCGCATCATGCTCAGCCAACCCTATGGTGCCAATAGGAGGGTGAGAAAAAACAACCGTTGGTATATGGCTTAAATCCAGTTTTAAATTGGGTTGATTGTTATAAAGACGCTCCGCCAAATAGCGACCTGCTCGAATGGCTACAGGCGTTAATTGAGGTTGACCGGTGACATCACCAATGGCATAAATATTCTCTACCGCTGTTTTATGACAGTCATCTACCTTAATAAAACCTCGATTATCCGTAGACAATCCTACCTTTTCCAGTTCCAAAGGCTCCACCACGGTTTCTCGACCTACCGCCCAAATCACCTGATCAAATCCTGATAAACTTTGATCATCCATGCTGTAAATCGTTAAAGTACCATCTGCCTGACGCTCTAGTTTTTTTACCGCAAAATGGTAGGCTTTTTCACAGCCTGAGGCTAACATCGACTCGGTTAAGTTTTCACGAATCATGTCATCAAAGCCACGCAATACCAAGTCTTTGCGACTCACCAATGTCGTCTGTGTCCCTAACGCTTGAAATACCCCTGCTAACTCAACAGCAATATAACCGCTGCCAATCACCGCTACTTTTTTCGGTTGTCCCGTCAAGGCAAAAAAGCCATCCGAAGACAATCCTAGCTCTGCATTTTCAGTCTCATTTGGAATTAAAGGCTTACCGCCGGGGGCAATCACAATGGTTTCAGCTGTATAGTTTTTTCCATCCACTGAAACCGTGTGTTCATCAACAAAACTGCCCCAGCCTTGCAAAATATCCACCCCCTTATCCGCCATATAGCCATCATACCAAGTGGTAATATTTTGAATATACTGCTCTCTCTTTTCAACCAGATGAGACCAATCAAATCCTTTTTGCTCCACATCAAATCCAAAACTGGACGCATCACGCAGTGCCTCGGCGATATGCGCACCAAACCACATGACTTTTTTAGGCACACAACCGATATTCACGCACGTACCGCCTAGTTTTTTGGCCTCAACCACCGCACATTTTTTGCCGTATTCTGCCGCACGCTCAACCACTGATAACCCGCCACTGCCTGCACCAATTGCAATCAAATCATAATCGTATTTCATAACACATCCTTTTAAACAACAGCCAAGATAAAAAAGCCTCTAATTTTAGAGGCTTTTAACAAATAATATAAAGGGAGAACAATTTAAAAATCTTTATTTGGTAAAAAAGGCTTCAAGTGCTTCCGAATCTCCAATATATTGACCATCAATAAAGACCTGTGGCACGGTAGATGCATTGGCCACCGCTCGCAAAGTACGAGACGTGACACCATGATTCGAAACCATAATCTCCTCATACCCCACCCCTTTATCTGTCAACAATGCCTTCGCTTTGGCACAGAAAGGGCAACCCTCTTTGGTAAAAATGGTCGCCACCGAAGGGGCTTTTGCATTCGGATTAATGTAGTTCAACATCGTTTCCGCATCCGATACCTCAAACGGGTCACCGTCAATATCTGGCTCAATAAACATCTTTTCAATCACACCATCTTTGACCAGCATAGAGTAACGCCAAGAACGCTTACCAAATCCTAACCCCTCTTTATCAACCAGTAGACCCATGCCTTCCGAAAAGTCGCCATTACCATCGGGCAATAAACGAACCTGATCGGCTTCTTGGTCTTTCGCCCACTCATTCATTACAAACGTATCATTGACCGAAAGGCAGACAATTTCATCCACTCCGTTGGCTTTAAAAACAGGGGCTAATTCATTGTAACCCGGCAAATGGGTTGATGAACACGTTGGGGTAAATGCCCCTGGTAATGCAAACAAAACCACCGTTTTACCTTTAAAAATATCATCGGTACTGACGTCTACCCACTCATTATTTTGACGTGTATGAAAAATAACTTGTGGAACAGCTTGACCTTCACGGTTTACAAAACGACTTGAACTCATTTTTTTCTCCTAAGTATAGATCTTATTAAAAATTAAAAAAGTGTCATATCTGACTTGCAAACCAGTTTATACCACCAATAGATATAATGGAAATCAATTGATTAAATCAAACTGATAGCAAAAAACTATTACTGTAGCGTTGTACTTTGTAAACTACGCATAAACGGTTCAAGCAAATCCTTCTCTTGCGCGTACTTCATTAACAACCCCAATACCGCTTGATCTTCATGTTTTGATGCAATGCGAGCTGCCAACTGATACTCTTTGTCCGTCACACTGCCCTTAAAGCCACCCAGCTCTAATAAAGCCGCGACCACGCCTACATTTTGCAATAAACAAGCCGCTTGAAGTGCTTTAACAGACTCTCCTTCCGAATCCTTACCCACCACCATTTGAGCCGATACAAAATACTCTTGCACCAACACCTTAGTCATCCAATAATTCATCTCAGGTTCTGCTTCACTCTCCAGTGCATGCATAAACATCTCGCTAGGGTCTGTTTTATGCTTTTGCACCAGTGTTTGCACAATTTTAGAAAAAGAGTCCCGACTGTCTTGGTTTAGGTTTAATAAATTCATAAATTATCTCATTCTTAAAAAAGCATCCTGCATAGAGGATATAGGGTCATTAAATTGTAATGATTTTATCAGATACACCTACCTACCTTTCCTTAATTTTAACTATCATTTTAGATACCTATTTAAGTATTATTAGCTATTAAAAAGATATATCTGTAGAATGCCGCCCTTCAAACTAATGGCCGAATAATTCAAGCCTTAAAATACAACCAGATACCCCTTAGAGATTTTTATAATGAAACACATGATTTTGACAAAACATTTGTGTATTGTCGCCACACTAACTATTTTAACAGGCTGTGGTGGTGGCGGAGGAGATGGTGGCGGTGAAACCTCTCTTCCTGATAACCGTTCCGACCCTCTCTACCCCTCTCAATGGCACCTGAAAAATACAATCCAATCAGGGGAAGACATTAATGTAGAAACGGCTTGGAATCGATGTATAGATAATTCATGTAAAGGGGAAGACATTCGCATCGCGATCGTAGACTCAGGCTTAGAAACCACACATGAAGACCTAAGAGATAATATGGTATCAGGCAAAAGTTTTAATTATACTGATCAAAGCACAACCCCCTCTCTTGATGATCATGGAACCAGTGTGGCAGGCATTATTGCAGCACGAGACTTCAACAATATTGGGGGTCGAGGCGTCGCCCCACGTGCCGAAATGGTCGGTTATGATCTATTAAATATCCCAACCAGTGTCAATGAAGCCGATGCCATGACCCGTGATGCAATACAAAACCATATTTCTAATAATAGCTGGGGAACGCCAGATGGCTTCGCTACCATTGAAGACTCTTCTGCTATATGGCGTACAGCCATTGATACCGGCCATACAACAGGGCGTAATGGCTTGGGTACCATTTATGTTTGGGCCGCAGGCAATGGTCACATATCGGGAGATAACGCTAACTATGACGGGTATGCAAATTATCGTGGCGTTGCCACAATCGGTGCTGTCAACCGTTCAGGACAACGTGCCTATTACAGTGAGAAAGGTGCAAATTTATTAGTCAGTGCTCCAGGTGGAGAGGACTGCGATGGCATACTCTCAAGTAATAATAAAGGAATTGTCACAACCGACTTAACAGGTTCAGCTGGCTATAACTCAGGCTTTAGCAGCAGTGATTACACCGACCAACCAAACTACACCACTTGTTTTGATGGAACTTCCGCAGCAACTCCCGTTGTATCAGGCGTTGTGGCATTAATACTGCAAGCAAACCCCAACCTAGGTTGGCGAGATGTGCATGCCATTTTAGCGCGTAGTGCTCGAAAAAATGACCCCTCTGACCCCGACTGGCAAGTCAATGGCGCAGGCTTAAGCGTCAATCATAATTATGGCTTTGGAGTCGTAGACGCTCACGCAGCTATTTTACTCGCCGAAGGCTGGACAAACTTGGGAGCAGAAACAATTTTTCCAACCACCGTAGAACTGGTTGGCCAAGCCATTGGGGACAACAATGGTATCCCTGTTTCTTCAACCATAACGGTTACGGGCAGTGGCATCAGTAATATTGAATTTGTTGAAATTCGATTCAGTGCGGCAAATCATACTTATTCAGGTGACTTAGAAATCATTTTAACCAATCAAACAACGGGTACAACCAGTCGCTTGGCTGAAACACACCTCTGCTCACCTTGCACACCTTATAGCAACTGGCGCTTTGGCTCAACACGTCATCTAGGCGAAAGTGCAGATGATGACTGGGTACTGACAGTAGAAGATAAAGCCAATGTAGACTCAGGAACCTTTGAATCATGGCAACTGATTTTTTATGGCACCTAAAAGCCCTTTGCACGATCCGTTTCAAGAAAATAGTTAACTCATTTATTTAAAGAGAATTGTTATGAAAACAACTTTACTACCAAAATCATCAAAATGGCTTTTTTTAAGCCTTATTATGGGATTAACCACACCTCATCTCAGTTTTGCCATGAGCGCCTCCACAAAAGCGACCAGCAATGAGGCTGCAAAAACAAAGACCGAAGCTAAGCTACAACACTACTTTTGGTATGATGGAAACCAAAAGCGAACGGTTTGGGCTAACCCTGATCTGGTAGCAGAATTTAACAGCTCCGCTCAATCCAATACCGAAAGTTCAGCTCAAAAAATAAAGACCTCCCCAACCTTTATTCGATTTTTAACGATTGAAACAGACAACACGACTCTAAAATCCACAGGAAAACAACTCTCTCCTGTATTGCACAGCAACGCATCCATATCAGGTGCTAAAAAAGCATTGCCAGGCAATGTTATTGTGCAAATGAAACCAAGTTGGACAGCCGAACAAATTAATACGTGGTTTGAAAAACAAAATATTACCGCCATTAGACCCTTAACGTTTGCGCCAAATGCCTTTTTAATACAGTCCAATGCAGGTTTAGAATCTCTTAACCTTGCCAATCGACTTTACGAAACAGGGGACGTGGTACTCGCCTCACCTAATTGGTGGCAAGAGCGAACAACACGATAATGAAATATGCGCTATAAAGCCAAGCCACACGCGACACCCGATGCCCATGCCCATTGGAAGTTAAACCCACCTAATTGGCCTGTTACATCTAACACTTCGCCAATAAAATAGAGGTTGGGTTGTTGTTTACTTTCAAAGGTTTTGGAAGAGATATCATCGGTGTCCACTCCGCCCAGTGTCACTTCGGCTTTATCGTAGCCTGCGGTGTTGGCAGGAAAAAGCATCCAATGGGTTAACTGCTTGGCATAGTGTTGCAATCGCTCATTGGAAACATTGGATAGCACCGTTTCCATGGGATAGACTTCTAGCCATATCTGTGTAAAACGTTTTGGCCAAAACTGGTTTAACCATTTTGACAGGGATTCACCCGACTGTTTTAACTCAATAAATGCTTGATAGAGCCGTGTTTCTGAGTACGCTGGCAATGTGTTTAAGATGATTGCTTCACCCTGTTGCCAATAATTAGACACTTGTAAAATGGCGGGGCCACTCAACCCTTTATGGGTAAACAGCATCGCTTCTGTAAATGAACGACCAGCCACTTGAGCGCACACCGTCATCGACAAACCACTTAACTCAGAAAAACGAGCTTGCCATTGATCGCTAAAGGTTAATGGCACCAACCCTGGTGAGGTCGCAATTACATTTAGGCCAAACTGTTTAGCAAGTTCATAGCCAATCCCGGTGGATTTCAATTTAGGAAACGACAATGCCCCTGTCGCCACCACCAGTTTTAAGGCACAAAATGTACCTTGAGAGGTATTTAAAAAATATTTCCCCCCCCTATATTGCACCGATTCCAGTTGAGTTTTTAACTGAAAATGTACGCCTGCCCAATCGCATTCGGTACGCAATATCTGAATTAAATCCGATGCGCGTTCCGCACAAAAATATTTCCCCCCCCCTCTAATCTCATACGCCAATCCATGACGCTCTACCAACTCTACAAACGCTGTAGAAGGGTAACGTGATAACGCGCTTTTAACAAAGTGCGGATTTTGACAAATAAAATGATCGGGAGAGACATCCACATTGGTAAAGTTACACTTTCCGCCACCCGAAATGCGAATTTTAGCGGCCACTTTAGGTGCATGGTCTAGCACCAACACTTTATTGCCGCTATACGCCGCTTGCGCAGAACACATCAATCCTGATGCACCTGCGCCCAATACAATAACATCCCAATGAGGAGTCATAATATAATGGTACTCATGTTATCCATGCCTTATAAATTTTGCGCTAATAACCGTCATTAGGGGTTCCCACAACCGATTGCCATTGCTTTTTTAATGGATTGACCAACCATTTTATCAATCTTTTCAGGGCTTGATACTCTGCCACCGGCATTGACGGTTTTCGGCTTCTTGAATTAAGGCCTTAAGACCTTTTTCAACATCAAAATCTTTACCTTCCACCCCCAGTTCAATGGTACAAGTACCATCGTTCTGAATACTGGGCAAACTAAATAACCGCAGTGTTGGAAACTGAACTTCAAACTGCTCCATAAAGTCAATCCATTCTGATTCATGTGCCTGTTTAAGCTGAATGCTTTTTTCAACTGTTTTTGGCTGAAAAAAACCAGAATAATAATGCTCTAACACCCATGCAACCATTGATTTGGCCATGATTGGAAATCCAGGCATAAAATGATGATGTTGAATGGAAAAGCCAGGTACTCGATTGTATTCATTAGGGATAATAGCCGCCCCTTTTGGGTACTCTGCCATACGAATTCGCATAGGATAGGCCTGCTCACCAAATTGAGCTTCAATTTCAGCTATCGCCTCTGGGTGACGCTCCAAAGGCAACGACAATGCATCTGCGGCACACTGTCGTGTTCGGTCATCTGGCGTGGCACCAATGCCACCAAAGCAAAAAACAATGTCTTCTGTAGCAAAGCTTTGTGTTAATACCTTTGTAAGGTATACAGGATCATCTCCCACCATTTGAACCCCTGTTAAAGCAAGCCCTTTAGGCTTTAAAAGCGCATTCACCTGCTTTAAGTGCCTATCTTGACGCTTGCCCGATAAAATTTCATCACCAATAATCACTAAGCGTATCACATTCTTTTTTTCTTGTGGCTTAGACATCACTCACTCCTTATAAAAAGTGTAATAAGGTTTTCAGGTATCGAACAAAAGCCTTACATGAATTTTAAGCGGTTTTTTTAAGATAAAATACAGTGCAACCTTTGCACATGTGAAATGCAAAGGTTGCATAATAACTTAAAATGAGTTCAATTCCTTTACTTTTACTTCCCAACACCTTGGAAATGTTTTACAGTGTTCAGCAACCAAATAACCTTCAATACTCAATACCGTTACCAGTAAAGACGATATGAAACTTGGCACAACAATACAACAACACTTTTAAAACATGACACATAAAAATCCCCCCCCCTATTCTAACAAAGCGTTACCAACGGTACTCACGATTGCAGGCTCCGACTGCTCTTCGGGCGCAGGACTGCAAGCCGATTTAAAAACCATTCACGCCCTAGGTGGCTACGCACTCACCGTGCCCACCGCCATTACCGCCCAAAACAGCCTAGGGGTCTCCACCGTTTCTCCATTGCCCGCTCATATTGTTCGTGCACAACTGCAAACACTGATGGCAGACTATGATATTCAAGCCATTAAAATAGGCATGTTGGGCAGTTTAGAAGTATTAGAGACCGTCATACAGTGCCTGAAAAACATTCAAAACACCCCCTCAATAAAATTTTCCCCCCCCTCTATTGTGCTCGATCCCGTTTTAATCAGCAGCAGTGGCAAACCGCTTCTTGAACCAACCGCACTGCCCGTTTTTATCAACAAACTACTGCCACTGGTCACCCTCATTACCCCCAACATACCTGAAGTAAATGCGCTCTTAAAAAAGACCGAACACTCCCCTTTTAAAGGAATGGAAAAAGAGATACCCGACATGGCTCAAGCGTTATTAAATTTAAACGTCAACGCCGCCGTGATTAAAGGCGGACACACCATTGAGGCTCTTGCTACCGACTATTTAGTACAACACGACTCATCCAGAACGGATCAAACAAAAAAACTCGACATTCAAGCCTACTCAACCGAGCGAATTAACACCACACCCCCCCACGGAACAGGCTGCACCTATTCCTCTGCCATAGCAACCGAACTCGCAAAAGGCCACTCATTAAGTCAGGCCGTACAACACGCCAAAGACTATCTATTTTCAACCCTGATACACGCCAATCACGCACAACCCAGCTACCAACCCCTCACCCAATCATCTCAAGTAAGAACAAGCGTGTTAAATCATTTTAAAAATACGGAGTGATAAAATGACACCTTAGTGAGGGATAAATCAACCAAATATCTAGCCCCTTAATTTCTGGCAACGCCGTAGGGTGAGCCCTCAAATCTTCCTATTCTAGGTTTCGCAGGGAATGATTATTCCATTCACAAGAAACATAACAACAAAGAGGAAGACTCACAGAATTTAGGGAGATTAAAGAAGTGATGTTATCACGAAACTTCTTATTGAAAGGTATCGTTGAGGATAAAACCAATTTATTGATTTGCCAGTGTCAGGAATTTAAAAATGTGGTTAATTGCTTCTTTATGCTTATTTTAGGCACGTTTTTGACAATTTAAAACAGTTCATTCACCGGCATAGGGTAACATTACTTGTTCCCACGCTTAAGCGTGGGAATAAAATAAAACCAAGAGGGGGGGGGAAAATTTTTTTAAATTGTACAACCCTCTCTTATAAATACGTAAAAACAACACAAATACACACTAGTGTACGTAATTTTGTCCGTTATAATAGTAAGGCATGATTCAAAAAAGTGAAGACAAGTAAAAAAGTAATCAATAGATTGTAATAAATAAGGAAGCGACCATGTCTAAAAAAAAACAGAAAGACCAAAAAGACTCTGAAACAAGTGCTTATTTTCAAATCCAAACGGTTCAGAAAAAAAATAAAAAACTCTCTTTGACAGGGTATTGGATTTTACCCGATCAAATCAGTTTAGAAACCCGTTCCCAAAGCAAATCAAAATCTAAAAAACCTAAAATAAAACCAATACCAACCCCAAAAATACCATTTCCGCCTAAGTACATTTTACCCCCATGTCTTAGTGAGCTTGAAAAAATAATGGATGGAAGTCGAGGTCGAACCGATTGGTGCGCCATACTCAAAGCAAAGGCAGAGAGTATGGGCATTGAAACCATTGAGCACGATGAGTTTTATCCCAAATAAGGAAGACGTGAGTTCTACAAAAAGTTCATATTATAAATTAAGATGATGCTTTTTCAGGCATCATCTTAAACCCAAATCCTCACATAGAAATGTGAAAAAATGGCTACTACAAGCCTTTTTCTAAGGCCTCTTTATCTTCTTTTACCACATCAATAATTCCTTGCACATGGTCGCCCGTTGTTTCTAGTTTTTCGACCGCCACTTGAGTGGAGTCTAAAAAGGAGGAAGCCAGCTCTCGACTGCCGAACCAATCAAACATGATGGCGGCGGCTAACAGTATAATCAACCAAATAATGAAACTGATTTTGCTAAAAATACCCATCAATATATCCTCTAAATATTTTTATTTTTCGCGCTCAATATCATACCTTATTTTCCACTGCGCCATTTACGAATGGCAAAGCGGGCGGGGTGGCTGGCGTGGTAGAGTGAAAGCGGTTGCACGGGGGCGGTTCCTTGAATATCGGCCAACAGACTTTCGGCGGCTAAAAAGACGGATATTAACCCTCTTGGCCCATGTCCGTTTGAGACGTAGAGCCCTGCTTGGTAACGTTGCGCGGGGTATTGATAGACCACATGGGTGTGCGATTGTGAGAAATAGGATTCTTCCATCCATTGAGGGTCGGGGATTGCGCCGATAATGGGCAGATGATCGGGTGTGGTGGGTCTAAAGGCGACACGCCCTTGTACGGTGTTGGCGCTTGCCGTTGCCCAGTGTGGCAAGGCTTGGTTAGCGTTGTCTAAATTTTGTTGATGCCCTCCTATCGAGGTCTGTTCACTCATATTGGGTGCTTCGAAGGTTGCACCCGATACGGCGCCTTCTAAACAGGGGGATGAGTAGCCTGCGTGGATAACGGGGAAATTTAACGTGGTTGATATTTGATCGGCTTTGAGATGGGTTACTTGACCTTTTACGGGTCGAATGGGTAGGCCAAGTTGTTGATTGAGTTTGTCATGTAAACTGCCTGTTGCGACGACCACGATATTAGACTGGTAACGATGGTTTCCTGTATCGACTTGCCATAAGGGGGAGCAAGGCGGATTGAGCTGAACCAAGCTTTCAACGCTCTGTTTAACATGTACGGTAATATTAGGGTGCTGTAAACAACGTTTTACGACGGAGGATGGGTTTAACCACCCTCCGTTTGGAAAAAACAGTCCTGATGCGGTTGCCTCTGTGCCGAGCTTTTGTGCCACTTGTTCACGGTTAAGAAAGATGGCCAGTTCAGTTGGCAGTCCAACTCGTTGCAAGGCTTCTCTTGCTCGTTCTAAGCTGGTTTTTGTGACCAGCATTTGCACCATGCCTTGCAATTCGCCCACCACTTCTTGCTGATTTAACCAGGGGATGATTAGGCGCAACATGGCTTCAAACCCTTGTAAGTACCACTGGCTACGCAAGTTCCAATCCGCTGTAATCAGCGGGTGTACTGTGCCCGCTAAATTACCCGATGCCTGTTTTGCCACGTCAGATTCAGCCTCTAATACGGTGACTTGCCAGCCTGCGTTGGCGAGTTGGTACGCAACACTTGCGCCTGCGAGCCCTGCTCCGATCACAATGGCTTTGCCGGTTTTAATGGGGGTTGGACGAGTAAACCAGGGGGCTTTTGGGCTGTGTTTACGTGGCTGTTCAAGTTGGCCAAAACACATTTCACGTTTTTTGCCATAACCACTGGCCTTTTGCACTGTAAATCCAGCGGCTTGCAGGGCACGACGAACGTTTCCTGCGGCAGTAAAGGTGGCAAAAGTAGTGTGTTTGTGGCTTAATCGTGCCATTTGTTGATAGAGCGCGGGCTGCCACATGTCTGGGTTTTTGCTGGGAGTAAAACCGTCCAGTATCCAGGCATCCACAAGACTGTTGGTGGAGGCATCGCATTCGGGCAGGCCTTGCAATACATCCCCAAACCATAAGGTTAACCTCACCCGCCGCTCAAATAACCAGACGTCATGCCACCCTGAAATTAATAGGGGATATTGCGCCCGTAAAGCCGATGTTATCAATGAAAATTGCGGATAGGACTGATGCACTCGTTCAATATCCACCCAACGCATAGGGTGTTTTTCAAAAGAAAGAAAGTGCAGTTGATGATTGAGAGGGTGCACCTGCAACCACAGTTGCACGACCGCTAAAAAATTAAGACCTGATCCAAAACCGGTTTCGGCAATTCGAAAAACAGAATTTTTTTTAGACAATGCAAAGCGCTCTGCTAAACAGTTAGGCTCAATAAAGGTATGATGCACTTCTTGCAACCCATTATCGCTGGAAAAATAATAGTCCTCAAACTGTCTGGAATACGGTACGGCATTGCCTGTCCAGCTTATCTGAGCAATGGATAATTTTTTTACCTCCATAAAACACTTAACCCGCAGTTATTGTCACTTATATTCAAGCGGGTTTTCAATTTCAAAACAGGCCAAACACTTGTTGATGATTGAGATGTATCATATTTTGTTATCATAATTCGCCAAGCATTATTCAAAATGTTAGGGTAATAGAAGTCATTCTTATTTTACTGCAAAAATCATGGTTCATTAAGATGAATAAACAACCTTCTTTACTCTCTTTACGACAGTCTCTCAAACAGCAGCAACATCGTGCTTTGGTTATTTTAAGCGGTCACGCTCGCTGGCAAGCAATGCAACTCAAACACTTATGGCAAGCAAATGAGTCGGTCTACTACATTGGTGAAACTGAAAAAAGCCTAGCCACATCTGCCCATGTTACGATTATTGAGCAAGCACGACTCAATGAAAAGCTTGGCCATGAAATTGATTCGGTGGTTATAGATGTACATGCAGGGCTAAATGCGAACGCACTGGGCATTGCTTCAGGCATGATTAAAGCGGGCGGGCTTTTAATCTTACTCACACCCGATTTAGAAACATGGCGCCACCTCAGTAATCCAGATAATCGACGGTTTTTAAACAGCCCCTATCAAATAGAGCAAGCTCACCCTTACTTTACCCAACATCTCATTCAACAATGGCAAACCAATGCAGACGCTCCCGCCATTTGGTTACATGAAAAAAATTTTCCCCCCCCTGTTATTCCAAACACCCTTCTGACCAACACACCACACGCCCCCTCCCAAACATTACCTACACCGGAACAAATACAAGCCATTCAAGCGATTGATTCCGTTGCCTTTGGACACCGTAAACGCCCATTGGTTATTACCGCAGATCGGGGTAGAGGAAAAAGCACCGTACTGGGATTAGCAAGTATTCACTGTTTAGTGGAAGGCAAAACCCACATTGTATTAACAGCAGCACGCCTCGATCAAGCTAAAATGGCTTTTATACAAGCCATTCAGGCCTTGAATGAATTGAGCAAAACACACACTCTTACTTTTACGACACAACAAACAGGACGATTAGTTTTTGAGTTTGAAGGGCAAACCAAACTATTTGAATTTATCGCTCCCGATCAATTAGTACTTGAGGCCACTCAAGCTGATTTACTATTAATCGATGAAGCCGCACACCTTCCCACACCGTTACTCACTAAGCTGTTAAAACGACATCATCGAATGGTCTTTGCCACCACTTTACACGGCTATGAGGGGTCTGGCAGAGGGTTTGAACTGCGCTTTAAGGAAGCATTGAACCAATACACCCCCAACTGGAAACATTGTCAGCTCAACACCCCCATCCGCTGGGCAGAAAAAGACCCTTTAGAAGCGGCGATTAACCACGCACTGTTTTTAGATGCGAATCATATTCCCGCTTCTCAAGCGCATTTACCTCCCAATCTTTTGATTGACCACTCCATTGAATTTCAAGAGATTTATGCCCACACCTTATTAGAAAACACCTCCCTGTTTCATTCACTGTTTCAACTTTTAGTGCAAGCGCACTATCAAACCAGCCCCAATGATTTGCAATTCATTTTAAGCGCACCCAACCTTAAAATCATTATTGCCAAGCAAGATGAGCAATTAATGGGCGTAGCCCTATGTGTTGAAGAGGGTAAAATCATGCCCAAAACCAAACGCGTGCATGGGCATTTGGTTCCACAACTGTTAATCAAACACTATGCACTTACAGATTTTTTTATGCTTTCAAGCTGGCGTATTATGCGTATCGCAGTTCATCCAAGTATTCAACGAGAAGGCATTGGAAAACAGTTATTAAATCACATCAAACACGCAGCCCAACAACAGCGAATAGACTATTTAAGCAGTAGTTTTGGTGCAACAGATGAGTTGTTACCTTTTTGGTTTCAGCAAGGCTACAATGCGGTACACGTTGGCGTAAAGCGTGATAAGTCCAGCGGTTGCCACAATGTGATTGTTACCAAGGCTCTTACGCCAATGGCACAACAGGCATTGGCGAGTATTCAACGTGCATTTCAAACACAATTTCCACATCTGCTAATTGAATCCTTGCCCCATTTTTCAAGCAATATGACTCTCGCCATCTTAAAAGGATTTCGTTTTAAAACGCAACCGCCCTATTTGGATGAAGCCACCAATCAGTTCCGGTTAGGGATACGAGCTTATGAGTCGGTAAGCGGGCAATTATGGGAGTGGAGTTTACGACATGCCCATAGCTTGCTTTTGGCACCCGAAGCCCAGCAAGCCATTTGGTGTGATAAAGTGATAAAAAAGCACTCTTGGGCAGATGTGGCACGTAACCATCAACTGGCCGGTAGAAAAGGCATAGAGCAAGTATTAATCGACGTACTCATGAACGCCACTTTTATGGACAAAACATCCAGTAAAAAAATACGACCCCCTGACTACAATCGCATTCAATTTAGGAAGCGCTGATTAAATCCCAACCAACATTCTGCGATTTTATTAATCAATGAGTTACATACTTATTTTTGGTAAAAAAGGACTTGTTCAGAGCTTCCTTAAACAGGTTACCCATCAAACACAACCGTTTTATTACCGTGAATCAACACTCGGTCTTCCAAGTGAAATCTTAAACCTCGCGCTAAAACAGTTTTTTCGACATCTCGCCCCAAGCGACGCATGTCATCAATGGTTTGTGCGTGCCCTACCCGAATCACATCTTGCTCAATAATCGGCCCTGCATCCAGAGCTTCAGTCACATAATGGCAGGTGGCTCCAATCAATTTTACCCCCCGTTCTGCCGCTTGATGATAAGGACGTGCGCCCACAAAAGAGGGTAAAAAGCTGTGGTGAATATTAATTACTTGGCCTGCATAATCGTCACACATTTTAGGGGGTAAAATTTGCATGTAACGCGCTAACACAATTACATCGGCCTGATAACGTTCAACCAGTGCTTCTGCCTCTGCAAACGCTTGAGGTTTCGAATCGGGTAACACGGGCACATAATGAAACGGGATTGTGTACCAATCCACCATAGAGCGTAAGTCTTCATGGTTGGCAATCACACAAACAATCTCTCCAGGCAGGTCTTTTTCATGCCAACGGTACAATAAATCCGCTAAGCAGTGCGACTCTTTAGAAGCAAACAGGGCAATTTTTTTAGGCTTTTCCGAATCCGAAATGTACCACATCATATCAAACAAATCGGCAATGGCTTTAAAGCCCTCTTCAAACGCATCAATGCCTTGTTGAAGCGAACTGGCCAAAATTTCGTGACGCATAAAAAACCACCCATTAACCGAATCGGTATGATGATTGGCCTCAACAATGGATCCCCCCTGATCAGCAATAAACTGCGCTACTTTGGCCACAATGCCCACTTGATCTGGACACGAAATCACTAGACGATATACGTGACTCATAAAACATCACCTCTTTTAAAATACGAATTTAAATACGTGTTTGAATACAGTAATGGGGGCTATGATACCAAATCACTCTACATTGCCCTAATCCCCCCCAAACAAATTGCTTTTCCGCTATAATTTCGCTCATTATTCTTTTTTAAACACTTTTTAAAACTTTTTTGGAACCCAAATGAAAATTGTCTCTTTTAATACCAATAGCGTGCGGTTACGCCTACACCAATTGCACTCTTTAACCAACCGTATTACCCCCGATATTATTGGATTACAAGAAACCAAGGTTCAAGACCATGAGTTTCCTTTAGAAGCACTGGAAGAAATGGGTTACCATGCCATTTTCACGGGACAAAAAACCCACTACGGCGTTGCCCTGCTCTACCGCAAAGGCATTGAACTCATCGCCAGTCAAAAAGGCTGGAAAACCGATAATGAGGATGCTCAAAAACGCATGATTATTGGGGATTTTAAACTCGAAAATGGTGAAGTCATTCGTGTTATAAATGGCTACTTTCCTCAAGGTGAAAATCGCAATCATGAAACCAAATTTCCCGCTAAAAAACGTTTTTACCAAGACTTAATGCACTATCTGGAAACCGAGTGTGACCCGCAACAAGCCTTAGCAGTGGTTGGAGATTTTAATATTTCTCCCACCGATTTAGACATTGGCATTGGTGAAGACAACCGTAAACGCTGGTTACGCGATGGCAAAACCAGCTTTTTACCCGAAGAGCGTGAGTGGTGGAGTACACTATTAAACTGGGGCTTGGTCGATACCTTTCGCACCATTCATCCCGAAGAAGACAATGTCTTTACTTGGTTCGATTACCGCTCTAAAGGATTTGATCGGGAACCACGCCGAGGTTTACGCATTGACACCATTTTAGCCACCAACCCGCTCAATGACAAAGCTGTGGCCTGTCATGTTGGTTATGAGGAGCGTGCGATGGAAAAACCTTCCGATCATGCGCCAATTTGGACCGAATTTAAACTTTAAGAGAGCTCAATTTAGTGAATCATACCCTTCATCTATTAAAAGTTGTTCATGCTGAGCCATTAACCCCTCAGATCATTCAACTTTTATTTAAACCGGAACACCCGATTGCTTACGCATCTGGACAATACATTATGCTAGGATTTGATGCCGATGATTTAAAGCCTTTTTCCATCGCATCCGCGCCCAGAGAAGATGGCCTAATCGAATGCCATATCCGCAACCAGGCAGACAGTGAATGGATGCAAAGGCTGTTTTCGGTTCAAGTTGGCGACCAGCTCGTTATGGAAGGGCCTAAAGAGCAAATCGTCTTACAACCTGCTCACCAACCCATTATTTTTATGGCAGGTGGCACTGGGTTTGCTCCAATGAAAGCCTTGCTGGAGACCTTGCTTAAAGAAAAAATCGGTATCCCGATTCACTTTTATTGGGGAGCACGCTCTCGCTCTGAACTTTATATGCACAAAGAGATGATTACGCTTACAGACATCCATCCCAATCTCGAATACATTCCCGTCCTGTCTGAAAACAGCGAGGACTGGAACGGCGCGACGGGATTAGTGCATCAACAAGTCTTAAAAGAGCATCCCAATTTAAAACACATTACCCTCTATATGTGTGGTCCTTGGCCGATGATTCAAACAGCTAAAGCAGCGTTTTTAGACGCGGGATTAAACCCTTTGGCCTGTGTACATTAAATGTGCATTAAATGCTTGTAATCACTCAAGGAAGCTCTAATTAAATCGCTTAATTTCTGGCAACGCCATTTTATTCGCATCAAGGCAAATGACTGAAGCCATGTCTAGACCTTGCAAAGGGATTTAATCAGAACTTCCTCAATATACAAAGACGGTTCTAACCGGTTTTTTCATCTTTCATAAAAAGGGGTTAAGTTCCTGTTTTCCCCGTAGCATCTTCCAACTTTAAAATGGCTTCTTTATAAACCAAAGCGGCTTGGCTCTCTTTGCCTTCGGCTTCGTAGCACTTAGCGAGTGCATGAAAGGTTTCAACTTCGGGTCTAATTTTCAGGCTCTCTTTTAGGTAGTTTTGACCCCGCCCCCACAGCTGGGCAGTGCAAGCTAAACGCCCTAAAGTGAGCAATAAAACGGGGTTATTTTCATGACCTTTGATCCAGGATTCCGCTGTTTTTAAGCGTTCCAATGCGGTGGTGTATGATAAACGACCATATTGGTAAACCAGTCGGTCATCCCATTGTTTTTTAAGCGCACGCTCTATCAGACCTGCCAAGCCTTTTTCTAACCCCCAACCCATTGATTTTTCTACGTATTCTGCCAACACAGCAGGCATTAATTTACGCTCTTCACTCATTTGACTCCACAAATGTTTTAAGGCTTCCTGATCTTTAATAAGGTGAAACTTGCCTGCAAATAATTGCGCTTCCAATTCCGCTTGTTCGACTTTATCAATGGCACGGCTTTTCTTAAGTTTTGGAAAAATGGTACCCAGTGCTTGCCAGGCTTGTAACTTCTTCAGAATATGTGCCAGCTCAACCAGTACAGTAACATTATCGGGCTCTTGTTCATGCAGTGCTTCCAGAATGGCACGAGCCTGCTCTGGTTCAGACTCTGAAAGCAGTCGTGCTTCAACCAACCCAATGGTTAAGTAGTCATCAATATAAGACTCCCGAGCTTGGGATAGATAGCGATCACGACGTTTATAAGCTTTTTGATTATGTGCCATTTTGGCGGCACTTAAATAGTGCATAAGACCGTCTTCGCTTTGCTTGGCACTTTTTATCAGCTCTTTTTCGGCTTTACGCCAATCACCATGTTCTAAAGCAATCAAGCCTTTTGCGGTTGCAATTTCGGCTTTTCGATATTGCTTTAAACGACGACGTTTACGCCAGAACTTAGGCATATTCCAAAAAGTTAAAGTAATACGAATGCCAAAATAAATGACTGCAAAAAGCACAACCAGGCTGACCAATAAAAAGCTCACACTGGTTTCAATAACCCAATCACCCCATACCATTGAAACAAGGCCATTGTCATAAATTAACAGCGTGGCTAAGGCCGTTGCAACTAAAAAAACCGTTGCCAAAATTAATATTAAACCCATTTAATTTCCTTATATATTTAAACCTGTTTTAATCGAATGAATGATTGTTAAATGGTTATTTTTCAGCCAAATATTGATGAATTGCCAATGGCTTACGTGGCTCAAAAATCTTAGTTGCAAACGGGTTCAATAAAGTTTCAAACTGAGTGGCCTCTTTAGGAAAAGCTTGATTAATGTAATCCTGTAAATCTTGCACCGATTGTTTAAGCAAATCATTAGACTGAGACACAATCGCCCAATCAATGCGATCCACCAATAACAGTGCACGTTGAATCAGTACATCTTTTAACATAAGCGATTCAACTTGCGTAATTTGGTGCTCTTCATCACGTTTTTTTACACGAATCATACCACTTAATGTTTGCTTAAGCTTTTCCATAGCAAAATCAAAAGAAGACTCTGCCTGAGAGATAGAGGCAGCCCCCTCTTGTGAAAAAGTTCCCCCCCCCTGTTCAGAAGGCATTTGTGAAGAGGACGTTTCATCCTGAACAGAGCGCAAGGACGCAATAGCCTGTTTTAAGGCATCGGTATTCAGGGAAGGCTGTGTGCCTCTTTGTGTCTGATACGTTTCTAGGTACGCCTGATCTTTTCCAATTAAAGAAGCCAACTTGGCTGCCTTTGGAAGTTGGCTCACAGCAACAACTTGTTGCAAGGCATTTAATTGAGCTTGCGTTTCCGCCACATTACCCCGCAATACCCATTGAGTATTCACTTCAATAACCCATTGCTGAAGATCTCGTTGAGAGATCTCGGACAACTGAGTCGATTGTGTCTCAACCTGTGCTTGTTGTGCCGATTTAAAATCGAATAATTCGGCCAGTTTTTGTCCCACATCAAGCAGTTGTGTTTGCAGTTTTTCTTCTACTTGTGCCAATGCCGCTAAAGATTGATCTGATGGTTTTAGCGCTTGTTCTGTCGTGCTGACCACATCCGAAGCCTGACTCACCATTTTCTGAACTTGCTGATTCACCTGTGTGCTTAATTCTTTTAGATTATCCTGCAACTGGCTCAACTTTTCTTGAGAGGTTTGCTGAATTTTATCCAAATCAGCCTGAGTAATCAGTGCCTGTTGATCAGACGATGCTGTGGAAGAAGCCTCCGAGGCTTTGGTTGCCTCTTGAAATCGAGTGTTAATTTCATTCATTTGACTGTCTAGGCGAGCTTCCAGTGCTTTATTGGCTTGCTGAAGATGTGAAACCTTCGTTTGTAAATCATTAATGTGTTCCACTTGCCAGTCCAGATCTTGACGAGTCAACACCACCGCAACAGCAATGGCAGCAAACACAATAAACCAAATAATCACACCTTTAAACCGCGCCATAAAAGAGGGCTTTTTAACTGCATTTGATTTATTTTCCTGCTCTTTACCTGATTTTTTCGAGGTACTCTCCTCTTTTTCTTCAGACGATTTTAAGGCTGTTTTTTGAGTTGATTCTGCTTTTTGTTGCACAGAACGTTGCTTCGTTTTGTTGCTCATTTTTTTATTCGCTTCTTGCTCAGATGAATCCGGTTTAAGCACTTGGTTAGACTTTGTCTGGTTTTCAGCAGAGTGTTTGCTTTGGTTATTTGACATGCTTTATTTACCTAAATTATACAATGTTGGCTAAAACGGTTTGCATAATGCCATCATTACTTTGTGAAGACACTACATGAATAGGCCTGTTCCAGCCATGAGTTTGTAAATGTACTTTAATGCGTGCGCTGAACACAATGGTCTGTTTTAAAAAATGCCATTTTGAACCACCAAGATCTGCATAACAAGCATCCTGTGCAACTAAATTTTCCAGTAAACGGTTGAAGCTTTCGAGACTGGTAATTAATAAAACAGGTTTCTGAGACACAATAAAATGTTGCCAGCTTTGCGAACAAAAAGGCGCAGAAACTCGACGGTAAACCTCTAGCAACACGACCTTTGCACCACGCGCTTGCAAACGCGTTTCAAGTAATTTTCGCCCCCCCTGACCTTTTACAATCATCACTGTTTGTTGCTGTACCGATTGCATAACAGGGTGGTTTAATAAATGTTCACTGTCAAAGTCTGTTTGTGCAAGTACGGTTAATGGTAAATGATGTGCAATGCCTTTTTGCTGGGTTGCCCGCCCAATGGCATACAGTTCAATCAGAGGTTTCTGAGTAGCTTGTGCGTTTTCTTGTGCCTGTCGATACGCTTGATAACAAGGCATTGCCAGAAAACCTTGTACCGCATTCGCACTGATAAAAATGATTTTATCAGTGCCTTCAAATAAGTTCAATGACGTATTTTCTTGAGGTAACCATTGAATCTCAATCGTTGGACAGTGAATGACTTGCCCATTATGAGCCCGAATCATTTTTGACAGCGCTTCTGCCTGATGTGCTGGACGTGTATTGAGCAACGTAAATTGATTCAATCGTTTTACCTTTATTTAGTCTTTAATTTAAGGAACCTCTAAATACTTGCAACAAGTAATTTAATATTCCCTAATCCCCGATAGAGGTACGAATTAGAGTGTAAGTAATTGACGGATTTTCTATCTGGAGGTTATTATATATTTGACAATTAATTACCATGGACTTATGATGCTTTTAACACGGCTCCGATCAATTGCTCCACTTGTGGTGCAATTGCTGAGGAGTTTTTTATTACCTAAAAATGATAATCACCACCTCCAGTCACGCCACCCCTCTATCTCTCCCATACTCTTTAAATCAATATTCAATTTATC
>WFPP01000025.1 GCA_015487495.1 Thiomicrorhabdus sp.
CTTCTAAAACATTTCCAAGTTCAAACTCCCGCCACTCACACATACAACACCTCATCTGTACGGGCAACCCCCTGTGGTTGCCCCATTTGATTGCAACGGTAAATAATGGGCAGACACGGGGGCCTGCCCCTACGATAATTATTCATCCCCAACCTCTCCAATTTCTGCTTCGATCTCCTCAATACTCGGCAAGCTGGATTGAAAATCTTTTGGTAACTGCTGGGTGAGTTGATATTCACTCACGCCCATCGCCTGTCCTGTTTCTTTTAGTGCATATTCAACAATGGTTTTGTCCTTGGATTGGCATATCAGTAAACCAATTGTTGCCTTGTCTTCTTCTCTTGCCAACAGGTCATCCACGGCAGAGATATAAAAATTGAGTTTGCCGACATATTCGGGTTTAAACTCAGTAGTTTTAAGCTCAATAACGATATAACAGCGTAATTTGAGGTGATAAAACAGTAAGTCGATATAAAAGTCCTTGTCGCTGACTTGTAATTGATACTGTTTACCCACAAAGGCAAAACCTGCTCCCAATTCCAGTAAAAACTGACTGATGTTTTCAGTTAATGCGGCTTCCAGTTCTTTTTCATTGTGTTTTTCACTCAGCATTAAAAAATCAAAGCAGTAAGGATCTTTTAAGGTTTGTTGGGCAAGGTCTGATTGAGGACTTGGAAGGTGGTTTTCAAAGTTATTCAATACTTTGCCTTGCCGTTCAAAAAGATGTGATGCTATTTGGTGAGTTAGTACCGCCCTTGACCAGTTGTTTTCGATGGTTTTTTGTACATAAAAAAGTGCTTCTTTTGTTGAGCTTGATTTGCTGACAATCAGCAGGTTTTGTCCCCAGGGGATTTGAAAAATAGGGGCTTGGTCTAATTGCGAAACAACTTGTTTCGTCATTTCATCTGCCTGCATCCAGTAGCGGTGCCACTTTCGCATTAACTCAAGATTTCTAACTGAAAAACCTTTTATATCAGGGAAGGCTTGTTGCAAATCCTGACTAACCTGTTTGATCAAGCCATCACCCCAACGGGCCGTTTGTTGTTTTTCTAAAATCTGCTCAGCAATAAACCAGTAGGTGATTAACAGCTCTTTGTTAACCGAAATTGCTGCTTTAATTTGGGCAGATTGGATATGTGATTTCAGTTTGTGAATGAGGTCTCTGTATTCACCATTCTTGATAAGATCACTCATCCCCAATCTCCAGCTTCACCTTTGCCAGATTCTCCAATATCCGCTGATTGAGTTCGGCTTCTTCTTTAAGCTGACTTTCAAATTCAGTTTTAAGACTGCTAAAGCGTTCGGCAAAGTCAAAATCATCCTCTTCTACTGCCAAGCCGACATAGCGCCCCGGGGTGAGCACATAATCCAGTTCTTTGACCCTATCAATCGAGGCGGCACAACAAAATCCCTTTACATCAGCATACCCCGTAGGGGCAACCCCCTGTGGTTGCCCATCCTGTGGTTGCCCATCCTGTGGTTGCCCATCCTGTGGTTGCCCATCCTGTGGTTGCCCATTATTAGGGCAGACACGGGGGTCTGCCCCTACGGGGTTACGCCAATTATGGTAGGTATTGGCAATGGTTTGAATATCTTCCGCTGATAACTCACGAGTACGGCGGTTGATCAGATGCCCCATATTGCGTGCATCAATAAACAGGATTTCATTGCGTCGGTCACGAAACTTGCCATTGGCACGGTTACGACTCAGAAACCAAAGGGAGGCGGGTATCTGGGTATTTAAAAACAGTTTGGCAGGCAGGTTGACAATGCAGTCAATTAATCCTGCTTCGACCAAGGATTTTCTGATCTCACCTTCACCGGATGTTTTAGACGTGAGAGCCCCTTTTGCCAGTACAAAACCGGCTTGTCCGCTGGGGGCGAGGTGGTAGATAAAGTGCTGTATCCATGCGTAGTTGGCATTGCCAGTGGGCGGCGTGCCATATTGCCAGCGGCCATCCTTGCGTAGCAAATCACCGCTCCAGTCACTGACATTAAAGGGTGGATTGGCGATGATGTAATCGGCTTTGAGGTCTTTGTGGGCATCGTTTAAAAACGAGCCCTCGTTGTTCCATTTGACCTGAGAGCTGTCAATGCCACGAATGGCAAGGTTCATTTTTGCCAGCCGCCAAGTGGTCTGGTTGCTCTCTTGTCCATAAATAGAAATATCGTTAATTTTACCCTGATGTTCGGTCACAAACTTTTCCGATTGTACAAACATGCCACCCGACCCACAGCAAGGATCAAACACTCGTCCTTTGTAGGGTTCGAGCATTTTTACCAAGAGTTCAACCACGCTTCTGGGGGTGTAGAATTGCCCGCCTTTTTTGCCTTCTGCCAGAGCAAATTCACCTAAAAAATATTCAAACACATGCCCTAGTACATCGGCACTGCGGGATTTGGCATCGCCTAAAGCGATATTACTAATCAGATCAATCAGTTCGCCCAAGCTGGTTGGGTCAAGATTTTGTCTGGCATACACTTTGGGCAAAACGCCTTTGAGTGAAGCGTTTTCTTTTTCAATCGCATCCATTGCCTCATCAACCGTTTTGCCAATGTTCGGTTGTTTGGCATGGGCTTGCAAATGCGTCCAGCGGGCATCTTGTGGCACAAAAAACACATTTTCGGCTTTGTATTCATCTTTGTCTTCAGGGTCAGCACCGATATATTCGCCTTCACCTGTTTTTAATGCGGCGTACAACTCTTCAAAGGCATCGGAAATATATTTAAGAAAAATCAAACCCATAACAACATGCTTGTATTCAGCGGCATCGATGTTTTTTCTGAGTTTATCTGCTGATTTCCAAAGCTGTTTTTCCAGTGATGCTTCTTGGTCTTCTTTTTTCTTTGCCATTGGGTTTCCTTGTTTGTGATTGGCAGTGATTGTGTTTTGGGGGGAACAAGGCTGTAGAAAAACCCATTAAGAACACTTTACGCCTGTTATTTTTTATAATACTACGCTGAGTCGTTACTCTTATTTAAGTAATAAATTTTGTAAATTGTTTAAATACGTTTGTTCATCAGGTTCTTTGTTGTTTTGTTGTGCGCTCCATAAGGATTCGGCTAAACATTCGATCATTGCGTGTTCGGTGTCGTGTACGTTGCCTAATTTTTGCCCCAGTTGTTGGTAGACTTGCTGAATGCCTTGGGGACGATCCATTGAGACTTGTTCTTGTAACCCCAGGTGCATTCCCATGTGTAAAAAGGGGTTGGTTTCACCGTCTTCGGGTTTGTATTCGTTGCCGAGGTGTTTGCCATTGGTGAGCATTGCGTGGTATTCAGGGTGTTGTTCTATGACGCGTGCCACCATGGTTTCCATTGGATCCATTGGCAAGCTTAAACGCGCTTTTTGCCAGGTGTCTACATAAAATTGTCTGAGTTTGTCTCGTTCGCTGGTATATAACATGAATTTGATTCTATCTATGATTATTATGACATGATTGTTATGACATTTTAGTCGGTTATTTTATCTTTGTATTCGCATAAGTCGGAAATGCAACACGCACCACAACGGGGTTTTCGTGCTACGCAAGTATAACGTCCGTGCAGTATGAGCAGGTGGTGTGCTGGAATGATGTAGGCTTTTGGAATGACTTTAAGTAATTTTTTTTCAACGTCTAATACATTTTTTCCCGTAGCCAGTTTGGTGCGATTGGAGACTCTAAAAATATGCGTATCCACGGCTATTGTAGGCTGACCATAGGCGGTATTTAAGACCACATTGGCGGTTTTGCGTCCCACGCCTGGAAGGGCTTCAAGGTCTTCTCGGTTATCGGGTACAACGGAGTTGTGTTGTTCAACCAACATTTTACAGGTTTTAATGATGTTGGCGGCTTTGGTGTTAAACAGCCCGATGGTTTTGATGTAGGATTTTAAGCCTTCTTCTCCAAGTGCATAAATCGCTTCGGGGGTGTTGGCAACGGGAAACAGTTTATCGGTGGCGATATTAACCCCTTTGTCGGTGGCTTGTGCCGATAAAATGACGGCAATGAGCAATTCAAAGGGGGTGCTGTAATTTAGCTCGGTTTCAGGGTTTGGAATGGCCGCACTAAGGCGTTCAAAAATATTAAGGCGTATTTCTTTATTCATAAGCGATTACGGTGTGGTCTCTGTTTTTTGAGTGGAAGTGACGTTAACGGGAATGCCGAGTGCATTCGGGTGTTGAGCCGTTTTGTTCGCGTCCAGTACGTTTTTAAATGCAATTAACAGGCCCAGACCAATAAAAGCACCAGGGGGTAAGATGGCTAAAAGTACGCTTTGGTAATGGTCGCTAAAGTGAATGGTCCAGTGGGTGGCCACCTCGCCAAAGAGTAAGTGTGCGTGGTCAAACAAGGTGCCGTTACCAATCATTTCCCGTAACGCTCCCAGTACCACCAGCACCAACATAAAGCCAAGCCCCATAAAAAAAGCATCCACCAGTGCTTTGTCTAGCGTATTTTTAGAGGCATAGGCTTCTGCACGCCCCAGAATGGCGCAATTGGTCACGATGAGTGGAATAAAAATGCCTAAAATACCGTGCAATATATGAAAGTAGGCGTTCATTAACAGGTCGATAATGGTGACGGCGGTGGCAATAATGGCAACAAAAACGGGAATACGAATGTCACTGGATACGTGGTTTCGAATAAGGGAGACCAGTCCGTTTGAGATTAATAAAACGGCTAAGGTTGCCAGACCAAGTGATAAGCCATTAACGGTGTTGTTGGTCACCGCCAGTAGTGGACATAAACCAAGCAGAGCCACTAAGGCCTGATTGTTTTTCCAAAGGCCATTATCCACGATTTTTTGATATTCTTGCCAGCGTGTTGGTGTCTTTTCTGTTGTGGCAAGCGTGGCTTTTTCTGTGTGCGTATCTGAATGACTCATATTGCGTTACTCATAGATTTTTTCTCCAGTTTGATGCACAAACAGTAAGGCTTTTTTTATGGCTGCCACGACGGCTCTGGGGGTAACGGTTGCGCCGGTAAATTGATCAAATACACCGCCATCTTTTTTAACGGCCCAACGTGGATCATCAACAGGATCGCCGTGTTCTTTTGGGGGAATATTGAGGCGTTTTCCGTTAAAACTTAAAATCCAGTTGTCTTTGCGTTCTTCTATTTTATCACCTAATCCTGGCGTTTCACGGTGTTGTAATACGCGAACCCCTGATACTTGCCCGTCGGGAAACACTGCCATAAGCAGTGTAATGTGGCCACTGTAGGCATTGCGGGCAACCACTTGAAAGATCGCGCCAGCAGGTTGTTTGTTTTTTCGTGCACGATAAATCACCACGGGGTGGTCGCTGCCAAGCATTTTAAATTGTTTTGGGTCTGAAATGGTAATCGTGTCTTCCAGCGGTTGGTTATCGTATAAGGAGGGGGGGAAAATTTTATTAAAGGTTTTTAACATCGCCTCACGATGTTCGTGTGCAATTTTGGGCGCGGTTAAGCTGTAAACGCTGGACAATAAAACAATGCAAACCAATATAAAGGCACTGAGTTTATAAGCCGAGCCAAACATGTGTTGAAACAGGGTACGGTGTTCGCTATGGTTAGATGGTTTTGTGTTGTTTGTCATTTTTTACCCCCCCTATCCTTATTTATGGCCGTATACACGGGGTTGTGTGTATTGGTCAATCAGTGGCACGGTAATGTTCATTAACAGGATGGCAAAGGCAATGCCGTCAGGAAAAATGCCCCATGTTCGAATCGTGTATACCAAGACCCCAATGCCAAACGCAAAAATAAAACGTCCTATGGGGGTGGTGCTGGAGGTAACGGGGTCGGTAATAATAAAAAAGGCCGCCAGCATGGTTCCGCCAGAAAGCAATATAAAGTCCACGGGTGGGTATGTACTGGGATCAATGCTGTGAAAAATAAAGGCCATGAGTCCTAAGCTGCTTAAAAAACCAACGGGGTATTGCCAGCGAATACTGCGGGTAAATAACAGCCATAATCCACCGATTAAAAAAGCAATGTTAAGCCACTCCCAACTGTTTAAATCAAATAGTAAATGAATGACGTGAAAAGAGGAATAACCGTCGTGTGCAACAGGCATGGTGTGCGCCAAACTTTCGATGGCGCTGATGCCTTGACTGAGCTCGGTTTGCAGTTTGCCTAACGGGGTGGCGCTGGTAATGATGTCCACAGAAACATTGGGAATGACACCAGTAAAAATAAGGTAAAACGCATCGCTGAAGGTTATGTAGTGATTGGCCACCTCGGCGGGCAATGTCCACTGTGTCATCTGAACGGGGAAGGAGATTAATAAAAATGCATAGCCCAGCATGGCTGGATTAAAGGGGTTATATCCCAAGCCACCATAAATGTGTTTACCAAAAATTAAGGCAAATGCTGTGCCACTGACAATGATCCACCAAGGCGCACCAGGTGGAATGCAAAAGACCAAACCGGTAATGGTAATGAGGGCACTCATATCGGTGATAAAGGGCAATACGGGACGTTTTCGTAGTTTGAGCAGGGTGTATTCCACGACGAATAGGGTTGCCAGAGCCAATAGCCACTGCATGACAATGCCAAAGCCAAACAGGTAGATATGCACTAACAATGCGGGCAGAGCGGCAAGTTGTACTTTGAGCATTAACGCCCGAATGGAGTGCTTGCTGTGCGCAAAAGGGGATGAAAGAGAGGATGAGAATGGCGATAAACTCATTTAATGGGTCTCCTGTTGCGTTTGACGGGCTTTGCGTTCGGCAGCGCGTTTTTTAGCGGCTTCTATGGCTTTTTTGCGTTTTTCTTCGGCAGAAGTGGGCGCTTGTGGGGCTTTGGGGTTGGATTCTGAGTTGGGTGCCTGAGTAGAAGAGGGCACGGTAGACGCTTCTTGGTCGGTGTGTTCTTGGTTCTGTTTTGCACGACGTTTGGCGGCGGCCATTGCAGCGGCTTTTTTAGCAGCGGTGGCTTTAGAGTTTTTATTGGGGTCTTTATTGGTCGTGTTTTTAGACCCCACTTGAGCGGCGGCTTGTTTTTTAGCCGTTTCAATGGCTTTTTCTCGTGCCGAAGCGCGAGAGGGCTGAGATGTATTTGATGACCCCGTGGCTTTTTGGCTGGCCGCCGCACGTTTGGCGGCCGCTGCTCTGGCCGCGGCGGTGGCACTGGATTTTTTTGAGGGTTGAGACTTTTCGGGGGCATTGGCTTTACGTTGTTTTACCGCTTCTTTTTTGGCTTTTAAACGTGCGTCTCGTTCTTGTTTTTCGCGCTCAATACGTGCCAATCTAAATTCATGACGTTGTTTGGCCAGTTCAACGGCTTGCTGTTCTGCATGTTGTTCTTTAATGGCGGATTTGGCATGACGATAATATTGTACCAATGGAATACGACTCGGGCAGACGTAGCTACAACAACCGCACTCAATACAGTCAAAGACATTCAATTTTTCAACCTTTTCAAACTCATGTGCCTGGCTGTGCCAAAACAGTTGTTGTGGTAATAAATTGATTGGGCACGCCTCCATGCATTCACCACAGCGAATACACGGCATGGTGAGTTGTTCGGGTTCGGGTGGGTTGGCTAAAATGCAGTTGGTGGTTTTGATCACCGGTACCTGATTGGTTTTTACTTTAAAGCCCATCATGGGGCCGCCCATAATGAGGGGGTAATTAATGGGCGTTTTGGGCTGTGCTAATTCGGTTAGGTCGCTAAAAGGCGTGCCTATTAAAGCATGCATATTGTAAGGTATTTTCAGGCCTAACCCTGTTACCGTTACCAGGCGTTGTGTTAAAGGTTCTCCTTGAGTGACGGCTTTAAAAATAGCGGCGCAGGTGGCAACATTAAAGACCAGTAACCCGCTGTCAATGGCATGGGTTTTTGCTGGAATTTCAATGCCCGTTAACTCTTGAAGTAATTGTTTTTCCCCCCCCATAGGGTAAACGGTTTCCACTTCTTGAACGGTAACAATGGTGTGTTGTGCGGCATGGCTTATGGCTTGAATGGCAGCGGGTTTATTGGATTCAATCGCACATACAATCTTTGGAGTTCCTAACGCATGTGCCACCATAATCGCGCCTTGTATCACCTCTGCGGCTTGTGTTTGCATCAGCAAATCATCGCAGGTGATAAAGGGTTCGCATTCTGCGCCATTGATAATGAGGGTTTGAATTTGGCCTTGAGTGGCGGGGATTTTGGCGTAAGTAGGAAAGCCTGCACCTCCCAACCCAACAATACCGGCGTTGAGCAAAATCGTTTTTAAGGCTTGTGGCTCGCCAGGGGGCTGACCATTGATATTTAAAGCATTTTCAAGGGATTGATTTTTTCCATCGGGTTCTAAAATAATGGACAAGGCATCGAGGCCTGAAGGGTGCGTTAAGGGAGTGTGTTTAATAGCCGTAATGATGCCCGATGTTGGGGCATGAATTGGAACAATTACCCCGTGTTTATTGGCTTTTGAAGCGGCCATAAGCAGTTGGTTTTTTTGAACGGAATCGCCTACGCTGACTTTAAGGTCAATTTTTTGATGTGCACTGAGTTTGATGGGTAAAATCAGTTGTTTAGGGATAAGGGTTTCTTTGATGGGGTGTTGCAGGGAGAGCGATTTGTGGTATTGCGGGTAAACGCCTCCATTAAAACGGTGTTGCCAGCGCTTGGCATCAGGGTAAAGGTAGGCAATAACCCGCGCACTTGCTCGAACCAGTGGGTGCAATATAGAGTGTAAAATGGTGTGAAACCAAGATGGGTTACAAGGTGCTTTACTCATGCTTTTTTTCTTCCATTGTTGGCCTGTTTTGGGGTTCAGGCCATTGCCAAGTGTCAAGCGAGGGTTTGGGTGGGCGCATTTCGATGCAATCGACTGGACAAACGGGCACACATTTTTCACACCCGGTGCATTCGGACTGAATAACGGTGTGCATGAGTTTGGTTGCACCTACAATGGCATCCACGGGACACTCTTTAATGCATAGCACGCAACCAATGCAAACGTCTTCATCAATAAAGGCGGTCTCTTTGGGTTTGGGTTCGGCGGCGCTCTCATCCAGTGGCTTGGGTTCAAGGCCTGTAATTTCTGAAATCAGAATCATCACTTCATTGCCACCAGGAATGCATAAATTCACATCGGCTTCTTCATTGGCCAAGGCTTCAGCATAGGGTTTGCAACCAGGGTAACCGCATTGGCCACACTGGGTTTGTGGCAAAATATCATCAATCTGTTTGGCAACGGGATTGCCTTCTACCTTAAAGCGCACTGCGGCATAGCCCAGCAATAAGCCAAACACTACTGCAAGCCCTACAAAAATAACAATGGCAGATAACATGCTAATGAACCATTCCTCCAAACCCCATAAAGGCCATTGACATTAGGCCTGCGGTAATCAGTGCAATGGGAGCCCCTTTAAAAGGGGCGGGGACATCGGCGGCATCAATGCGTTCACGCAGTGCGGCAAATAACACCATGACCAGGGTAAAGCCGACTGCCGCCCCAAAACCAAATATGGCCGATTCAATAAAATCATTATTTTCGGAGACATTTAATAACGCCACACCCAGCACGGCACAATTAGTGGTAATTAATGGAAGGTAAATTCCCAGTACTTGATACAGCACGGGGCTGGTTTTATGAATGGCCATTTCGGTGAAACCCACAACGGCTGCAATGGCTAAAATAAAAGCAATGGTTTGTAAAAATTCCAATCCAAAGGGGTGTAAAAGATAGGTGTAAATAAGGTAACTTAAAACGGAGGACAGGGTTAACACAAAGGTGGTGGCCAGCCCCATCCCCAATGCGGCATCGGTTTTTTTAGACACACCCATAAAAGGGCATAACCCTAAAAATTTAACCAAGACAAAATTATTGACCAGAACCGTGCTAATCAAAATTAAAGCGTACTCTTGCATGGTGGGGGTCTATCTCCTTTGGGTCGTAACGATTCAGCGTTTTTCTGAATCGTGAGGGCTTATTTTACACGCATTCCTGGGGTCGCCCCATCGTCTGGCGATAAAATGTAAAGATCACTGCCACCAGGGCCTGCTGCTAACACCATGCCTTCTGAAACCCCAAAACGCATTTTACGAGGGGCTAAATTGGCCACCATAACGGTGAGCTTGCCAATTAATTGTTCTGGTTCGTAGGCCGATTTAATGCCCGCAAAGACCTGGCGTTGTTCAAGGCCAATATCAAGTGTGAGTTTAAGCAATTTTTTGGCTTCTGGTACGGCTTCGGCGTGAACAATTTTGGCAATACGCAAATCGATTTTAGAAAATGCTTCAATGCCAATTTCATCGGCCAATGGCTCAAAATTAGGTGTGGCATTTTTTTGAGGGTGCTTATTCTCTTTTTTACCGTCGGGTACATTGCTTTTTTGAGTCATGGTTTGTGTTGAAGCATCCACCATTTTTTGAATGGCATCCATCTCCAGGCGGGTTAAGAGCGGTTTAAATTTTGTGATTTCATGGTGATAAAGCGGGTGTTGTATGTCATCCCATGCGGCCTTGTCTAATTTTAAAAAGGCATTGGCTTTGTTGGCTGTAACGGGTAAAACGGGGGTTAAATAGCTTATCAGCACACGGAATAAGTTAATTCCAACACTCACTGATTCATGCAGTTCACTCTCTTTGCCTTCTTCTTTAGCCAATACCCAGGGGGCGGTTTCGGCAATGTATTCATTGGCTTTATCGGCCAACGCCATAATATCACGCATGGCATGGCCATATTCTCGTGCCTCGTACAGTGCCGCAATGCTTTCGGATTGATTTACAAAGTGTTGATATAACTCGGTGGCTTCTTTAGACCAAGCGCCACTGAGTTTTCGATCAAATTTTTTAACCACAAAACCGGCACAACGGCTGGCAATGTTAATGACTTTACCCACTAAATCGGAGTTAACACGTTGTGCAAAATCTTCAAGGTTTAAATCAATGTCATCAATGCGACTTGACAGTTTGGCAGCATAGTAATAGCGCAAATATTCTGGGTTTAAAAACTCCAAATAGGTTTTGGCCATAATAAACGTGCCACGTGATTTGGACATTTTTTGGCCGTCAACGGTTAAAAAACCGTGTGCAAAAATGGCATCGGGGGTTCTAAACCCAGCGCCTGATAACATGGCTGGCCAAAACAGTGCATGAAAATTGATGATGTCTTTGCCAATAAAGTGATAGAGTTCGGTTTTAGCGCCTTGTTGCCAATATTCATCAAAGTTGAGTCCCGTTTTATCACAATAGGTTTTAAAACTGGACATATAACCAATGGGGGCATCTAGCCAAACGTAGAAAAACTTGTCTTTTTCGCCAGGAATTTCAAAGCCAAAGTAGGGGGCATCACGCGAGATGTCCCAGCCACGCAAGCCACTCTCAAGCCACTCATCTAATTTATTGGCAATTTGTGTTTGTAAGTGCCCCTCTCGTGTCCATGCTTTTAGCATCTCTTCAAACTGGTTAAGTTCAAAAAACAGGTGTTCGGTCTCTTTTTCAATGGGCGTTGCCCCTGAAACGGCAGAGGTTGGATGGATTAAATCGGTTGGGCTATAGGTTGCGCCACAGGCTTCACAATTGTCGCCGTATTGGTCTTTGGTTTTGCATTTTGGGCAGGTTCCCTTGACAAAGCGATCAGGCAAAAACATCTCTTTTTCAGGGTCATAATACTGTGAAATGGTTTTACGAGAAATATAGCCTTTTTCTTTTAAAGCCAAATAGATTTGCTCTGCAAAGACTTTATTTTCAGCGGAGTGTGTGCTGTCATAGTGATCGAATTGCACGTGAAACCCTGCAAAATCCGCTTGGTGTTCTTCAGAAGAGTTGGCAATAAGGGTTTCTGGAGAAATGCCTTCTGCTTGCGCCCTTAACATAATGGGCGTGCCATGCGCATCATCGGCACACACATAGGTACAGGTGTGTCCGCGCATTTTTTGAAAGCGCGACCAAATGTCAGTTTGAATGTATTCCACTAAATGCCCTAAGTGGATGGGGCCATTGGCGTAAGGCAGGGCACTGGTAATTAGGATTTTTCGAGGAGTGTTTAAGGCGGTTACAGGCGTTTCGGTGTTTGACATTTTATTTTTCCATTTGTCATTAAGGGTTCCTTGAAGAGTCCTGAATTAAGGAGCCATCAAGGTTAGTGCATCCATCAAATCTTGATTTATTTTGAGATAGCACAATATTATAGCGAGTTTAAGTGTTTTATGTTTTGCTCTTTATGCTTTCAGAGGGTTATACTTCTGTTTATCAACAGTGGTGGTCTTTTTTACATTAAGTTTGTTAAGGAACCTCTGAATAAGTTCCTTAAAGAAGCGATTTGTTCAGAGTTGTTTTAAGGTAGAATGGTGGATAAGTGAGTGATTTTCAGGTTGTACTCTTGCAAACACTGCTTTATGATGGGCTACTCAGATTTATAATTTTAAACGGTTAATATTAAATAGAAATTTTCACATGAGGGGCACGCGACAGAAAACAGAGGTAAAGTTTGGCTGATTGAGGCGGAAATTGCAGGGAATAGGGTACTATTCACAAAAATTTTAACGAAAATCAGGTGTCTTTTCCCTTTGTTTATTCGTAATATCCTTTTGTGCAAAGGTCTTAAATAGTTGAGTTTTAAATTTAAAGGTAGGCACGGACATGGGATTAAAAACAGTGGTTGACGGTGAAGTGGTAACCATTTCTGTTATTGGGTGTTTTGATGTGAGTGCTTATGAAGAATTTAAAGAAATCTGTCAGCGGCATTTAACCGACACCAATCAATTTGTCATTGACCTCGCTCAAGCCTCTTATATGGACAGCTCTGCTTTAGGCATGTTGTTGCTTTTAAGAGAGAAGACCTTGGGTGATAAGTCACGTGTTCGCTTGGTTAATGTTGGAAAAGAAGTGCAGAACGTGCTTGAGATTGCTCAATTTAACCAACTCTTTTCAATAGAACTTCGTTCTGCTTAATGCTCGGCACTTTTAGTGTTTTCTTTTCTTGTAAATGGCGGTTGCTTTCTTTTATTTAATCAGTGCTTTCCTAGGAGTCTTCCGGACTTAGGTAATCGTTACGAGAGAAAGCCATTTTAAGGCTCTGTTTTCGCAGTAGATTTACCCTAAATCCGACAGGCTTCTAGGTGTTTAAGATTTCAATTTTAGGGAAGGCATTGGCGTAACTTTGTTTTTGTGTGCTTACTTTGAAGGCAACTTTGTGTGCAATGCTTCGATAGTGTTGTGACAGGATGCTGTTGGGTTCGGCAATGACCGTTGGTTTTCCGTTGTCTGTATCTTCCCGAATGTGTTTATCCAGAGGCAGACTTTCAAGGAGTTCAACCGCATATTGTTTGGCCATCTCTTCACCACCGTGTTCTCCAAAAATGGCTTCTTCATGTTGGCATTGGCTACAAATGTGGGTAGCCATATTTTCAATAATCCCTAAAACAGGAATATTGACTTTTTCAAACATTTTTAAGCCTTTTTTGGCATCAATTAATGCAATTTGTTGTGGCGTGGTGACAATTACGGCGCCTGTTACAGGAATTTGTTGTGACAGGGTGAGTTGTACATCGCCTGTTCCGGGAGGCAGGTCAATAATAAGGTAGTCTAAATCTTGCCAACTGGTTTCTTTAAGCAGTTGAGTGAGGGTTTGAGTCACAATTGGGCCTCGCCAGATCATGGGAGAATCTTCATCAATGAGTGCCCCAATGGACATGACTTGCAGACCATAGGCGGACAGGGGTTGCATGCTTTTGCCATCTTTAGAATTGGGTTTGTCATGGATATTAAGCATGGTCGGGATGCTTGGGCCATAGATATCGGCATCTAAAATACCCACTTGTGCCCCTTCTTGTTGTAATGCGAGTGCAAGGTTAACGCTGGTGGTTGATTTTCCTACTCCTCCTTTTCCTGAGGCAACAGCAATTATATTTTTAATGCCTGGTAGAGGGGCAATGTTTTGTTGGGCTTCGTGTGCCACGACGTGAGTTGTAAACTGAATGGTGACTTTTTTAACCTCATCTAGCTGTGTAAGATTGTGTGTTAAAGCCAGTTCAATACTTGGCCATAGGCTTTTGCAGGGGTAAGGCAGGGCGAGGCTAAAGCTGAGGTGCCCCTTTTTAAGAGTCATGTTGCTAAGGGCTTTAGGGGTTAAAAATGTGTGTTGTTTGTTTTTAAAGGTGGTCTGTTCGGTAGGTGGGGGGCTTTCTTTTGTTTTTGCTGGTTCAGCCGTATCGTTTTTGGTATTGGTTTCAAGGGGGGCTGTTTCAGTGTTGTCGGTAATAATTGGGTGTGGTTCGTTTAACACTGATTGCATTGGGTTTGGATGGGCTAAAATAATGCGTTCAATTTTATGCTGTCGTTCTTTGGTCAGTTCTTTGCCAAAAAGCCTTTGAAAAAATCCCATGTTAGGTATCCTTGTTTTACGTTTTTAATTGTTGAAGTTTATTCTATCAGGATTTTTTTGTTTTTTTGCAGGCTTACTCTTGTTTCCTGTTGTTGTTTCTGGATGCCTGTATTTATTATTTTAGGGTTGGGGCTTAGTGTTATAATTTCTTTTTTTGATTATGAGGTTTATGCATTGGCGGTTTTGTGTGCATATTAGAGCAATTTGTGGGTGATATGAGTACGGTTTTGGAGACATTTTCTCGACAAACAATTGAACAACTTCCTTCTTATTTAGCGGATCAAATTGCGGCAGGTGAGGTGATAGAACGACCTGCTTCTGTGGTGAAAGAACTTTTGGAAAATGCTTTGGATTCGGGAGCAACCTCAGTTGAAATCTTGATTGAAGAGGGGGGGGAGAAATCCATTGTGGTGTCCGATAATGGTGAGGGGATACCTAAGGCGGAGTTGTTGTTGGCGGTAAGCCGTCATGCCACCAGTAAAATTAAAACAGGATCCGATTTGGAGGCGGTGGCAACATTGGGGTTTCGAGGGGAGGCATTGGCGAGTATCAGTTCGGTTTCCCGTTTTGAAATAATGAGCCGCCATGCTTCAGATAGCGCGGCATGGAGTGTTTCTTCAGAGGGTGAGGGTATCTGGAGTGCGTTGAAGCCAGCTGCTGGAAAACAGGGAACGCGTGTTCGTGTTGCGGATTTGTTTTTTAATACCCCTGCAAGAAAAAAGTTTTTGCGTGCAGCCAGAACAGAGTTTATGCACATTGATCAGTTGGTTAAACGTATGATGTTAAGTCGTTCTGATGTTTCTTTTAAATTGGTTCATAATCAAAAAATGGTTCGACATGTGCAAGCAGTGACAGGTTCGTCTCCTGAACACAGCAGTGTTACCAAGCGTTTGGCTCAATTGATGGGGCAGCCGTTTATGCAACAATCGTTGCATATTTCGTATGAGGCTCAAGACATTGCTTTGCATGGGTGGGTTGGGCTACCAACCTTTAATCGCAGTCAAACCGATATGCAATATTTGTTTGTTAATGGTCGTATTGTTCGTGATCGTTTATTGTCTTATGCGGTTAAGCAGGCGTACTCTGATGTGTTGTATGGTGGGCGTCATCCTGCGTATGTTTTGTTTATTGAAATGCCCCATGAACTGGTGGATGTGAATGTGCATCCAGCCAAGTACGAAGTACGTTTTGCTAATGGACGTTGGGTGTATGATTTTTTACGGCGTTCTGTGCGAGACTCAGTGGCCAAACCTGTGGCATCGGAAAGTGGCAGTGGCCTGCCCTTGGAGGGGGGAAATATTTCACAGGGCTTGTCTTTAAATCAAAAGGCAGGGCAGAGACTTTCTCCGTCTGAGTTTCAAGCGACGATGGCTTTTCAACATCCTGTAGAACACAAGGCATTTAACCCGAGTTTACAGCAGATGCTGGATCAACGACATGCTGCTGAAGGTCAATCGAATCCTTTGATTTCTGAAGTAATGGGGCAGTATACGGTTAACGCAAGTGCGCCTGATACGCATTCATCCGATATTCCACGTTTAGGGTTTGCAAAAGCTCAATTGCATGGGGTGTATATTTTGGCTGAAAACCAGAAGGGGTTAGTGTTGGTGGATATGCATGCAGCACATGAACGGGTGGTGTATGAGCGGTTTAAAAAACAGTGGGAGGGTGAACGTTTGATTTCTCAGCCGTTGTTGGTGCCGATTGCTGTCGCATTGGATTGCGCTCAAGTGGCGGTGTGGCAGTTAAATGAATCAGGTTTTCGTAAGTTGGGGTTTGAGATTGAACCGCTGGGGCCTGAGCAATTAAAAGTGACTGCGGTGCCAGCATTGTTGGTTAAAAGTGATATTGTTGGGTTGATTAATGACATGATTGCTGATTTATCTGTTGCTGGACAAACGCAACAGGTGGAAGAGTTGATTAATGAAATATTGTCAACAATGGCTTGTCATGGTGCGGTGCGAGCCAATCGCCAGTTAAGTTTGTCTGAAATGAATGCGTTATTAAGAGAAATGGAGGTGACAGAGCGTTCCGATCAGTGCAATCATGGGCGACCAACCTGGATTCAGTTCTCAATGGCGCAATTAGACAGTTTGTTTATGCGGGGGCAATAAGAAGCGCTGATTAAGAATGAATATAATTAAAAAGTTAATTGAGAATAAACAGTGTGTGGCATTAATGGGGCCAACGGCTTCGGGTAAAAGCCAGTTGTCAATGGATTTGGCGCAAGCGTTGCCGATTGAAATCATCAGTGTGGATTCGGCGTTGATTTATAGGGGAATGGATATTGGTACAGCCAAGCCCAGTGCGAAGGAGTTGCAGCTTGTTCCGCATCATTTAATTGATACGCATGATCCTTCCGAAACCTATTCGGCTTCGGAGTTTGTTGAGAGTGTTCATGAATTGGTTGCGACCATTTTTTTACGTGGTAAATTGCCTGTATTTGTGGGGGGAACGATGATGTATTATCATGCCTTGCAACAAGGTATGAACCAGCTCCCTTCTGCTGATACAATGGTTCGGGAAACATTACAGACGTTATGGCAACGTAGTCCTGACGTATTGCATCAACGGTTGAAAGAAGTTGATCCAGAATCGGCAATGCGTATTCACCCAAATGACCCACAACGATTGATTCGCGCCTTGGAGGTTTATGAGCTGTCGGGCAAAACGCTTACACAGTTGCGTGCTGAACCTAAAGCGTCTTTAACCGCATTTCATTTAATAAAAATAGGGTTAATTCCTGAAGATCGGGCACGATTGCACCGCCAAATTGCGAAGCGCTTTGATTTGATGTTAGAATCGGGCTTTCTGCACGAAGTAAAAACGTTGTTCGAACGTGGGGATTTAACGGCTGACATGGCATCTATGCGCAGTGTTGGCTATCGTCAAGCATGGCTGTTTTTTACCGGTGAGTACGATTATGATTTGTTTAAGTATAAGGGGCTGGTCGCAACACGTCAGCTGGCTAAGCGACAATTAACATGGTTAAGAAAAGAGTCCGGCTTAACCATTATTGATCCGTATAAAATATCTCGTAATGCACGTTTGGAGTGTGTTTTGAATTGTTTGGAAGTGTCTTAAGGGGCTTATTTAGAGCTTTCTTAAATTAAAAACAATAAAAAAGTTTCAAAATATAAGGAATGGCTATGGAAACAAAAGAAAATAAGAAAGCAATAAAAGCACTGCCGATTCAAGACCCCTATTTAAATGCATTACGTAAAGAGCGAATTAGTGTTTCGGTCTATTTGGTGAATGGAGTTAAGTTGCAAGGTAAAATTGACTCTTTTGACCAGTTTGTGGTGTTACTGAGAAGCAGTGTGACACAAATGGTTTATAAACATGCCATTTCAACGATTGTGCCTGCACGTGATCCAAAGCCTTATGAGTCAGAAGCAAGAACACTCATTGAGCCTATTGATTAATTTGAGAGATTGCTTGTTAAATGGAATTATTTGATCGCCTTGAACGGCGAGAACTGGAAAAAGCGGTATTGGTTCATGTGGATTTTTATCATGAATCGGATCGTGAAGACCTGGAAGAATTTTATGAGCTGGTGGATTCTGCGGGTGCTGAAATTGGTACATTGCTAACCACTAAACGTCAGAGAGCAGATTCCAAGTATTTTGTGGGGAAGGGTAAGGCAGAAGAAATTCAGCAAGCGGTTGAGTTGCATGAAGCTGATGTTGTGATTGTGAATCATGCATTAACCCCTGCACAAGAACGAAACTTATCTGAATTGGTGCAATGTCAGGTATTGGATCGGGTTGGATTGATTTTAGATATTTTTGCACAAAGAGCTCGGTCACACGAAGGAAAGCTACAGGTTGAGCTGGCATTACTTAAACGTATGGCTACCCGATTGGTAAAGGGGTGGACGCATTTGGATCGCCAGGGGGGAATTGGCGCACGTGGGCCAGGTGAAACACAACTTGAGTCTGACCGGCGTTTGGTACAAGGGCGTATTAAATCGTTAGAAAGCAAGATTGAGAAGGTACGCAAACAACGTGGTTTGGGACAACAAGCACGTAAACGCAGTGACGTGCCTGTTATTACGATTATTGGTTATACTAATGCAGGTAAATCCACTTTGTTTAATCGCATGACTTCTGCAAATGTGTATGCTGAAGATCGTTTGTTTGCCACATTGGATTCGACCTTGCGCCGTGTGCATTTACCTGGTGCTGGCAATGTCATTTTTGCGGATACGGTTGGGTTTATCCGCCATATTCCCCATGATTTGGTAACGGCATTTCGCTCGACTTTGGAAGAAACCCGAGAGGCGGATCTTTTAGTGCATCTGGTGGATGCTTCTGACCCACATCGTGAAGAAAAAATACGGGATGTGCAAGAGGTCATTAAGGAGGTTGGAGCGGAGTCGGTACCTCAACTGTTGGCCTTTAATAAAATTGATCGTCTTGACCCTGTTGTGATGGCAAAAATGGATTGTAATAATGATGGTGTTCCTCAGCGTGTATGGTTATCCGCACAAACGGGAGAAGGGATTGAGCTGTTATTTGATGCTGTGGCTTCTTTTTTTAAAGGGCGGTTTTTAACGGTTAATTTAACCTTAAAAGTGGACGCTGGTAAAAAGCGTGCCCAACTGTATTCGCTGGGCACAATTTTGGAAGAAGGGTTTGATGAAGAAGGCAACAGTCAATTTAAGATGTTATTAACGGATCAAGAGTGGCAAGTGATTAAAAATTGGCCTGAGTTACTTTAGGAGCCTCTGTCTGTAGGAAGCTCTGAATAAGTCGCTTAATTTCTGGCAATGCCATTTTATTTGCTCCCAATCAAAATTTCCGCCCCTAAGTTATCTTCGTTTGAAGGGCTTTTGAATTAGGAACGGCCTTTTTTATTTGCCATAAATTATTTTAATAGGTGACTTTTAGCCGTAATCTCTCTAAAATACGGTGAATCGCGTCTGTAGAATTGACAGATCAATGGATTGTGTACGAGTTTTTATGCATTTACTGTGATGAACTTCTTGGTTGAATGTATACAAAACGCTTTGTTGAAAACATGGAGATGTTTGAATGGCTTGGAATGAACCAGGTAAGTCTGGGCAGGACCCTTGGGGTAACTCGGGAAATAACAACAGCGGTGGAGATAAAAAACCACCTAAAAACCAAAAAAATGATGAAATTGATGCGTTGTTAAAAAAAGCCCAAAAGGTTTTTGGTGGCGCAAGCAGTAAATTCGGCAAAAAAAATGGCGGGGGAATCGGTGGTGTTGGTGGTGCCGTCATTTTTGGTGTAATTGGTACTGTTTGGCTGTTGTCTGGTATTTATATTGTTGACCCTGCTGAGCGTGGTGTTGTTACCCGTTTCGGTGCGTTTGTTGAAGAAACCAAGGCGGGACCTCATTGGCATATTCCATACCCTATTGAACGCGTTCGCATTGTAAATGTTGACCAAATTCGTACCGCTGAAATTGGGTATCGTTCAGATACCACTCGTACCCGTACAGGGAGTGTTCCAACCGAGTCATTAATGTTGACCAAAGATGAGAATATTGTTGATCTTAAAATTGCTGTGCAATATCAGGTTCAAAGTGCCAACCAATATTTGTTTGATGTGTCAGATCCTGATTTAACATTACGAGCAGTCGTAGAAAGTACGTTACGTGAGGTGGTTGGGCAAAGTACGATGGATTTTGTGTTAACGGAAGGGCGTAATGAGGTGGTTTCCCGAGTGAAGGAGTTGACCCAGGAACGTCTAAATGAATATAAAGCCGGTTTAATTGTCACCAGTGTCAACTTGCAGGATGCTCAACCACCTGAGCAAGTGCAGTCGGCATTTGCAGATGTGGTGAAAGCACGAGAAGATCGTGAACGTTTAATTAATGAGGCGGAAACCTATTCAAATGATATTTTACCGAAAGCACGTGGTAAAGCTGCTCGTGAACTTGAAGAAGCCAGTGCTTATCATGACAGGGTGATTGCACAGGCAGTGGGTGAGGCGGCTCGTTTTACCAGTATTGTTGCCGAGTATCAAAAAGCACCAGAAGTAACGCGTAACCGTTTATATATTGATGCGATGTCAACGGTATTGAGTAAGACCAGCAAGGTTTTTGTTGGGTCAGACAGCAGTAATAATTTATTGTATTTGCCACTGGACAAAATGATTAATCAAAATCAGGCAACGGTTCCTTTTGTACCTGCCCAGCCTGTTGTGCCTGCTGCACCAGCTTCAATGAATCGACATAACAGTTCAAATGGTCAAAAAACCAATATTCGTGACTACTTAAAAAATAGGGAGCTACGCTAATGACTTCAGTTCTTTCAATTTTGGTGGCTGCTCTTCTTTTTGTGGCCAGCAATGCTTTTTACGTTGTAAATCAATGGGAAACCGGGGTGGTTCTTCGTTTAGGGGAAATTGTTAAGGCAGATTTAGAACCCGGTTTGCATGTTAAAACGCCTTTTATTAATAATGTACGTAAGTTTGATGCACGTTTACAAACGTTGGATGCCGCTCCTGAACGCTATTTAACCAGTGAAAAGAAAAATCTGGTTGTGGATTCGTTTGTAAAATGGCGAATTTCCGATGTTGAAAAATTTTATACCACAATGAATGGTGATAACCGTCAAGCGGGTATGAAACTGGGGCAAATTGTAAAAGACGGTTTGCGGGCTGAGTTTGGTAATCGTACTGTTAAAGAAGTGATTTCAGCAGAACGTGTTGAAATTGCGAATAAAATTAAAGCCACAACGGCATTGGCTGCGGCTTCGTTTGGTATTGAAATTGAAGACATTCGAATTAAACGAATTGACCTAGCACAAGATATCAGTGAGTCGGTTTATCGAAGAATGGAAGCGGAACGTAATCGTGTTGCGAAAGATCTGCGTTCAAAAGGGGCGGAAGCTGCTGAAAAAATCAAGGCTGATGCTGATCGCCAACGCGTGGTTATTTTAGCGGATGCATACAGTGAAGCGGAAATTTTACGTGGTAAAGGCGATGCGAAAGCAGCCGAAATCTATGCCAAAGCTTATAATGCAGATGCTGAGTTTTATTCCTTTTATCATAGTATTAATGCTTACAAGGCGTCGTTTAAAGAAAAAGCAGATATTTTATTGGTTGATCCAGATTCTGATTTCTTTAAGTATTTTAATTCGTCAAGTAAATAACAAGCCAGTTTATTTATTAAGTTATGCTAGAAACAACACTGATCTCAGCCATTGCGCTTGTGTTTATTATTGAAGGTATTTTGCCATTTATGTTTCCAAATGCCTGGAAACGAATGATGACGGCAGCGCTTCAAGGTTCTGAGAAAGAGTTACGTGTGATGGGGTTCATCTCCATCAGTATTGGAATGATTATACTGATGTTTTTAGCCGGCTAAATCAAATGCTTGTATTTTAACCTTTTTTAGCTGTGTCGCCTTTGATGCAACATTTTATTTAAGAATTTCAAAGAAGTTATTCATGCAACAATCAACTTGGTTTACGCCTGAAGGGTTAGAAGACCTTTTACCCCCTCAAGCTCAAAAATTAGAATACTATCGTCGTCAATTAATGGATGGATTTAACCTGTCGGGTTACGATTTGGTTTTACCCCCTCTTGCCGAGTTTACCGATTCATTGCTAACGGGAACAGCACGCCATCTGGCTGTAGATACCTGTCGTTTTACCGATCAGGAGAGTGGCAAAATGATGGGTGTTCGAGCGGATATGACACCACAAGTTGCTCGTATTGTGAGCAATCGTTTAAAAGCATCCGATACCATTTCTCGCTTGTGTTATGCGGGAGAGGTTTTGAAAACGCGTAATAATAAAGCTAAGGGGTCGCGTAGCCCAATTCAAGTGGGTGCTGAAATATTTGGTCATGCTGGTGTGGAAAGTGATATTGAAATCATTGAACTCATGCTGGAAGCAATGCAAACATTGAATTTGAAATCGGTTAAATTGAGTTTGGGGCATGTGGGTATTGTGGATGAATTGTTGTCACTGGCCCAACTGAATGAGGCTCAAACTGCACAGTTACTGGCTATTTTTGAGCGTAAAGCCATTCCAGAGTATGATGCGTTTTTGGCTGACAATACCCTTCCAGAAAGCGTTTCAAATGCCTTTTCAAAATTGCTGGGCTTTTGTGGGGAGGCGACACAGGTATTGCAGCAAGCCAAAGAATATTTATCGCCTTTGTCTCCTGTTTTAAAAGAAGCCATTGCACATCTGGATACGGTTATCTCTTATTTAAAGAGTATGCACAGTAATGCCATTCATTTAGATTTAGCAGATATTCGTGGTTATCAGTATCACACTGGTATTATTTTTGCCTGTTACTCTGCAGATGGTTTTTTATTGCCTATTTGCAAAGGTGGGCGATACGATGATATTGGATCGGATTTTGGGTTGGCACAACCTGCTACGGGGTTCAGTTTGGATTTACGTTTGGCGTTGGATTTACTGGATTCTGTACCTGACTCAGAGACAGGAATTGTGTATGCACCACCAGAAGCGGATAAAGCACTTCAGGCTAAAATAGCAACGCTAAAGGCATCGGGTATTAAAGTGATTAAAACCTATGATACAGGGGCTTTGGTGAAAGGTGACCAATACCTTTCTAATAACGGTACTCAATGGCTGGTAGTAAATGTCTAGGAGTCTGTCGGATTTAGAATGAATCTACTGCGAAAAAGCCATTTCGGCCCATTTTTCTGATCAATTTCGTTAAATATACTCATATTCGCCTCGAATGATCGAAAAAATGGCCTCAAAATGGCTTTCTCTCGTGACGATCACCTAAGTCCGATAGACTCCTAGAGAAGTGCGGAGTTATTTATTGATACCCTTGCATGAAAGAGGGAAAACCGAAATAGAAAAATAGGCAATCTGTTTTCTTTTTTTATTTGTGTATTCTTTTGTGTAAAGGTTTCTCATTCAATCTAATTATAAAAGTGATTAAGAAGTAGTTTTATGTCAAAACGAAATATTGTAGTCGTTGGTACGCAATGGGGTGATGAAGGAAAAGGCAAAATTGTCGATCTGTTGACTGATCGAGTCTCTGCTGTAATCCGCTTTCAAGGTGGGCATAATGCCGGTCATACTTTGGTGATTGATGGCCAGAAGACCGTATTACATTTAATTCCTTCTGGTATTTTAAGAGCAGAAGTGGAGTGTTTTATTGGTAATGGTGTGGTATTAGCCCCTGATGCATTGGAGCGTGAAGTTACTCAGCTAGAAAAAACAGGGTTACAGGTGCAGCAACGCCTTAAAATCAGTGAAGCGTGCCCATTAATTTTGGATTATCATGTGGCACTGGATGTGGCGCGAGAAGAAGCCAGAGGTAATAAAGCAATTGGAACGACAGGGCGTGGTATTGGGCCTGCATATGAAGATAAGGTGGCGCGTCGTGGGTTAAGAGCGGGTGACTTTAAAAACATGAGGCTGTTTAAGGCAAAGTTACAGGAAACTTTAACTTACCATAATTATATGCTTGAAAATTTTTATAATGTTGAACCTGTTTCATTTGAGGTTTTATGGGAAAAATGTGAACGTTACTGTCAGATGATTTTACCCATGTTGGCAGACATTCCTGATCTGATTGATGGTTATAATCGTGAAGGAAAAAGCTTGATGTTTGAAGGAGCGCAAGGAACGTTGCTGGATATTGACCAAGGAACCTATCCTTATGTTACCTCATCAAATACCACTGCGGGAGGGGCTGCTTCCGGTGCTGGAATTGGCCCAACTGAACTGGACTATGTTTTGGGTATTACCAAAGCTTACACCACACGAGTTGGTGGTGGGCCTTTCCCAACAGAGCTATTGTATGATTGTGATACCGGTCAGGGTGACCCAATTGGTAAAGAGCTGGGAACACGTGGTCATGAGTTTGGTGCAACTACGGGTCGTCAACGTCGTTGTGGTTGGTTTGATGCTGTGGCATTACGTCGTTCAGCACAAATAAATGGTTTGACAGGAATGTGTTTGACCAAGTTGGATGTGATGGATGAGCTGAAAGAGATTAAGGTTTGTATCTCTTATGAGCAAAATGGACAAACACGTTTGTTACCACCTTCCAGTGCTGATGAATATGAAACATGCAAACCCAATTATGTAACAATGCCAGGCTGGCAAACTTCAACCGTTGGAGTTGCTTCCTGGGAGGCGTTACCACAAGCAGCGAAGGAATACATTCGTTTTTTGGAAAAAGAAGTCGGTGTACCTGTTTCAATTTTATCGACAGGGCCTGATCGTTCAGAAACGTTGGTTTTGACTGACCCCTTTGAATAAAGGTTTTAATTATAGAGTCTTAAAATTCAAAAAAGCCACGCAGATTTTTGCGTGGCTTTTTTGGGTTTTGGCTTGACGGAAAAAAACAACTTGATAGCACCGTTAAGCGTTTTTTTGTTTTGTAAAATAGGCGTGTTTAGAAGATTCGTATCGTGCAATCAGGTCGTCAATTGTTGCCTGTTCGTATTCACGTAAGCCTCCTAATACCATGGTTTTAAAGCCAGACCCTATTTTTTTGCCTGCTTCAAGGACATCAAAATTCAACCGAACTAATCCTCGTTTTCCTGTTGCTTCTAACTGACTGTCAGAGAGTGTTAAAGTTGGGGCTTTTAGTGTTAATGTATCTACTTCAAAGGCCATGCTTTCATAAATTACCATTGGACGTTCTGGATTAATCATAACATTGTGTTTTTTCATAAGTGGTATAAGAATATGTGGAAAACTGTGTCCAGAAAAAGCAACATAGGCTCGTGAAAATGCTTCAATCTCTTCCATATTTTGGGTTGCCTTTCCCTGTTGTGTAACATTTAAGTAGGATTTTCCATTGTTATCCGTAATGCTGAATTCCTGAGAGGGCGTTTTGGGAAGGATTAATGTGACATTTTTTCCGACCATTCCTGTGTAGTTAAAGGACATCTTTTGAGATAAGCCCAAGTGCGCTAATACTAATGAAAACAGAAGGTCGCCAGGTACGCAAAAGCGTTTTGAATCAGGGTTATGCAACGGGTTAAAGTCATCAGATACCTTTTTTGCAAAGGCACTGCCTTGTTCTGGAGTGATGGTAATAAAGCTATTGTTTTTAATCGTATGAAATGGGTCTAAATACATGGTTTCTCTGTCAATCAATCAATAAAAAAATAATCATACTGAAAATTCGCTTAATAATCATCTTTATTAGACCCCAAAATCTTACATAGAGGCGTAAATCCAGTCCAACTCTCTGAAAAATCGAGAGCGTTCATAATTCTGTATCACGATTAATTTAAATGGACAGGAATAAAAAAAGGGAAAGAAAAATTTCTTTCCTCCCCCCTTTTTTTTCTTTATGAAAAGAGCTATTGTCATGCTATCTGGTTTGCATTATGAGTGCATCTTATTAGGATTACCAGTCCACTTCAATGCCTGCATAGACAAATTGTGGTAGCCCGCCACGTGCTCCTGCTGGTTGACGTGAAACGACATATTCAGCATCGAATAGATTTTGTATGCCACCGAAGAGTTTGGTGTGTTTGTTTATTCGATAGAAGGCATTGACGTCTGCGGTAAAATAAGCATCGGTTTTACCGTAACGGGCATCGGGTTGCCCAGCGCCATTTATTTGTGTGTTAACATTGTTGGCACTGGTGTAGGTCTCACTGACGTAGTTTCCTGTTATAAATGCGCCCCATTGGTTGCTTTCTATTCCTGTTCCTAGGCTGAATGTCCATTCTGGAATGTAGGGCACGGCGTTGCCTGCTTTACCATAACTAAAAATGGATTCAGCATCGGTTGAAGTGGAGTTATTTAGTTGCGTTGCGTTGGTGTAGGTGGCACTTAAAAAGCTTGGTGTCCTTACGCCCCAGTTTTTTGCTAATCCAGCATCGTATTGAATGGCAATTTCAAGTCCAAACGTATCTACTTTTCCAAAGTTTTCATCGTCTCCTGTTCCTGTTCCCCCTACGTTATCAGTAACAATTAAATTATTAAAGGCGGTATAAAAAAATGTACTTTCAAGTGCGAGTGCATGAGATGTATTGGTGTAGCGTGTTCCCAATTCAAAAGCGGTACTGGTTTCTGGGTCAAGCCCGCTACGGGTTCCACGTGGACTAGGGGTTGAATAGCCTGTATGCAAGCCACTGAAGAGGCTCCACTGTTCATTAAATTGATATGCTGCGCCAATACCGTAGGCGTTGACAGAAAATGCATTTTCTCCATCTCGGTTTTGAGTTCCCCCTGTGGTTTGCAAGGCTCCTTTAGGGTCTTCAGAGCGTTGGTTTAGTAACTCATATCGAATCCCTGGAACAATGGTCCAGTTACCTGTTTCGATGGTGTCCTGAATAAAAACAGCTAATGCTGTTGTTTCCTGAAACCGATCTCCTGCATCTCCAGGTGTACCTCGGGTGACGTCAGTAATGGTACCATTGGCTATTTGGGTGTATGTGTCTTCCCATTGAAAACGTCTAACACTGTCTTGATGCAAGCGGATACCTGCCATTATTTCGTGTTGTGTATTTGTGGTATCAAACCTAAAATACCCAGAGGTTTCAACCCCTTGAGAATAATAGGAACGGTTATTCGCTTTTATATCCAGATCGCATCCTGCGGTTCCTTTTAAACAATTTTGTGCGGTACCAGCAACCTCAATGGCGGTTGAAAGGCTTGTGCCATCGACCTTATTAAGTTTGTACCAATTACGTTTAAAATCAGTTTGATATAGAGTGCTAATAATATCGATATCGTCTGTTGGGCTAATACTCCAGCGTAAGGTGGTTTGTGTTTGTTTACTTTTGATATTGTCAAAACGGGATGCGGCATAACGGCGTGTTGGATCGGCATCAAAGTCTGCTTGTGATAACCCTAAATAGGTCTCATCAGCATTCAGATTACTGGTGCCATGCTTAAACTCAAGCCGTTGGTACATATCTGTATTTGGTTCCCAGGAGAGCTTAATGGTGGTGTCTTGTTTGTTAAATCCTGTTTGATCACCTGAGCGAAAATCTGCTGTTTCATCAATGGTTTTAAACCCATCATTTTGTCTTTGATAACCTTCAATTAAAACCCCTATGTATCCAGCACTGGTTTGAAATGTGTTACCAATATAGGCGTGAGTTCGTTGTTCATTAAAGTTGCCGAGGGTAGATTTTAAATAAACTTTTTCTTTATTTGGAATGGGGGTCGAAAGATAGTTGATGACGCCTCCTGTGGTATGGGGGCCATATTTTATTTGGCTAGAGCCTTTCAAAACTTCTAAGCCATTCATGCGTCCAGATGTGGGAGTGTAGTAAGCCGCTGGTGCAGAATAGGGCGCAGGCGACATCATAATACCATCTTCCATAACGGTAATTTTGGCGTTTCGTGTGGTGTCTACTCCGCGTAAGCTAATACTTGGAAACAGCCCAAATCCATCTTCTTCACGAACATACACGCCAGGAACTTTGCGTAATACGCGATTAATGTCATCGTAGTTTTGTTGACGAATGTCTTTTTGAGTTATGAGTTGGGCTGAACCAGCAATTTTATCAATGTTTGCTGGGTTTCCAATAACCATTGTTTTATCCAGAACGGTGACTTCTTGTTCACTCATGGGCAGGTTACTCGCCATAGCAGGAAAGGTCATTCCTGCTATGGCGAGTGTGATGGTTTGTTGTAATAAATGGTTTTGTTTTATCATGATTTTTAGTTTTCCCTTGTTTTTAAGTGGGCCTGTTTTTGCAACGGCCTTCAATGTTTAAAAAATAAGGCTGTGATTGTTTTTGTAGTTTGGAAAGTTTAGTCCAAGTACTAAAAAACAGGTCTTTAGGAGAGTAAACAGCCTTAATGTGAAGCTTAATTATGAACGATTATTATTTAAAAGTAAATGAGAATCATAATCATTAATGTGTTTATTATTGTTTGATCTCATTTCCTTAAGGAAAATTTGAGTTATTTGATTTTTGAGCGGAGTTGTTAATAAAAAATCGTTGCACGAGCGAATCTTGACACAAAGAACTCGACACCTGTAGGTTGAATCGAGACAGAAATGACAGGGAGTAGCAAGCAATAAGGTGAGTTGAGATTCTTTAATAAAGATCAGGCTTATTTTTGCTTTTTTTTATAGGTGGATTTTTTCGTGTAATGGTTTCTATAAATCTTGTTTATAAAACAGTGCCAGCTGTTGGTATACGAGAGGATAGTGTTTGTGAAGTTCTTTTGGGGCTTCGAAAAAGTATTCGGTGGTGACGGCAAAAAACTCGGCTGGATTGGTAGCGGCATAGGGGTTTATGCTGGGTTTTTGGTTGTGTTGCAGTTGGTGGTTTAACTGGTTAAAGGCATCAGAAAAGGCATCGAACCAAGCTTGATTATTCATATTACGATGGAGGGGAGGATGGCCGTTGGTTGCGCCATTGAGCATATCGAGCTTGTGTGCCATTTCGTGCATGAGCACTTGATTGGCGTGTTTGTGTAATGGGTGGGGTTGATTATCCTGCCAGCTAATGATGATGCCCCCCTGATATTGCGTTTCGCCCGATTCAATGCCTGCCCAGTCTTCCATAATACCATCTTGGTTAAAGTGGGGGGGGGCGCCCATTGTGAAAGGCATTGGGGTAGACAATAATTTCTTTCCAGTTGCGTATCCAGTCGAGTGGATTGCCTTCTTCTGGATTTTCAAGCCCAAAAATTACGATGGCGGCTTGGGTAGCGATGGTGGTACGCATAAGGTCTGAGAGAAAAAAACCGTGTACAGCAGTGAGGGTTTTATGAGTTAAAATCTGGCTGGCAAGCAGGCGTAATTGCATTTTTTCATGGCGTGAATAGCGTTGTATGATTGGCATAGTTGCAATGGTCTTATGCCACAGTTTAAGTGGTATTTTGCTTTTTTTAAGTGCACGTTGTAATAAAAACCGTTTGATTCGAGTTGTAAACATGAGGGGCCTATTCTATGAAGAGGGGGCTGTTAATTGAGTTTGATAGTGTTGTCTGGCTCGGTCTATTTTCTGACACAGGTCGTCAAGAGCATTGATGAGTCGTGCTGTCGGTCTTTGGTAGTAATTGTTATTGAGCAGGTAAATTTGTTGGTTTTTGACTGCTTGTAGCTTGGGGTATTGTTGCCAAAACGTATACCAGTTTTGTTGAAAGCTGGCTTGCCCACCTAATAAAAATATTTGAGGGTTGCGTTTAAACAGGCTCTCTAGTCCAATTGTAGCGGTTAATTTAGGCAGGTCTGAAAAAGCATTTTGTGCACCACAGGTGGTGATGGCTTGACTAATGAACTGGTCGCCATTCATGGTGATAATTGGTTTGTGCCATATTTGGTAAAAACTGGTGATGGGGGGGCGTTTTTGATAGGTTTGACGAACGTTTTTTAGCGTTTTTCTCAGAGCTTGGGCGGTTTGTTTTGCTTTAATAGGGTCGCCTGCCAGTTGGCCAAGATTTTCAATTTGGTTGGGTATGTCATCTAATTTGGAGACGTCAAACAGTTGCACTTGAAACCCCAGTTCTTTTAAGCGTTTGATGTCTTTAGGACGGTTACCTGATGTCCATCCTAGAATAAGATCGGGATTAAGTTGAATGATTTTTTCAAGATTAATGGCGTTGTGGCTACCAATAAGAGGTTTGCTTAGTGCTTCTTTAGGGTAGTCTGAGTAGGACACAACACCTACAATTTTATCACCGGCATGGGCGGAGTACAGCATTTCGGTAATATGAGGTGCCAGCGAGATAATACGCTGATAAGTATTGGGTTGCGTTGTGAGTGGCGGTTGAGTTGCCCAGCTGTTTGAGAAGCAGAAAAGCAGTGCGCTACTTATGATTGTGCAAAGGGCTGGGTTATTAAGGCTCAATGTTTTCATCCGCTATAAACTTAAGAACATTGCCATTGATGCAATAACGTTTAAAGGTGGGGGGTGGGCCATCATTGAAGACATGGCCCAAGTGAATGCCTGAACTGGCGCTGCGTACTTCGGTTCGAGTCATACCTAGAGTATTGTCTTTATGCAGTGTGATGGCACCTTCAACAGGATTAAAAAAGCTGGGCCAACCAGTTCCACTTTTAAATTTGGTGTCGCTACGAAACAATTTGGCACCGGTTATGGGATCAACAAAGTAGCCTGGGCGTGTTTCGTCCAGATGAGAGCCTGTAAAGGGTTGCTCAGTGCCCTCTTCAAAGGCAATCTTTCGTTGTTCAGGAGTAAGCAATCGTAGCCCAAGCCATTTCCAAAAACGGGTTTTATCACCGTTATACCCTGTATAGCGGGAGACCTCATTACCATGTTCAAACAGGACAGTTGTCGGTGTTGCGAACAGGGGGGCATCAAGTGTCCAGTTTTTGGGTGGTTTAGGGCTTAGTGTGGTGACAATTGCAACTTCGGATTGCCAGTGTTCGAGAATTTCTTGTTTAAATTTTTTGCAAAATTCACAGTCTTCTGCTTCAAATACAATGAGTTGTCTCTTAAAGTTTAAGTTATTTTCTGTTGGTTTGGTCTTGTTTTTAGTGCTGGAATCAGGGTAGGCAACTCCTGTTCCTCCTAAGCCACAATAACCATCAGGATTTTTTTTAAGGTAGTCTTGATGATAGGTTTCGGCGGTAACGTAAAGGGTTAGCGGTTCTATTTCGGTGGTGATGCTGGAAAAACCTGCCTGAGTTAATGACGTTTGATACTCTGATTTGGTTTGTTCAGCAATGTGTTTTTCAGCCTCGGTTTGATAGTAAATAGCGCTACGGTAGTTGCTGCCAATATCATTCCCTTGGCGATTGCCTTGCGTTGGATTGTGGTTTTCCCAAAATGCAATAAGGATTTCTTTTAAAGAAATGGTGTCTGGTTGATAGGTGACCTTAATGACTTCGGCATGGTTACGTTCTTGTGATTGCCCTGTTCGAAGGCGTTTTTCCAGATTAAGTATGTCTTGGTAGGTTGCATTGGGCTGACTTCCATTGGCATAGCCATTTTCCACATCAACCACTCCCTTAAGTTGCGAAAGGCGTTTTTCTGCCCCCCAGAAACACCCCATTCCTAATACAATTGTTTGAGTAGAAGAGGGGGGGGGCAGTACTTTCATGCCGGTTTCCTTTGCGTGAGAGGTCGAGTTCAAAATGGTCATGCACAATAACAAAAAAAATCCCATTTTAGAAGGAGAGGAGGGCAATTTTAGAGGGGGGGAAAATAGCATAAACTGGTCTACTGTTATTAACGTTAAATAGAGTCATATTCGCCTCAACTGATTGAAAAAATGGCCTCAAAATGCCTTTCTTAGAGGTTTCTTAAGTCCGACAGATTCCTAGGCAAGTTCAATTTTCAGAATCCAGACCTTTTTTCGCAAGCGCAGGTCGATACGACAAGAAAAGATAACGCAGAACTTCAAGCGAACTTTCTTACGCGTTATTTTAACTTAAATTTTTGACTCTTGTGGTCACGACTTAAATAACTTTAAGAAAGGCACGCTTTGGTGTTACAAAGGGAGGGTAATAATGAATGGGTAAGGGGGGATGGGTAAGAAATGGGTAAGGGGGGGGAATTTTTTAAAATTGGCGTGTTGCTTGCTCTACCCTCTCATATTAGGTGTTTATAACAGTGGGTTTTAATAGGTATGTTATTAATGTTGTTTACTGAATATGCTTGTAAGAGATTGAATAGTACTGGAATGTTTAAGGTTTCAATGATTTTATTGAGTGTCATTTTTTTGGCAGCCTGCTCAAGTTCTCCACGCTATAATGATTCGTCGAGTGTGCAAAAATCAGAGAATTCATCGCTTCATTCAAACCGTTCTTCAGTGATTCATCGATTGTTGTTAAAACAGTATCGTCACTGGAAAGGCACGCCTTATCGTTATGGGGGAACGTCTTTAAGCGGAGTGGATTGTTCTGCCTTTGTACAGAATACTTATCGCTCAAAGTTGGGCAAACAAATTCCTCGTACCACGCGTACTCAAATTAAAATAGGAAAAAAAGTAAAAAAATCGCAGTTAAAAGTGGGGGATATTGTATTTTTTAAAACAGGGCGTACTTCGCTTCATAATGGCATTTATCTTGGAAATGCACAGTTCATGCATGCCTCATCCAGTAAAGGGGTGACAATTTCCAGTTTAAACAACCGTTACTGGCGTAAACGCTACTTAACTTCTCGTCGAATTCTGTAAAAGCGCTTTGTGCAATACAAATACAATGAGCAAGTAAATTATGGTCGCTGTTTTTTTGTTTTCCTTTCTGGGGCAGGCTTCTAGAGTGTTGCTCAAATGTTTACACTGTTTTTTACATTTCTACATGTAAGGAGTTGGGGGGAGAGTTTTGTTTTAAAACAGGCTGTAATTTGGTATGGTTTCTGTGTTATGTTTTAATTTCAGGTTTTTCTGTGAATGGCTACCCGGACTTAGCTGGGTGGTTGCCTAATTTCTCTAAATGGTGGTGTTGGTATGTCTAGGATAGAGTCTATTTTAACGGAATCACGAGTGTTTGAAGCATCAGAACAAGTGCTGAATTCAGTGGCTTTAGATGCTCAGTCGATTATGAGCATGTATGAAAAGGCCGAACAGGATCATGTGGGCTTTTGGTCAGATTTGGCACGAGAAAAATTGAATTGGTCAAAACCTTTTACCGTTGGTTTGGATGATTCTGAAGCGCCTCATTTTAAATGGTTTACCGATGGTGAATTGAATGTTTCCTATAATTGCATTGATCGGCATTTGGAGAACAAAAGCGATAAGCTGGCCATTATTTTTGAAGGCGACGATGGGCATGTAGAGCGTTATACCTATAAAGAGTTGCATGACCATGTATGTCGTTTTGCGAATACGTTAGTGTCTATGGGGGTTCAGAAAGGGGAGCGTGTGGTTTTGTACATGCCAATGATTCCACAAGCGGTAATAGCCATGCAAGCATGTGCCCGTATTGGAGCGATTCACTCAGTTGTTTTTGGTGGGTTTTCAGCAGATTCATTGCTTGATCGTATTGAAGATGCGGGTGCAAAATTGGTCATTACTGCTAATGGTGGTTACAGGGGGGGGAAAATTATTTCGCTTAAAAAAGCAGTGGATGAGGCTCTGGAAAAGGGGGGGGATCATGTTCGTAAAGTGATTGTTTTTAAGCGTACCGATGAAGCGGTGCCAATGAAAGAAGGGCGTGATATTGATTGGTATGAAGCCGAAGCAGGTATGAGTAATTACCATGATCCCGTGATGGTGGAATCGGAACACCCTCTCTTTTTATTGTATACATCCGGTTCTACTGGCAAGCCGAAGGGGGTGCAACATAGTACGGGAGGGTATTTGCTCAATGCTCATGTGACTAATGAGTGGATGTTTGATTTAAAGGATAGCGATATTTTTTGGTGCACGGCAGATGTCGGCTGGATTACAGGGCATACTTATGTGGCGTATGGTCCTTTGTCAGTGGGGGCAACGCTGTTAATGTTTGAAGGGGTTCCTACTTACCCAGACGCAGGGCGTTTTTGGCAAATATGTCAAGATCACGGTGTAACCATTTTTTATACTGCTCCTACTGCAATTAGAGCGTTAATGAAATTTGGTTCAGAATGGCCTGAAAAATACGATTTATCGGCACTTAGAATATTAGGAACCGTGGGAGAGCCAATTAATCCAGAAGCCTGGATATGGTATTACCATGAAGTTGGTGGAGGACGTTGTCCGATTATTGATACGTGGTGGCAGACGGAGACTGGTGCACATATGATTGCGCCATTTCCTGTTACCCCTTTAAAGCCAGGGTCGTGTACTAAAGCGTTACCAGGGATTGATGCGGCTATTTTAGAAGAGTCTGGTAATGAGTTGGGTGTAGACGAAGGCGGAATGTTGGTGATTAAAAAACCGTGGCCTTCTATGATTCGTAATGTTTGGGGGGATGAGGCACGTTATAAAAAAACCTATTTTCCTTTAATGGAAAAAGGGGGGGACTCTCGGTTTTATTATGTAGTGGGTGACAGTGCTTATCAGGATGAAGATGGGTACTTCTGGATTTTAGGGCGTGTAGACGATGTTTTAAATGTCTCAGGGCATCGTTTGGGAACAATGGAAATTGAGTCGGCTTTGGTGGCGCACTCTCAGGTAGCAGAAGCGGCTGTTGTTGGGCGTCCTCATGAAATTAAGGGGGAGGCTGTTTCTGCTTTTGTGGTGCTTAATACCCCTATTCCTGAAGGGGAGGCACGTGAAACTCTGGTTCAAACTTTACGTAATTGGGTTGCAAAAGAAATTGGTGCCATTGCCAAGCCAGATGATATTCGATTTGGTACAAATTTGCCCAAAACACGTTCGGGAAAAATCATGCGTCGTTTATTGAGAACGTTAGCCCAAGGTAAAGACATTTTGCAAGATACCTCTACTTTGGAAGATCCATCGGTTCTGGAACAGTTTAAAAAGCCGTAACAAACATTGACAAAATGGTGATTTACTGTATAGTTTTGTTCAGATTTTTTAAAAAATTATTAAGCGTTGTTTAAAATAAAACTAAACGGCGGCTTAACTTTTAAAAAACCCCGTTTTTACGGGGTTTTTTGTTATTAAAATTTAAGAAATGGGGTTTGAGCGCATAGGTAAACCAGAATAAGATGAGGGTGTGTCCTTATTTGATTATTTTATCGGTTTGGACTGATTGGCTTTAAACCTTAAAAATAGCGGAAGAGATTGTTAGTGCGTTTAGAAGAGAAGCTAGAGAAATTATTAAAGCCTACCATTGAATCAATGGGGTTTGAATTGTGGGGGTTTGAATATCTGCCCGCAGGGCGTCATACGGTTTTAAGGGTATTCGTTGATAAAGAAGAGACGGGGGTTACGGTTGATGACTGTGCTACGATAAGCCGCCAGATCAGTGCCATTATGGATGTAGAGGATCCCATTAGCAGTGCGTATATGCTGGAAATTTCTTCTCCAGGAATGGATCGTTTGCTTTTAAAACCAAGTCAATTTGAGCGTTACAAAGGTAAAACGGTTCAAGTGAGAACAGCGGTAGGCGTTTTGGGGCGTAGAAAGTTTAAGGGCCCAATGCGACAAGTGGGTGATACGATGATTGTTATAGAGGTAGACGGTGAACTATATGAAGTTGCTTATGACATCATCGAAAAAGCAAACTTGGTCGCTGAGTTTTAATCAGAGGTTCCTTAAACATTAAACCTAGAGATGATATTGAAATAGTAATTTAAGCTGCTCAGAGCAGTTGCAAAAAATTAAATAGGGTAGCGTTTCCATTTAAGATGCTGCAAAACTTAAAAAAATTAGGACGAGAAATATAATGGGTAAAGAAATATTAGCCGTTGTGGAAATCATGGCAAACGAAAAAGGTGTTGATAAAGAAATTATTTTTGATGCCATTGAAACTGCGTTAGCAACAGCCACTCGAAAAAGTCACGGAGATGACATTGATGTTCGTGTGGTAATTGATCGTGATACGGGAGAGTATGAATCCTTTCAGCGCTGGGAGGTGATTGAAGATGCAACAGCAATTGAGGATAATGTTGGTTGGTATATTCGTGAAATGGATGCAGTAGATATTGACCCTAATATTGAGGTTGGTGAATTTATTGAAGAGCCGATTGAGTCGATTGATTTTGGGCGAATTGGTGCACAAACTGCTAAACAGGTGATTATTCAAAAAGTTCGTGAAGCAGAGCGCAAAAAGGTTGTGGCAGAGTACAGTAAGCGTGTGGGAGAAATTTTAACGGGGCAGGTAAAGCGTGTTGATCGTGGTGATGTTATTTTAGATCTCGGCGAAAATGTGGATGCCATTATTCCGCGTAATCAGTTGGTCGCTCGTGAAAATTTCCGCATGGGAGATCGTGTTCGTGGCTATTTGCAATCGGTTGAATTTCGCCCTAGAGGCCCTCAGTTAACCATGTCGCGAGCATGTAATGAAATGTTGATGGAACTGTTTAAAATTGAAGTTCCTGAAATTGGAGATGACTTGATTGACGTAATGAGTGTTGCGCGTGATGTTGGTTTTCGTGCCAAGGTGGCCGTGCGTGGTAATGATCCACGATTAGATCCGATTGGTGCCTGTGTTGGTATGCGTGGTTCACGTGTTCAATCGGTTATGAATGAATTGAACGGTGAGCGCATTGATATTATCCAGTGGGATGTCAACGATGCCCAGTTTGTGATTAATGCCATGGCTCCTGCTGAAGTGATTTCCATTATGGTGGACGAAGATAAGCATACGATGGATTTAGCAGTGGATGATGAGCAACTTTCTCAGGCGATTGGAAAAAATGGTCAAAATGTCCGTTTAGCCAGTGAATTAACTGGTTGGGAATTGAATGTTATGAGTCAGTCTGCCATGTCTGAAAAACATAATATTGAATCTAAAAGTCAAATTGATGTCTTTGTGAATGCACTGGATGTTGATGAAGAAATGGCGGAAGTTTTAGTTGCAGAAGGCTTTTCAACACTGGAGGAAGTGGCGTATGTACCTGCGGTTGAAATGTTGGATATTGATGGTTTTGATGAAGAAATTGTAACGGAGTTAAAACAGCGTGCTAAAGATGCCCTGTTAACCAGTGCCATTGCAGAAGAAGAGCGTTTGGCATTGGCTGAGCCAGCGGATGATTTGCTAAGTCTGGAAGGAATGACCCCTGAGTTGGCAAAAACATTGGCAGGAAGTGGTGTTATAACACAAGAAGACTTGGCAGAGTTAAGTATTGATGAAGTATTGGAAATCTTGGACATCAATGAAGAGACGGCTGGAGAATTAATTCTGAAAGCACGTGCACCATGGTTTGAAGAGTAAAGGGAGAGGAATTAAATGTCAGATATATCGGTAAAAGAATTTTCAAAAACACTCAACCTTTCGGAAGAAAAACTACTTTCTCAACTGGATGCATCGGGTATTAAAGGTAAAAAATCAGGAGATGTGATTACAGACGATGAAAAAATAACGCTATTGGGTTATCTGAAATCATTGCATGGTGAACAGTCAGAAGAATCGCCCAAAAAAGTGACGTTACGTCGTAAGCAGACGCTTAATTTATCATCAGGTTCTGGTCGGGATAAGCGCAGTGTAAAGGTTGAGGTACGCAAAAAACGTACTTATGTTAAAAAAGAAGAGAAGGTTGAAGAGCCTGTGGTTGAGATCGTTCCTCCTGTTGAAGAAGCAGTGAAAACGGTTGAATCGTCTAAAAAAACATCCCCTGATGTTGAGAAACAAGCTCAGCCAGAAACACGCTCTAAAAAAGGGAGAGGGAAACCGGAAAAAACACATGTAAAACCTGAAGAGATTCCTGTAGTGGCTCCACCTCCTGTTAAAGAAGACCATTCTAAGGCGGCTAAAAAAGCCAAAGATCAAAAACATCATGAAACTCGCAAGGTGAATGATGGTCGAGATGGGCCTAAAGGAGGCGCAGCGAAAAAACCTGGAAACCAAAATAATCGTGGTGGTAATCGGCGTCCAGCCCGTGGTGGCCGAAAAAACGTTCAACCCAAACATCGTGCTGCGTTGCAGATGGATAATGAGCATGGGTTTCAACAGCCAACTGCGCCTGTTATTAAGGACGTAAAAGTGCCTGAAAGCATTACTTTGTCAGCACTGGCAGAGCAAATGTCGATTAAAACCGGAGAGGTCATTAAGTTTATGATGATGGAGCTTGGTACGATGGCAACCATTAACCAGATTCTTGATCAGGAAACGGCAATGCTAATTGTTGAGGAAATGGGGCATAATGCCATTGCCTTTAATGAAGTAACGGTTGAAGATGAGGTGGTCAATCAGGAGTATCATGGAGCTACGGTTACCCGTTCTCCTGTTGTCACGATTATGGGACATGTTGATCATGGTAAAACGTCTCTACTTGACTACATTCGTAAGGCCAAGGTGGCAACAGGTGAAGCGGGTGGTATTACGCAACATATCGGTGCTTACCATGTTGATACCGATCAGGGAGGAATTACTTTTATTGACACTCCTGGTCATGCGGCTTTTACCGCCATGCGAGCACGAGGTGCCGATATTACGGATGTGGTGGTGATTGTTGTGGCGGCAGATGATGGGGTAATGCCTCAGACTCGCGAAGCCATTCAACATGCCAAAGCGTCTGGTGTTGGTATTGTGGTTGCTGTTAATAAAATGGATAAAGAAACAGCCAATATGGATCGTGTGATGCAGGAGCTTGCCACGGAAGAAGTGGTGCCTGAAGCTTGGGGCGGCGATGTTCAATTTGTTCCTGTTTCGGCTAAGACCGGTTTGGGGATTGATGATTTACTAGATGCGATTTCGTTACAATCTGAAATGTTGGAGTTGGAAGCACCAATTGAAGGTCATGCAAAAGGCGTGGTGATTGAGTCTCGCTTGGATAGGGGGCGAGGAACGGTTGCAACGGTACTGGTTCAATCGGGTACGTTACGTAAAGGTGATATTGTTTTGTGTGGTATGGTTTATGGGCGTATTAGATCTTTAATCAGTGATTCAGGTCAAAGTATTTTAGAAGCGGGGCCATCTATTCCGGTTGAATTGCTCGGACTGTCTGGTGTGCCTGTTGCTGGGGATGAAATGATTACTGTTGAAAATGAGCGTAAGGCTCGTGAAGCAGCCACCTTCCGTCAAGGCAAGTTTAAAGAATTAAAAATTGCACGTCAGCAAAAATCAAAACTTGAAAATATGTTTAACAAAATGGCTGAGGGTGAAACTCAAAGCGTTAACATTATTTTGAAAGCAGACGTACAAGGATCCATTCAGGCGATTACAGATGCATTGGTGAAATTATCCACAGAAGAGATTAAAGTAAATGTGATTTCTTCTGGTGTAGGGGGCATTAGTGAAACCGATGCCAACTTGGCATTGGCTTCAGATGCATTGATTTTTGGTTTTAATGTTCGTGCTGATGTTGCAGCCAAGCGTATTATTGATAATGAAGGCATTGGTTTAAAGTATTACAGCATTATTTATGAAATTGTCGATGAAGTGAAGCGTGCGGTTGAAGGGAAGCTCGCTCCGGATATTCAAGAGAATATTGTGGGTGTTGCGGATGTGCGTGATGTTTTTAAAGCCCCTAAAATTGGCTTAATAGCTGGTTGTATGGTGACGGAAGGGGTGGTTAAACGTAATAACCCAATTCGGGTTCTTCGTGATAATATTGTTATTTATGAAGGAGTATTGGAATCTTTACGTCGTTTTAAAGATGATGTACAGGAAGTCAATAAAGGCATTGAATGCGGTATTGGTGTAAAAGATTATAATGATGTTAAAGTTGGGGATCAAATTGAGTGTTACGAACGTATAGAAGTGAAACGTACGTTAAGCTAATTGAATCAGCACTTCATTAGGTTTTACAAAATGCCCCACTGGGGCATTTTGTTTTTATAAAAAAGCAGTCATTGTTTAGCCGTTACAAAAAATAAAGAGAAAGTGAATATGAGTAATTCAACGGTGAGTCGGCCTGCACGGGTCGCCCAGGAAATTCGGCGTACGTTGTCGCAAATGTTATTGCGAGAGGCGAAAGATCCACGGTTTCAAAGAATAAATATTACCGACTGTAAAGTCAGTAAAGACTTAAGCATTGTTAGAGTGCATTTTGCACTGATTGGTCATAATGAATCAGACCCTGAAGTACAAGATGCATTGAATGCTCTGGAAAAAGCAAAGGGTTTTTTTAGGACAGAGCTGGGTAAGAAATTACGTTTGCGTATTGTGCCAGATATTCGGTTCTTTTATGACAATGTTCCAGAGCATGCACAGCATATTGAAAATTTAATTAATAAAGCGCTTAATTCTTAAATGGCACAGTTTAAACGTCCACCTAAGAGGCACATTGATGGCATTATTTTATTAAACAAACCTGTCGGGCCTTCTTCAAATGGTATGTTACAAAAAGTAATGCGACTTTTTAATGCCAAAAAAGGGGGGCATACGGGAGCATTGGATCCGTTTGCGACAGGGTTACTCCCCATTTGTTTGGGAGAAGCCACCAAAATTTCAGGTTTGTTGCTTGAATTGGATAAGCGTTACACAGCGACGTTAAAATTGGGAGAACAAACCGATACAGGGGACACGGAAGGCAATGTGGTTAAAGTGTTAAAAGTTCCCGAGTTAAATGAAGACTCAATTTCGCGGGTGCTGAAACAATTTATAGGTGCACTTAAACAAGTGCCACCGATGTATTCGGCTTTGAAACATCAGGGAAAACCGCTGTATCATTATGCACGTCAAGGCATAGAAATTGATAGACCTGCTCGTTCTGTTGTGATTAAACAGTTGAAGTTTATTTCGTTTGAAAACAGTGTGTTGACTTTTGATGTGATGTGTTCCAAGGGAACTTATGTTCGAACATTGGGTGAGGACATTGCTTTGGCTCTTGGAACGGTTGGGCACCTAACCGCATTGCATCGTACTCAAACGGGGTCGTTAAGCGGTGAAAATATGGTGACTTTTTCAGAGATTGAATCTTTGCGAAAGGCAGTTATTCAGCCTATTGACAGTGCATTAACTCACCTGCCACGTTTGGATCTTTCTGCTGAAGAAGTTGATTTAATCAAGCACGGCCAAATGCTGGACTATCCAAAACCAGAGGCAGAATTTGTGCGTTTATATGACCAGAAAGAGTGTTTCGCGGTGGGAGAGTGGTCTGATAAAAAACAGAAATTAAAGCCTAAACGTGTTTTTAACTTACACCTTGCTAAGGCTGAAGAGGTGGGGGAGTGAGTTTTGGGGGTGGGAGATGATTTTTACTCAGGCGGATGGTATTTTGGACTTAAGAGAGCGTGCGGCTTATTTGGCAGGCCACCTTAAAGAGGCGACGTGGTTGCCTTGGGAAATTTTGCCTGAAAGTTTAAATGAATTGCCTGCGACTCCCTCGACCCTTTTTTTAGTGGGGGACAAGGAAGAGATTGACGCTGCCAGTCTGTTTTTGGATACAAAAGGTTATAAGGTAAGTGGTTCGTTGGTGATAGACAATGAGCAAACAATGCAACAATGGGCAAAGGCGTTACCAGAACAAGTGGTGACAGGAAGTGACTCTAGGCAATTATGGACACCAACCCCGTTATTGTCGGATTGGGTTCAATCCATGATTGAGCAAGGGATGAACCCTAAACAGATGACTCCACGTCTTAATGCGCTGGATTTAGGATGTGGTGGAGGCCGGGATGCTGTTTTTTTAGCTCAAAAAGGGTGGCGAGTGACGGGTATTGATCAAGAGGCACGAGTTTTAAGGCGAGCAAAGCAGTTGGCAAACCGTTCGGGTGCTTCGATTAAATTTAAATGTTGTGATCTTAAAAAAGAGGGGTGTTTTCCAGATACTCAGTTTGATTTGGTTGTGGTTGTTCGTTATTTAAACCGGACACTTTTTCAACGAATAGAACGTGCCGTTTCACCAGGTGGTGTTGTGCTGTATCAAACCTTTGTAACAGGGGTTGAGGCGCTTGGTTCACCTAAAAATCCAAATGTAATTTTAAAAACAGATGAATTAAGTAAAGTTTTTTCGGGTTATCAAATAATTGTTGATAGAATAGAGAAATTAAAGGATGGACGCCCTGTGGCTTCCTTTATTGCCCAAAAACCATTGTGAGTATTTTGTATTCGTTTCAAGGAGAGTGTATGTTATCTATATCTACGGATGAGCTATTTAATTTTTTTCAAAAACACTTAATTTGTGAGTCCTTAACTAAGCAGGAAGTCGGTCGTTTAATTCACTATCTTCAAGATAAAAAATACGAAGGTGAAGAGGTGATTTCAGATGCAGGTGAGGTAGGTGAATCACTTGGTTTTATTGTTAAGGGTAAGGTGCTATTTAACGGGGCAGATGCCGATCATACCGCAGTAGGAAAGCAAGGTGTGGGAACTTTAATTGGCGAAATGTCTTTTTTTGATCGCAAACCTCGTAATTTAAGAATGACGGCAGGTAAGAAAGGCGTACAAATTTTTATGCTAACACGTCCAATGTATGAACGCTTAAAAGTTGAAGAACCATTTATAGCAGTAAATATTTTAGAAAATGCAATTGTGAGTTTAGATGATCTGGTTCGTCATATGGGAGATGATATTTCAGCATTAGGGCATTATGTGCATGGGTTTGGTAAACGTTAAGGTAAACTGTTAAATTGTTTTAATTTTATGATTGTTTTGTGTAAACACGTTTTCATCAGAGCTTCCTTAAGCAACTTGTTTTAAGATCTTAAATAGGTATAATACGCCAGCCAGTTCGTTTCTATCATCGGTTGTGGAAGCGAGTCTATTTAATTAAAACCGATTTTGGAGAGAAAGAGTATGTTTAACGCTGACGTTAAAGCAAAAATCGTTGCTGAATATGCAACAAAAGAAGGCGACACGGGTTCGCCAGAGGTTCAAATCGCCCTTTTAACTGCGCGTATTAAGTACCTAACAGAGCATTTTAAAATACATAAGCAAGATAATCATTCTCGTACAGGTTTATTGCGCTTGGTCAGTCGTCGTCGTAAGCTTTTGGATTATATTCACAAGAAAGACGGTGAAAGATACCTGTCTCTTATTAAGCGTTTAGGTTTGCGCAAATAAGAAAACAGGAACGGCTTAGGCATGCTTTTTTCAGAGGGAAGCCAAGTTTGTTATACAAAATGTTTGAATAAAAAACCCTGCCTAGGCAGGGTTTTTTTGTTTATGAAGCTTTTGCACACGATACTGTTGAGAAAATATTAACTATTTTTATTTGTGTACTCTTTCGTGCAAAGGTCTCTTATAAATTATTCGCCAAAGAGAAAATAAAGAGTAGAATAGTCCCGTTCAGGGTTTTCTTAAGGAAGCGCTGATTAAATCGTTTGGATTCTGGGCAAGCCAAATTGTCAGCATTAAGGCCTCTTTTCGCAGGCGTATGTCGAATGAACCTGAATCCCTAAAAGACCTATTAAGGTATAAAATACCGTTAATTTATGAGTGTCTGACTCCTTTTTAACCAGATATCAGGGATATAGACTGACTGTTACTCTGTACTTGTGCTGGTATCGTGCCAAGGTTTCTTGCTAATGTTTGTGGTTATAAGGAAGTCTTTGTATGAAAGGATGCATGAATAAAAAAGATTAAAATACCTTTGGGTGTGTGTTTTTTTGCTTCGGCTTATGAACAACCTTGCGGGTATTGAGAGCCACGTTTTTCGAGTGTGTGTTGTGTGGGTTTCATAAGATTTGTTAGGAAAGCGATTTATTCAGAGCTTCCTTAGGGATTCAGATTTCAGACAAGTAAAGCCACAATGGATATTTTTTGCAGTTAAAAGCGCTTGGTATGGTGTAATGCGCTTTATTTATTATTTTTGAAACGTTAAAGGATTTTTTATGGCCAAGATTACGAAGTCATTTCAATATGGCAACCAGCAGGTTACATTGGAAACGGGTGAAATTGCACGTCAAGCAGATGGTGCTGTCATGATTGGAATGGGGGATACCCGTATTTTGGTGACGGTGGTTGCTGCCAGAACAGCTAAAGAAGGGCAAGATTTTTTTCCTTTAACGGTTAATTATCAAGAAAAAGCGTATGCTGCTGGAAAAATTCCAGGGGGGTTTTTAAAGCGAGAAGGACGACCCTCTGAAAAAGAAACCTTGATGTCGCGTTTGATTGATCGTCCGATTCGTCCTCTTTTTCCAAAAGGGTTTAAAAATGAAGTGCAAGTTATTGCAACGGTTGTTGCTTTAGATCGTGACGTGGGTACGGAAGTGGCGGCTATGTTAGGAACGTCTGCTGCATTGGCTATTTCGGGAGTTCCTTTTGATGGACCAATTGGCGCGGCCATTGTTGGTTATCAGAATGGTGAGTATTATTTAAATCCAACTTTGGAGGCACTCAAAACGTCGGATTTGGAATTGAGTGTGGCAGGAACGAAAGACGCGGTGTTAATGGTTGAATCTGAAGCGTCTGAATTGTCTGAAGATATTATGCTGGGAGCAGTGATGTTTGGCCATGCTCAAATGCAAGTAGCCATTGATGCTATTTCAGAGTTTGCAGCAGAGGTGGCCAAACCTGTTTGGGATTGGCAAGCAGAACCTGAAGACATGGAGCTTAAAGAGGCGGTATTTTCTTTAGTGCGTTCAGAGGTTGAGGCGGCTTATAGTATTGCGGATAAAATGGCACGCTACAGTGCTTTAGATACGGCTAAAGCCAAGGTGATGGCGGAGCTTGCTGTTTCAGACGAGAAACCAGATGGGTTTAACGATAAAGCACTGGAAGCTGCGTTTGGTAAACTGCAAAAAGAAATTGTGCGTGGTCGAGTGATTGCGGGAGAACCTCGTATTGATGGTCGTGATACACAAACGGTTCGTCAGGTGACATGTAAAGTAGGTGTTTTACCAGAAGTTCATGGTTCGGCTTTATTTACACGTGGTGAAACGCAAGCGTTGGTGGTGACAACATTAGGAACGGAACGGGATGCTAAAATTGTGGATGATTTAACGGGTTCTTATCAAGACCGTTTTATGTTGCATTATAATTTTCCTCCGTTTTCAGTGGGTGAGTGTGGTCGAATTGGTAGCCCTGGGCGTCGTGAAATTGGTCATGGTATGTTGGCACGTCGCGGAGTGGCGGCGTTATTGCCTACCGCAGAAGAGTTTCCTTATACCATTCGAGTGGTTTCTGAAATTACGGAATCCAATGGTTCCAGTTCAATGGCTTCAGTGTGTGGAACGTCCTTGTCATTAATGCATGCTGGTGTGCCAATTGAAGCACCTATTGCAGGAATTGCAATGGGCCTGATTAAAGAAGAGGATAAATTTGCTGTTTTATCGGATATTTTAGGTGATGAGGATCACTTGGGAGACATGGATTTTAAAGTGGCGGGAACCGATCAAGGGATTACGGCATTGCAAATGGATATTAAAATCACAGGCATTACCGAAGAGATTATGAAGATGGCATTAGCGCAGGCTAAGAAAGGGCGCCTGACTATTCTTGACTCTATGGCAGAAGCCATTCAATCTTCTAATGAAGGGGTAGCCTCAACAGCACCACGCTATACAATGATTAAGGTTAAGCCTGAAAAAGTACGTGAAATCATCGGGAAAGGGGGCGCGACTATTCGTGCTCTGACGGAAGAAACGGGTTGTGTAATTGAAATTGATGATGAGGGTAATGTAAAAATTTCATCCTCTGATGAAGCCGCGTCTGCTTCGGCTACGGCACGAATTGCAGAGATCACTGCGGAACCCGAAATTGGTAAAACGTATGATGCTGTTGTGAAGAAAATTGTTGATTTTGGTGCGTTTGTTTCTTATATGCCTGGTCGTGAAGGTTTGGTACACGTGTCTCAAATTGCAAATGAACGTGTTGAAAATGTAAATGATTATCTAAAAGAAGGGCAGGAAATTCGTGTGAAGTTGACAGAGGTGGACAAGCAAGGTCGTGTCAAACTTTCAATTAAGGCCGTTGAGGCCTAATTCAGTTTTGAGTATAAAGCCTTTTGTAAGCATTCTTTTGTGTAAAGCTCCCTTAAGGTTTTCTTTTAGTTGTTTCAGAAGGCTGTTCATTGAACAGCCTTTTTTATAAAAAGTTCATAAAAAGAAAGAAGGGGGGGGAATATTTAAATTATTATTTCTCCCCTCTTTATCTCTTCTTATTTAATTAAGTCTTAATTTGTGGAAGTTAAAAACTATGTCAAAAACGCATGTAGCATTTGAGTACATTGGCCAGCATACGATTGAATCGTTAAATTTAACGGTTGAGCATTATCAACATATTGTAACTGGAGCAACGCATTATCACTTGGCAGCGGATGATCCGCAAAATGTTTTTTTAGTGGCTCTTAGAACGGTTCCAATGGACTCAACCGGTGTGGCGCATATTCTTGAGCATACTACGTTATGTGGTAGTCAAAAATACCCTGTACGTGACCCTTTTTTTATGATGATTCGACGTTCATTAAATACGTTTATGAATGCGTTTACATCCAGTGATTGGACCGCCTACCCTTTTGCAACGGAAAATAAAAAAGATTTTCAAAACTTGTTGCAAGTGTATATGGATGCAGTGTTTTTTCCAAACTTGGATGTGCTTGATTTTGCACAGGAAGGTCACCGTTTTGAATTCGAAGAAATGACGAATACTGATTCTCCCTTAACCTATAAGGGCGTGGTATTTAATGAGATGAAGGGGGCAATGAGCTCTCCCGTTTCAACATTATGGCAAGCTTTTTCATCGGAGCTGTATCCAACAACGACTTATCACTATAACAGCGGTGGTGAGCCTGAAAATATTCCTGATTTAACGCATGAGCAGTTATTGGATTTTCATAAAATCCACTATCACCCTTCCAATGCTGTTTTTATGACGTATGGTGATATTCCTGCTTTTGAACATCAAACTCATTTTGAATCGCTGGCATTATCAAGTTTTAAAGAACGTGTGCCGCAAGTGCATGTTGGTTTGGAGCAACGCTTTAATCAGCCTAAAGCCGTCAGTGCGTCTTATGCTTTGGACGAAGAGAATGTGGAAGCCAAAACCCATATTGTGTTGGGCTGGTTATTGGGTGAGAACAAGGACCCGATTCAGGTTTTAAAAGGTCACTTACTTTCTTCTGTATTGTTGGACAATAGCGCTTCTCCGTTACGCATGGTTTTGGAAGAAACTTCTTTGGCAACGGCACCTTCTCCTTTGTGTGGTTTGGAAGAATCAAACAAGGAAATGGCATTTGTTGTGGGGGTTCAAGGTTCAGAGAGTGAGCATGCCCAAGCTATTGAAGACCTTGTTTTGGCTGAGTTAAATCGAATTGTGGTAGAGGGTGTAGAGCAGTCACAAGTTGATGCGATGTTGCATCAATTGGAGTTGTCTCAACGAGAAGTCGGAGGCGACAGTTACCCTTATGGTTTGCAGTTGATTTTACATGCGTTACCTGGGGCATTACATGAAGGGGATCCGATTGTACTACTTGATACCGATCAAGCATTGAGCGTTTTGGAAAAAGAGGTAAAGGATCCCCGGTTTATTCCAGACTTGATTCAAGCGTGGTTGTTGGATAATCCGCATCGTGTTCGTTTGACTATGGCACCTGATACGGAATTGTCGGTTCAAAAAGAGTTAGCTGAAAAGCAAAAATTGGCAAGCATTCAAGCAGCATTAACAGAAGAGGAAAAGCAGGCCATTGTGGATCAAGCGGTCGCATTGGAAAAGCGTCAGGCTCAAATAGATGACCCTGATATTTTGCCAGAAGTGACGAAAAAAGACATTCCTGAAACCATTAAAACCTATCATGCTCAAACTACACGGGTTGGCAAGATGCCTGTTACGTATTATTCTTGTGGCAGTAATGGGTTGACTTATGAGCAGCTAGTTGTGGATTTGCCTGAATTGAGTGACCAGGAAAAAGCATGGATGCCACTGTTTAATAGTTGTATTACGGAAGTAGGTAGTGCTGAACGTGATTACTTGGAAACCCAAGCATATCATGCTCAAATTTCGGGCGGTTTGTCTGCTCGTTCTGCGGTACATTCAAAGTTGCAAGCACCCGATGGGTGTCACAGTCATTTTATACTGTCTTCAAAGGGGTTGAATGCTCATCAGAATGAGGTGGCTGGACTGCTTGAAGAGACGCTTTACTCTGCGCGTTTTGATGAGCTGGATCGTTTAAAAGACCTTGTAGGGCAAATTAGGGCTTCGGTTGATCATAGCATTACGGGGAATGGTCATGGTTTGGCTATGATGGCTGCGACTCAAAATTTTACCCCCCCTGCACAGTGGAGCTTTCAGCGCTCAGGATTTGCAGGTATTCAGGCAATAAAGCAACTGAATGACTCGTTGCAGGCGTCAGAATCAGCTGTAGAAGCCTTTGCTAAGGGACTATCGGGCATACAAAAAAAATTATGTCAATCGCCTAAGCAGGCTTTGGTGATTAGTGATGAACAAGGGTTGTCTTCCGCGTTAAAGGGGTTAGCATCAACGTGGCGTGTTTTGCCTGACTCTTCTTCTTATCAGAGTGACTTTATTGTCAAAGCTTCTCATCAACCGATTAAGCAAGCTTGGGTAACCAGTACACAAGTCAATTTTTGTGCGCTTGCGTATCCTGCTGTTATGCCAGATCATGAGGATGCTCCTAAATTAGCAGTTTTGGGTGCCTGTTTGCGTAATGGTTTTTTACATTCCTCAATTCGTGAAAAAGGGGGGGCTTATGGAGGTGGAGCGCACTACAATGCTGAAGCCAGTGCGTTCGTATTTTATTCTTACCGTGATCCACGCTTGTTAGAAACATATGATGACTTTTATTTGGCAAAATCATGGTTAATGAGCGAAGATGCGACACAAGCCAAAGTGGATGAAGCCATTTTAAATGTCATCAGTTCAATAGATAAACCCAGTTCGCCAGCAGGAGAAGTTAAAAAGGCATTTTTTCAAACATTGTATGGCCGAACGCATGAGGTGCGAATGGCGTATCGTTATGGCGTGATTTCTACCACATTAAAGGATTTAAGAGAGGTGGCTGATCGTTATTTGAGTTCAGATAATGCGTCTTTAGCCGTATTAACCAACACCAAGGGGGCTGAAAAATTAGCGGATTCAGGGTTTGCGGTTTTGACCTTGTAGGGCTTTTTTTTTAGGGAGACTTTTGCCGTACTTTAGAAGGGATGTTTTAAGTAGGTGGAATGGAATAAAACCCTTTAAATAAGCGGATTCTTACTGGACAAGCAAGGTGTAATCAAGTAGAATCCACGCAATGAATTATTGCGACTGAAATTAAACAGTTTTTTGCTTTTACGGAGTATTTAGCAGGGATGGCCAACGTCATTTAGCACACTAAAAAAACGGAGTGAGTTCTTTAATGGGACTGGCTCCGTTTTTTTGTATGTATTGCTTGAAATGGTGGCATGGTTTGGATTGCTTATAAAAGAGTCTGAATTAAGAGGAAAATGAGCGTTTAAATCTTCATTTTTAACACAGACTGAATTATTTTCCGGAAGTTTGAGTTGGTTAATTTGGTTTAGAGTACCTTGCTCTCACACGTGCAGAACGCTCGTTAATACACTTGGATGGATGAATCAATGACACAAGCTTTGCTGGCTTTAGAAGATGGTACCCTGTTTTGGGGGGTTTCACTTGGTGCGGATGGAGAAACGACAGGAGAGGTCGTTTTTAACACATCATTAACAGGATATCAAGAGATTTTAACGGATCCTTCGTATTTTAAACAAATTGTGACCTTAACGTATCCTCATATTGGGAATGTAGGGGTGAATACAGAAGATGAAGAATCTCCACGTATTATGGCTCAAGGGTTAATTGTGAAAGATTGTCCTGTGTTAATGAGTAATTTTCGTGCTGAAAAGTCATTGCCTGACTATTTAAAAGAACAAAATGTTGTGGCCATTGCAGACATTGATACACGTAAACTAACACGACTTCTTCGTGATAAGGGGGCGCAGTCTGGAGTGATTGTGGCAGGCGATCAAATTGATGCCGAAGCCGCCGTATTACAAGCAAAGTCATTTCGCGGTTTAAAAGGACTGGATTTGGTCCAAGAGGTGACCACCTCAGAAACATATGATTGGTCAGAAGGCTCATGGAAACTGGGGGAAGGTCATCTCGATTGTTCCAGTAATAGTGGTTTTCACATCGTTGCTTATGATTATGGTGTTAAACGTAATATTTTACGCATGATTGTTGACCGTGGTTGCAGGCTAACGGTTGTGCCAGCAAAAACACCAGCAGAAGCAGTTTTGGCAATGAACCCAGATGGCATCTTTTTATCGAATGGCCCTGGTGATCCTGAACCTTGTGATTATGCTATTCAAGCCATTCAAACTATTTTAAAAACCAATGTACCTGTTTTTGGTATTTGCTTAGGACACCAATTACTCGCTTTGGCAAGTGGTGCAAAAACATTAAAAATGAAATTTGGTCATCACGGTGCAAACCATCCTGTACAAGAGATTGAAACCAAAAAAGTCATGATTACCTCTCAAAATCACGGGTTTGCAGTAGATGCAGATTCTTTGCCAAACTGCCTTGTTGCAACTCATAAATCGTTATTTGATGGTTCATTACAGGGCATTGCCCGAACGGATAAATTGGCGTTTGGTTTTCAGGGACATCCTGAGGCCAGTCCAGGCCCTCATGATGTTGCTCCGCTGTTTGATTTATTTATTGATAATATTAGGAAGAGTAAGTAATGCCAAAAAGAAGTGATATAAAAAGTATTATGATTATTGGTGCAGGCCCTATTATTATCGGTCAAGCATGCGAATTTGATTATTCTGGCGTTCAGGCTTGTAAAGCTCTGAAAGAAGAAGGGTATCGCGTTATTCTTGTGAATTCGAATCCGGCAACGATTATGACCGACCCTGAAATGGCAGATGCGACTTATGTTGAACCCATTGAGTGGCAAACAGTGGAAACCATTATTGCTCAAGAACGTCCTGATGCGATTTTGCCCACAATGGGAGGACAAACTGCCTTAAATTGTGCATTGGACTTAAACGATAAAGGGATTTTAACCAAGTATGGTGTGGAACTGATTGGGGCGGATGCTGATGCAATTGATAAGGCAGAGAACCGTGACCGCTTTCGTCAGGCGATGACTAAAATTGGTTTGGATATGCCTATTTCAGATGTGGCACACAATATGGAAGAGGCTTGGAGTATTCAAGAGAAAGTAGGGTTTCCAACGGTGATTCGTCCCTCTTTTACTTTGGGTGGCTCTGGGGGAGGCATTGCTTATAACAAAGATGAATTTGAACAAATTTGTAAATTTGGATTAAATTTATCCCCCACCAGTGAACTGTTGATTGAAGAGTCGATTGAAGGGTGGAAAGAGTACGAAATGGAAGTGATTCGTGATCGTAATGATAATTGTATTATTATTTGCTCGATTGAAAATCTTGATCCTATGGGTGTTCATACAGGGGACTCCATTACGGTTGCACCCGCTCAAACATTAACCGATAAAGAATATCAATTGATGCGTAATGCCTCTTTGGCCGTATTGCGTGAAATTGGTGTGGAAACAGGAGGTTCTAACGTCCAATTCTCCATTCACCCAGAAACAGGACGAATGATTATTATTGAGATGAATCCACGAGTTTCTCGTTCATCGGCTCTTGCCTCTAAAGCAACAGGTTTTCCGATTGCTAAAATTGCAACCAAGTTAGCGGTGGGCTATACCTTGGATGAGTTGTCAAATGACATTACCAATGGAGCCATGCCAGCTTCCTTTGAGCCTACAATTGATTATGTAGTCACGAAAGTTCCGCGCTTTACATTTGAAAAATTCCCTCAAGGCCAAAATCGTCTGTCAACTCAAATGAAGTCGGTGGGTGAAGTGATGGCAATGGGGCGTAATTTTCAAGAATCAATTCAAAAAGCATTGCGAGGATTAGAAACCGATAAAACTGGATTTGATGAAATTATGCCATTGGCAACAATGGAAGAAAAAGAGATTAAGGATCTTTTGCGTCAAGAATTGCGCAACCCAGGTGCGGAGCGCTTATGGTATGTTGCCGATGCTTTCCGTGCCGGTTGGGACTTAGAAACCGTTTTTGAAAGTTGTAAGATTGATCCTTGGTTTTTGGCTCAAATTAAAGAGCTGGTTGATATTGAAGATGACGTAAAACAACGTGGTTTAGAAGCGTTAGATGAGGTGTATTTACGTAATCTTAAACGTAAAGGGTTTTCAGATAACCGTTTGGCAAAGCTGCTTAATACTGATGCGGCTTTTATTCGTAAATTTCGTCATACGTTAAACATTCGCCCTGTTTTTAAACGTGTTGATACTTGTGCAGCAGAGTTTGAAACATCAACTGCCTATTTGTACTCAACGTATGATGAGGAGTGTGAAGCCAATCCAACCGATAAAGATAAAATTATGATTTTAGGCGGGGGGCCAAACCGTATTGGTCAGGGAATCGAATTTGATTACTGTTGTGTGCATGCCGCGATGGCCATGAGTGAAGATGGCTATGAAACCATTATGGTTAATTGTAATCCAGAGACGGTTTCCACTGATTATGACACCTCTGATCGTTTGTACTTTGAGCCACTTACATTGGAAGATGTGCTTGAAATTGTAGAGATTGAGCAGCCGAAAGGTGTGATTGTTCAGTATGGTGGACAAACACCATTAAAGTTAGCTGAAGATTTGGAAGCCGCTGGCGTGCCTATTATTGGTACCTCTCCTGAGTCGATTGATATTGCAGAAGATCGTGAACGTTTTCAAAAAATTCTAAATGACTTAAACTTATTGCAACCACCCAATCGTACTGCAACGTCTTCAGAAGAGGCGGTTATTTTAGCAAAAGAAATTGGGTATCCATTAGTCGTTCGTCCTTCTTATGTTTTAGGTGGACGAGGTATGGAGATTGTGTATGACGAAGCGAATTTGATTCGTTATATGCAAGCGGCCATTGATGTGTCTAACGATTCGCCAGTTTTATTAGACCGATTTTTGGATGATGCTGTTGAATTGGATGTGGACGCTATTTGTGATGGAAATGATGTGGTGATTGGTGGCATTATGGAACACATAGAGCAAGCGGGAATTCACTCAGGTGATTCAGCCTGTTCATTACCTCCATACAGTATTTCAAAGGAGATTCAAGATCGTATTCGTGTGCAAGTAGCTGATATGGCAAAAGCACTGGGTGTGGTGGGGTTAATGAACACCCAATTTGCTGTCAAGGGGGAGGATATTTATGTGCTCGAAGTGAATCCCCGTGCCTCTCGCACGGTTCCCTTTGTGTCTAAATCCATTGGAAATCCTTTGGCTAAGATTGCTGCGCGTTGTATGGTTGGTCAAAAATTGGCTGATCAAGGGTTTACGCATGAAGTGGTTCCAAGCAATTATTTTGTAAAAGAGGCCGTCTTCCCTTTTATTAAGTTTTTGGGTGTGGATCCGATTCTTGGGCCAGAAATGAAGTCAACAGGTGAAGTAATGGGGATTGGTGAAAATTTTGCTCAAGCGTATGCGAAAGCACAGTTGGCCGCCAGTACTGTTCTACCTCGATCAGGTACGGCCTTTTTAAGTGTGCGAAAAGCGGATCGGATACAAGTTATTGACCTTGCAAATCAACTGATTGAAAAAGGGTTTAAAATCGTTGCTACTCGCGGAACAGCGGCTTCCTTAATGGAAGCGGGAGTGCCTTGTGAAATTGTAAATAAGGTCACAGAGGGTCGCCCTAATATTGTGGACTCAATTGTAAATGAAGAAATTTCTTTAATTGTGAATACTTCTGATGGTTCGGTAAGTATTCAAGATTCATCCAGCATTCGTCGTGAAGCGTTAATGCATAAAACGTGTTACACCACCACCATTGCAGGTGCATTTGCAATGGTGGCTGCAATGGGTTATTTAGATAATCAACCTGTGACACGTTTACAAACTATTCATTAATTTGTACTGAAAACGCCAGAGGTTGTACATTGTGTAATCTTTGGCGTTTTTGTTTTTACAATACGATTCAAGTGTAAAAAGGAAATGGGGTTATGCAAAAACATCCTATGACAAAACAAGGCGCAGATGCGTTACAAGCAGAGTTAACTCGCTTAAAAAAAGAAGAGCGTCCCAATGTGATTGAAGCCATTGCAACGGCTCGAGAACATGGTGATTTAAAAGAAAATGCAGAATATCATGCCGCACGTGAAATGCAGGGATTAATTGAAGGGCGTATTAAGCAAATTGAGTCTGTTTTAAGTTTGGCGCAAATTATTGATGTGACAACGCTGTCGCCAAATGGAAAAATTGTATTTGGTACAACGGTTACATTGGTCAATATTGATACGGATGAAGAGGTCACTTATAAAATTGTAGGCCATGATGAAGCGGACGTAAAAGAGAATAAAATTTCAGTCAACTCTCCGATTGCGCGTGCTTTAATTGGTAAACAAGAAGAAGATGAAATTATTGTGGAAGCCCCCAGTGGCAAAATTGAATATGAAATTATTCGTGTAGAATACCTTTAAATTTAAAATAGAGTTTTTTCCTAATTCGTTAAAATAGGGGGATAACTTTTTTTTAAAATGCCTGCCTTTGCAGGCATTTTTGTTTAAACAGGATGAAAAAATGAGGCAAATTACGCGAAATAAGCTGGATAAAATTACAGGATTGATTGTTTTTTCAGTGGCAATGTTTTGGTTGGTGGTTGGCTACTTTGTTGTGCCTATTTTGTTTTCTTCATTACCCTCTAAGCTGGCAGGTGAGACTGCTGGGACATTATTTGAATTTTCGAGTTTGATGCTGTTGGTTGTTTTAATTATGCTCACAGGGCTTTATGTGGGGTTAGATTTATCAATACGCCACATTAAAAGCCTTTTGATGGCTTTATTATTGGTTTGTATTTTGCGTTTTTGGGTTGCACCCTGGATGGTAGAAATTAAACAAGCCTACCCTAAAGGATTGACTCCTGTATCCCCTGATTGGGGGCTTTTTTCATCATTACATGGTGTGTATCAATTATTGTATTTGGTTGTCATACTGCTGCTTTTTATTTGGGGGTTACGGTTAATTTTTTTATCCAGTAGACCTTTGCATGAGAGAGAGGTGAAATAAAGCACTCGACGCCCGAAGGGGTAAGTCGAGAATTGTTATAAAGATTGTTTAATCATAAATATGAGTTTATTTTTACTTGTGATTGCCTCGCATAATGGTTTCAAATAAAAAATTCTTATAAGTGTTTCGTTATATTTAGTGCTTTTTAGTGGTTGATTGGGTTGCTATTTAAAAGTAAAAGTATCAGAATTAGGGGTGTTGAAACCTTAATTTGCAACTCGGAGTTTATATTTAAAATGAAAAACTTAACACTAAAAGCGTTGTTTATTTCAGTTATTTCGGTTGGCTCTATGAGTGCGTATGCAGAAAATACTTATGATTTATGCCTTGCTGATGCTGAGAATATTATTGAAACGGCCATTAAAGAGGGGTCGACTTCTGCACAAGCGATTGAGCAAAAAGTTGATGTGGCAACGTGCATGCAGGAACTGGCGAAGATAGAAGCAAAATATGCAGATCAATCTGTCGCACGAAACCCGTCATCGGTTATGACGCCAGAAGACCGTGCCAGATGGGCTGCATTATTTGATGCTGTGGATGCTAAAAATTATAAAGGTGTTCGTTACTTGCAAGCGTCTTATTATCGTTAAAGTTAAAAGAGTGTTTCGATCCTATTTTATTGAAGCCAGTCATTGACTGGCTTTTTTAATGCGATGTGTTTATTCAGAGGTTCCTTAAGGTGCCTTGTTTTATAGTAGGGGGGGAAGATTGGATTGTTGTATTTTTAGTTGGGGTGAGCGTAAAAAATAAAAGGAAACAAGGGTTTGAAACAGAAAAACATATTTGAAACAGTGTACACCTGTTTAATGACGTCTGATCTAGATCAAAAAATGCATTTATTGGCTCAGATTCAAGAGGATTGGGCAGAAGAGCATTTTGAATTCACCCCTTTATCAAACGTAGTTCGAATCCCTGATCCTGGACGTCCCGAAAAACCTTTATTGGTCTCTCCGAAAGAACTGCCTAAAAGACGTTTGGGCTCTCCCGAAGGGCATGCTGCGTTAATGCATGCCATTGCTCATATTGAATTTAATGCCATTAATTTGGCATTAGATGCCATTTATCGTTTTCAGTCCATGCCGATTGGTTTTTATTTGGACTGGCTGGGTGTGGCAGGAGAGGAAGCTTTTCATTTTCAAATGGTTCGAGAGCACCTATTTCGATTAGGGTTTGAATATGGTGATATGCCTGCTCATGATGGGCTATGGATGACTACATATGAAACCGATCATGACCCATTGATCCGAATGGCATTAGTTCCTAGAACCTTGGAGGCCAGGGGGTTAGATGTGACCCCTCCGATGATTCAAAAACTGCGTTCTATTGGCGATAAGCGTGGTGTGGAAATTTTAAAAATTTTATTACGTGATGAAATTGGTCATGTGGAAGTGGGAACGCGCTGGTTTCGGTATTTGTGCAAGGAGCGGGGGATGAATCCTTTTGATACGTTTCAACATATAATTGAAACCTATTATCATGGTGACTTACGTGGTCCTTTTAACTATGAGGCACGCGAACAAGCTGGGTTTTGTGCACAAGAAATCTCTTGGTTAAAAACATTTCATTCTTCGTAACCGTTTACATTCTCTCTAAGTAACAGGAAGAACGATGATGGTAAATCAAACGACGACTCTTCGCTTTGGTCTTGATTTAGGTGGTACAAAAATAGAGTTAGTTGCGCTGCCTTCTGAAACCAATTCATCCAGTGATATTTTATATCAAAAGCGAATGGAAACGCCCAAAGGGGATTATTTAGCAACGCTTCAAGCAATAACCCAGTTAGTATCTGAGGCTGAAATGGCCTTGGGACAAAAAGGCACACTGGGCATTGGAATTCCAGGCGCAATTTCATCGAAAACAGGGCGTATTAAAAATGCCAATTCAACTTGTTTGTTAGGACAAGATTTGCAAGGTGATTTACAAGTTATGTTGCGCCGTCCAGTAAGGGTGGCGAATGATGCCAATTGTTTTTCCTTGTCTGAAGCGACAGATGGCTCTGCCAAAGGTGCTAAGGTCGTGTTTGGTGTGATTATTGGTACAGGGTGTGGTGGGGGGATTGTTGTGAATGGTCAAATCTTAAATGGTGTGAATGCCATTGGAGGAGAATGGGGCCATAATCCCTTACCGTGGGCAACGGAACAAGATGTATTTTTGCCGTGTTATTGTGGCTTAAAAGGCTGCAATGAAACTTTTTTATCAGGCAGTGGCCTTGAGTCGCATTATCGTTTTCGTACAGGGAGGGATAAAAGCGCCAAAAATATTTTTGCGCTTCGAGCACAAAAAGACCCTGTGGCATTGCAATTAACAGATGATTATATGGTTTGGTTGGCAAAAGGTTTGGCCAGTGTAATCAATGTGATTGATCCTGATGTCATTGTATTGGGAGGAGGCCTGTCAAATGAGGCGTGTTTGTATCAATGCGTGCCTAACCTCTGGCATAACTGGGTATTTAGTGATAAAGTCTTGACCCAGATTCGGGCGCCTAAATATGGTGATGCCAGTGGTGTTCGAGGCGCTGCCTGGTTATGGTAAGGAAGCTCTGATTAAGTTCCTTAACATTCTGTGAGTCTTCAAGCCTTCCTATTCTAGGCCTGTTTCGCTGGGAATGGTTATTCCATTCACAAGAAGCATAACAACGAAGAGGAAGGCTTGAAGGCTCACCTTACGGGGCTTAGCCATTTTATACGCCTCGGCTTAAATGCCTTTGCAAGGTCTAGACATGACTTCAGTCATTTGCCTTGATGCGAATAAAATGGCGTTGCTAGAAATTAAGGGACTTATTCAGAGGTTCCGTAAGAAAATATGAATGATTCACATCATGTTTTTATCATATTTTTGAAGTGCACTGGAACAGTTAATACAACCTGAATCTGCTTTGGTTGTTTTTTTGAGGGGGTACACATTTTTAGCGTTTTCCCTCTCCTCCAGCTTTGATTAAGAGTGCATCAAGCCAACGGTTAGGCAGTAGACGTTTTAAAATTGAAAATGCAATGGTTGGAATTGTCACACGATAGCGTATTTTAGCACGTTGGCTTTGTAATGCGTGAACCACGTGTTGAGTAACGGCTTTGGGAGAGAGGGTAAAGGGTGCGCTGGGGCCAACGGTTTCCAGACGTGTTACCATCGCGACATAGTTTTGTTTGTGTGCGCTGTCCTCCAGATTGATCCACTGTTTAAATTGTTGAAAGGCATTATTACGAAATTCGGACAATATGGGGCCTGGCTCAATAAGGATTACTTGAATATTGTCTTGTTTAACTTCTAATCTGAGCGTATCGGCTAACCCTTCAATCGCAAATTTACTGGCATTGTAAGCACCACGGTATGGCATGGCTGCAAACCCGAGGATGGAACTGTTGTAAATAATTTTCCCCCCCCCTTGTTGGCGCATAATAGGAATGATTTTATTTGTGAGCTCTTGTGTGCCAAAAACGTTGGTTTGAAATTGATGCTCCATTGCTTCACGGCTTAAATCTTCAACGGCTCCTGGTAACCCAAACGCGCCATTATTAAATAGAGCATCTATTCGGCCATTGGTGTGTTCAAGAATTTGTGCAAGCGCTTTTTGAATGGAGTTGCTATTGGCTAAATCCAGTTGGAAGCAACAAATCCCTTCTTTTTTTAGGCGCTGAACATCCTGTTCTTTTCGGCAGGTTGCAATGACTTGATAGCCCATTTTGTGTAAGTGTTGCGCACATTGGTAGCCAATACCTGTTGAGCAGCCTGTTATTAAAATCGTACTGGGAGGAAGACAGCGGTGTTTCATATTTGGTTCTCAGTATTGGGTTGTGCATTAAGCAGGTCTTGACGGACTTGTGCCATATCCAGTTCTTGTAAATTGGCAAGGCGTTTTTTTAAGGCATCGGTAGGAATAACACCTGCATGAGAAAAGAGAGTAATGCCGTCACGCATAAAGGTAATGGTTGGAGTTGAGCGTACTTGAAATAAGTGAGCGGGTGTTTCTTCTGTTTCCACATTGACTTTGTTAAATGCAATATCAGAAAAAACGTCAGAAACGGTTTCAAAGATGGATGAAAACTGAGTATAGAGTGCATACCACGGTGCCCAAAAGTTTAGAGTGATAGTGTCATTTTGTGCCATGACCACCTCATCGTATTGTACGTTGTTTAAATGCATAATAACGGCCCTGTTGCACTCCTGTTTTAATGAAAGAGAGAGACGATTTTTCTGAAAGCGTTATCTTTTTTAGTGCTTTTGAGGGGTGATTGTAAATGCCTGTCATGACTTAAATTATTTTAGAGTGAGGGGTTGCCTCCTTGGGTGAGCAAGGCAGGATTGAGGTATTGCTTAAGTGTGGCTTCATCGAGGTCAGTCATTTCGAGTGCAACTTCAAGCACAGGTCTGCTAGAACGGTAAGCTTCTTTTGCAATGGCAGCGCCTTTTTCATAACCAACAACGGTATTTAAAGCGGTAACCAATATCGGGTTAGCACCAAGGGTTTTTTGAAGGGTTTCTTCATTAACGCAAAAATCTTTAATGGCTAAATCGGCAAGTTGCACTGAGGCGGTTGCGGCTATTTCAATGCTTTGTAATAAATTTAATGCAATCATGGGTAACATGACATTCAGCTGGAAAGTACCTGATTGCGCTCCAACGGTAATGGCGGCGTGATTGCCTATGATTTGGGCAGCAACCATGCATACGGCCTCAGGAATAACGGGATTCACTTTTCCCGGCATAATGGAGCTACCAGGTTGCAGTGCTGGAAGTTGAATTTCTCCCAGTCCAGCTAAAGGGCCAGAGTTCATCCAACGCAGATCATTGGCTATTTTCATTAAGCTGGCAGCCAGTACATTGAGTTGTCCACTGAGTTCCAGAGCGGTGTCTTGAGAACTGATGCCAACAAATAAATTATCCATAGGTTCAAATGAAATTTGCGTTAACTCACTTAGGTGGGAGGCGACCAGAGGGCCAAATTTTGGGTCGGCATTAACTCCTGTTCCAACAGCCGTACCTCCTTGAGGCAGTTTTTTAAGACGTGTTTGGGTTTCAGTTAAGCGTTGAATATTATCGGTAATTTGAGTCCGCCAACACGCCAGTTCTTGACTGAGTTTAAGTGGCATGGCATCCATTAAATGAGTGCGACCCGTTTTAACAATGTGTTCCAGTTCATTTTCACGGTGGGCAAGAGTTTTTGCTAAGTGGTTTAAGGCAGGAAGAAGTTGTTGGGTGAGTGCAATATTAGCGGCAACATGAATGGTGGTTGGAATCACATCATTGGAGCTTTGACTCATGTTTAGGTCGTCATTAGGATGCACTTCGATACCAGTAAGTTGCTTGGCTAAGTTGGATAACACTTCATTTGCATTCATGTTAGTACTGGTACCAGAGCCTGTTTGAAAGACATCAACAGGGAAGTGTGCTGAATAATCGTTATGAATAACGGCTTGTGTTGCTGTTTGTATAGCTTGCGCCTTGTCAGCAGATAAAAGTCCAAGTGTTTGATTGCTTTCCGAGCAGGCTTGTTTAACGTAGCAGAGAGCTTTTATAAAGGACGCCGGCATTGGGGTATGACTAATGGGGAAGTTATTAATAGCACGTTGTGTTTGAGCGCCATAAAGTGCATCGACAGGTACTTCTAATGTTCCCATGCTGTCTTTTTCAATGCGTGTTTTTACTGGGTTATTTTGTGTTGACATCATTTTTGAGTATTCTTTATGGTGATTTAGGTGATGCTTATAAGTATTCATGTTTAAATATTGAATAAGAGACTTTTGAGCGAAAGTGTGTACAAATAAAAAAAGGTTAAAATATAATCGATTTTCTCTCTTTTTTTACCATGCCTCTCTCGAGCAAAAGCTCAATTAAGAAAGTTCTGAATGATTTGACCTGCCTCTGAGAGACACATCAATCATATTATAAAGTAAGAAATTCAGAGCTTTTTTAATTTAAGCGTAAAAATTTATGGAACTCATTTTACGCTTGTTTAATTTAAAAAGACAGTCGCGATCAGCATCGGTTTTTGATTCATCTAATGAACGGTGTGTTTGAGAAGTGCTGACTACGTTGAGTTGTTTGTTACGATAATTAAATAATGAAGAAGAGTAACCTTGAAATGAGTGAACAGAATCTCACGTTAGCTCAAGAGTTGATGGATAAAACATTATGGTGGCGCTATTCTTCGATTGCGAAAAAGAATGCTCTATTGCTTTCGCCAGAGTTAAAGGCTCTTTTTAATCATTCCATTGTTGAGTTTAAGCACCTAACAGGTCGTTATACAACACCAATGATTCAATTTAAAGTGAAAGAGGTGCTGGAATCTCCTGATAAGGACGTGCGTTTTATTACTTCATACCATACCCGGCATGGAAAACGGTCGTTTCAGCATCAATTGCATGTGTATGAAGAAGATGGCAAGCGTTATGTATTAGCCAACTGTATGGATGTAACAGAAATGGTGGCGCTGGAGCGTGAGATTGTGGATGCTCAAGGCCGACTTTCTGTAACACAGGTGGTGGAGCGTCAAGAACTATTGGAAGCGCAACACCGCATTGTTAAAGAATCGTATCAAAAACAATCACGGTTTTTAGCGATGTTAAGTCATGAGCTTCGTTCTCCATTATTGGGAATTAGTAGCCTGGTTCAGCGTTTACGAGCCAATCAAACGGATGAAGCCGTTTTAAATGCATTAAAAGCCATTCATATTACAGCAGAGCAATCAACGTTTTTAGTCAATGATATTTTGACTTATTCCCAAACAGAGTTTGATGAAGTGACTTTGCACCCAGTGGCTTTTTCATTAAAAGAGACCTTGAATAATGTAAAACAGCTTACCAAATCCATTGCGGCGGATAAAGGCTTGTTTGTTTCATTAATTTATTTGGGTGAGCAGGACATAGTCGTTGGGGATCGTGTTCGTGTTTCACAGGTTTTAATTAATTTAATTGTAAACAGCATTAAATTTACGCAATATGGTGGGGTTTCCATTGAGGTCATTCAAGGAGAGAATAACCGATTTTCTTTTAAGGTAACGGACTCTGGTGAAGGAATTGCCGAAGATCAGCTGGAACGTATTTTTGAGCCATATGCTCAACTGGAAAGTATTGGCAGTACACAGAATATTGGTTCGGGTTTAGGGTTGTTAGTGGTCAAAAAACTGGTTTATCTGATGGGGGGGGATATTTCTGTAAAATCGACCTTAAAGGTTGGAACGTCTTTTTACTTTGACCTGGTTTTTTCTGAAGACGAGATTCCAAAGGCCAATGAAGAGAGGGAGGTAACTGCATTAGCGGCGACAAACCTGGAAGAGGCATCTGCTAAAAATAGCTTTGAGCAGATGGCTCCAGTGGAAGAGGCAACAGAAGAGATGGGATCTTCTCCCCTTGTTTTAATTGCAGATGATTCCAATATTAATTTAATGGTGCTAGGTGGGTACTTGCAAGAATTAAATTGTACGGTAGTTGAAGCGAAGAACGGTCGAGAAGCGTGGGAGCTGTTTTTAAAAAATACATTTGAGTATGTGTTTTTAGACATTCAAATGCCTTTTTTAGATGGCATTGAGGTAAGTCAAAAAATTAAAGAATGCGTTCAAAAACAGTGTCCATCAGCGAAACATCTTAAAAAAGTCTTTGCTGTTACGGCAGGAGGAGATGAGTCAAACTTTACGTTAGAAGGGCAGCCTGTGGAGTCTAATGGATTTGATCACTGGTTTGTTAAGCCGGTTTCAAAAGCTCAAATTATGGCTGTATTGCAAGATAAAACATTGGAAAAAGACGAGGAAAATACGCACGTTGAACAAATTTCCCCCCCTGTTTTAAATGATGAAAAGCAAAGGGTTTCTTCTGTTGAGTCTGATTTGCTTTATACTGAGATTAAATATGAAGGGGTTGAAGCCGTGCCGGAACAATTTTTATCACTGGTGGATAATTTTTTAAATGATTTGAAAACGGGTTTTTCAGAAATGTCTGAATTAATTCAAATGGGTGATGCATCCGGTATTGTTAAAAAAGCCCATTACTTAAAGGGAAACTGTATGTTATTGCAGTTGGAAACGATGGTAACCCTCTTGAGAGAACTTGAAACATTAGCGCAAAAAAATAAGCAGGATATGGGTAATAAACAGAAAGAATTTCATTTTATTTTAGAAAAACTGCGTTTTGGACTAAAATATCTTGAGAAGTCTATAGCGATTCGTCATAATGCCTTATAAACTTTAAAACTAAGCTACCGTTAATGTGGGTAGTGAACGATAAAAACCTTTAAAACTAGGACCTTTCCATGTCTGAAAAAATTACTATTTTACTGGCCGAAGATCATGCATTAGTGAGAGCGGGATTTAAATCGATTATTGAGTCAGAGGATGGCTTGGAGGTAGTGGCTGAAGCTGAAGATGGTTTAGAGTGTCTTGAGCTTGTTAGAGCCAAGTCTCCACAAGTAGTCTTGCTGGATTTATCGATGCCAAAATTAAGTGGTTTAAATGCCATTACGCATATTAAAAAGCGTTATGGTGATACAAAAGTGATTGTTTTAACAGCAGCAGAAACCACGAATGTTTGGAATGAAGTCCTGGATTTGGGTGTCAGTGGTATTGCAATGAAGTCGATTTCACCAAAAGAACTGATTAAAGGTATTTACGGTGTGATGGAGGGAGAGCTTTTCATTCACTCGGAAATTCAACCTATTTTAGAAGAAGCGGCAGGTTTAAAGAATAAACGCTTATCAGTGCGTGAAAAGCAAGTGGTTAAGTTGGTTGCAGAAGGGTATAAAACCAAAGAAATTGCTGAAATGCTTGAAATCAGTGATCGTACCGTTTCGAAACACCGTGAAAACTTAATGACGAAAATGGGAGCCACCTCAACGGCTGAGCTGACTAATTATGCAAATGAAACCGGTCTGACGAAAGTGAGACTGGAGGAAATTGAATAGAATTTTAGGTGTTTTCGGTTTTTAAAAAGGGCTTTTTAAAAGCCCTTTTTTATTGCCTGTTGTTCAGGTTTTGTAATGACTCAGGCCGTTGTTACTGTGCTGCTTTCTGGGTTTGTTTTAGGAGCAGTGATGTCGTCTGTAATGCCCAGGTATTGATTACGAAAGTTTTGAAATCCTTCTTGAACCAGCGCATAGGTTTTATCAATATTGCTTGAAATCTCACCTTCTAATACTTTTAAGTCTCCTAAAATATTTTTAGCTTCTTCAAATCCCTGAGTAACTCCGCCACCCATAACTTCGATAAAACGATCAACTAAGGCTTCGCCTTCAAGGTCGGGGTTGGCGGCTTGAAATGAGGCAAAAAAAGCAGTACTGCCATCGACAATGCGTTTGGCCGTATTTTCAGGCGTCCAATATTCCATGCCGCCTTGCTGTTTTAGAGTGTCTTCACTAATGGGTGCTACGGCACCTTCATCGAGCTTAAATTCAGCACTGAGTATTTCATTGACCTTATCAATGGCAGCTTGAAAAGTGAGCTTTAAAGCACTTTCATTGGTGGATTGACCATCACCAAAAAGGTGTGCGACTAAACTGGCTTGTTGAGCGGCCTTCATGCTGGCCATATTGGTGGGTTCTTGAGTTGGGTCGACAGGCTTCTCTGTTTTTTGCGGGGTGCTTGGCGTTAGAGGCTCGCTTAACTTTGCGGTATTTTGATAAGAGAGAACAGAGTTTGCATTCGTTACATCCATGACCATGAGAGTGCTCCTTAATATAGAGAGTGAAACCTTTACGCTCGCTATCGCGCAAAGGTTTTTAATCAGAGGTTCCTTAAGATATTATATCGACCGTTTTGTTAAAAACGTTAGTAAAAAAATAGAGAATGCTGGTATCATTCTGTTTATTTTTGGTAACTTGGAATAAAGTCAGATGGAATTGAATCTCGTTTATACCCGTATTGAAGATTATAAAGCACGAACTCAGGTGCTTAGGGGGTATCTTTGACTACGATACCAAGGCTGAGCGTTTGGTTGAGGTATCAAGAGAGCTAGAGGATCCCAATATTTGGAATGATCAAGCACTTGCTCAAGCGTTAGGTAAAGAGCAGTCTCAGTTGGAAATGATTGTTTCTACCATTGATGAGCTGGAATCAGGCGTTGAGTCGGTCAAAGAGATTTTAGAAATGGCCGAGATGGATAATGATCAAG
>WFPP01000026.1 GCA_015487495.1 Thiomicrorhabdus sp.
AGTTAAAAACACCGAATGACCGCATTCTCTGTTAAAATATTGAATCCATCGTATTGTGTTCAAAAAAGGAGAATCATCATGTCTGGCTCGCTTTATATTGTCTCAGCCCCTTCTGGTGCGGGAAAAACCTCCTTAGTGAATAAACTTATTCAACTAGACAGCCACATTGTGGTTTCCGTCTCCAGCACCACTCGTGCCATACGCCCTGGAGAAGAGGATGGAGTAAACTATCACTTTTTAAGCACCGAAGACTTTGAGCAAAAAATTGCTGATGGGGATTTTTTAGAGCACGCAGACGTATTTGACCACTATTATGGTACCTCTAAAAGCACAGTCGAAGCCGAACTTAAAAAAGGCAAGGACGTTATTTTGGAAATTGACTGGCAAGGCGCACAGCAAGTTCGCTCTATTATGCCCGAAGCCATCTCCATTTTTATTTTACCCCCCTCACTCAACGAACTTCAACGCCGATTGACTGGCCGAGGTACTGACAGTGAAGAGATCATTGCTCGCCGCATGGCGGATGCACAAAATGAAATATCACACTACCATGAATTTGATTACATCATTATTAATAATGTATTTGATATTGCTTTGCAAGAACTGCACAGTATTTTCAGCGCAGGCCGTTTAACCCAAAAGAATCAGGCCGAAAAACACAACAGCTTAATTCAATCCCTAATCGAACACTAAACTTAAACACGAACTAAACACATTACAACCTAGTATAGGAGCGCCACATGCCCGGTTTTGAGATTTTTGATGAATCCGAAAAAGCACAAGTCAATGAAGTCATGAACAAAGGATTCACCTTTCGCTACAACTTTGATGGCATACGCAATGGCGTTTGGAAAGCCCGCGAATTGGAACAGATGATTTGCGACACCACAGGCGCTAAGCATACGCACCTTGTTTCAAGCGGCACCACCGCTCTCACCACCGCACTGATGGCCGCTGGTATTGGCGCGGGTGATGAAGTCATTGTTCCGCCTTTTACCTTTGTGGCCAGTGTCGAGGCTGTTGTGTTTGCAGGTGCGATTCCTATTTTTGCCGAAATTGATGAAACCCTCACCCTCTCGCCCGAAGGCATCGAAGCCGTTATTACCCCCCGAACCAAAGCCGTTAATATGGTTCACATGTGTGGTTCGATGGGCAAAATGGATGAAATCAAAGCGCTGTGCGATAAGCACAACCTGATTTTACTCGAAGACGCTTGTCAAGCCACTGGCGCGACCTATAAAGGACAAGCGCTTGGCACCATTGGTCAAGTGGGCTGTTTTTCATTTGATTCCGTTAAAACGGTTTCTTGCGGAGAAGGCGGTGCAGTACTGACCAATGACACCGCCATTTATAATAACGCCCATATGTTTTCCGACCACGGACACGACCATATTGGTCTTGATCGTGGTGCAGAAAGCCACCCTATTATGGGCAACAATTTTCGAATTTCTGAAATGAACGCCGCCGTTGGCGTTGCACAGTGGAAAAAACTGCCTCGCATTTTAGAGACCCAACGCCGTAACAAAAAAGCCCTAAAAGAGGCCTTAGCCCAATACCCCGAAATCACCTTTCGCCAACTGCCTGATGAATCCGGTGACAACGCAGGCTTTTTAAGCTTCTTTTTACCCAATGAAACACGCGCCCAAGAAGTCGTTGCCGCGCTTGGTAAAGAAGGTGTGCCCGCCGTATTTTACTGGTATGGCAATAACTGGCACTACCTTAAAAATTGGACACATATTCATAACATGACCAGCTCGGCCAAACTACCGATTGAACTGATTGAAGACCGTCCAGACTACACCCAAATACAAACCCCAAAATCCGATGCGATCATGAGCCGAACCATTTCCATGCTGATTCAACTCTCTTGGACAGAAGAGGACATTCAATCTCGAATTGACGCTTTCGCTAACGTATTTACCAAATAAGAGAACTGTATGAAATTTCGTAATTTTAAAACCGTGCCTAAAATGATTTTTGGTCGAGGCTCATTTGACCAACTAGACGATGTTTTGGCCGATGAACGCCAACAACCAAATGATTTTGTGGTGTTTTTGGTGGATCAAGTACATAAAGATAAACCTTTAGCAGAACGCATTCCCGCCCAACCACAAGACATGATCATCTGGCTGGATGTCAGCGATGAACCTAAAACCACCTATGTGGATGCACTGACCTTAAACGTACAGCAGTTCTCCTCTCAGCATCATGCATCAACCCCCCCTGTTAGTGTCGTAGGACTCGGAGGCGGTTCTGCCCTTGATTTAGGCAAAGCCGTTGCCCTCATGCTCACCAATGAAGGCGGTTCCGCATCGTACCAAGGTTGGGATTTAATTAAACACCCCGCCATACATCACGTTGGCATACCCACCATCTCAGGCACGGGCGCAGAAGCCTCACGTACCACCGTACTCACAGGGCCCGATAAAAAGCTCGGAATGAACTCAGATTACACCGTTTACGACCAAATTATTATGGATCCCGACCTTCTACAAGGCGTACCAAGAGACCAGTGGTTCTACACGGGAATGGACTGCTACATTCATAATATTGAAGCGTTAAACGGCACGTATATTAATGAGTTTGCCCGTGCATTTGGTGAAAAATCTCTGGACTTATGCAACCAAGTCTTCTTAGAAGACCATCCTGATTCCGATGAAAAACTGATGATGGCCTCTTACATGGGCGGCCAAAGCATTGCCTACAGTCAAGTGGGTGCATGTCATGCACTCTCTTATGGTCTGTCTTACGTTATGGGCTATCATCACGGTATTGGCAACTGCATCGCCTTTGATGTACTGGATGAATTTTACCCAGAAGGGGTAAAAACCTTCCGAAAAATGATGAAAAAACACAACATCATTCTGCCCAAAGGCATCACCAAAGAGCTGTCCGAAGCCGATATGGATAAAATGATTCGTACCGCATCGGGACTTGCTCCCCTTTGGGAAAATGTATACGGCGCAAACTGGAAAGAGAAGGTTACGCCCGAATTATTACGAGACCTCTACTCTAAAATGTAAAAATTCTCCCCCCCCCTCTTTTAAATACCATGATTAAAGAGGGGGGGAGAATTTTTCTGAGACCCCTTTTTATGAACACATACGTTTTTATCCCAGCACGATACGCCTCCTCTCGCTTACCCGGTAAACCCCTCAAATGCATTGACGGCAAACCCATGATTCAACACGTCTACGAGCGCATCTCCAAAGCCAAAGGGCTACAAGGCGTTTACATTGCCACCGACGATAATCGGATTAAGGATGTGGTGGAAGGATTTGGCGGCCAAGTCATCATGACCCCCGTTGAAGCCGCCTCGGGAACAGACCGTATTGCCGCCGCCGCCAACGCACTTGGGCTTAAAGACGACGACCTCATTGTCAATGTACAAGGCGACCAGCCACTCGTCCACCCCGAATCCATTGAAGACGTCATTGCCCCTTTTTTAGCAAACGACTACTCAGGGGAGTTTGAGATGAGCACGCTCTCTTTTAAAATCATCAACGAAGCCGAAATCACCAACCCAAAAGACGTTAAACTGGTCACCGATGTCAATGATTTTGCCCTGTATTTTTCACGCGCCACCATTCCACACGGCCGAGATTACTGGGACCACGACAGCTTTAAACACCTCGGCATTTACGCCTACACCAAACGATTTGTAAACACCTTTAATGCCCTGCCAGTGGGCAAGCTCGAAGACATCGAAAAACTGGAACAACTCCGCGCACTGGAATACGGCCACAAAATCAAAGTCGTACAAAGCAAATGGGACTCCCCCGAAGTCGACCTCCCCGGAGACATTGCCATTATGGAGGCTCTGTTACAAGCGGGGCATTAATGCCGTTTTACAGGTAAAATCCGAGACTCAAATAATATTAATGTAAGACATACAATATGAAATGGCACATACGAATGTGCTGATTAGACGAAAAACTAGATTTTAGAGAAGTGCTGATTTAATCAGCACTTCCTTGGAAAGTCAGACATCTGGATTCAAAATAAATCCGACAGATGCCTAACTAACACAAAGCTTTAAGGAAGCTCTAGTTAAGTCACTTAATTTCTGGCAACGCCATTTTATTCGCATCAAGGCAAATGACTGAAGCAAAAGTTCCTTAAGCACCTTCTTCGTTACTGGTACGCTCTGCTTCAAGTTTTTGAAAAATGGTTTTTAACTCTTGTTCCAACTTTGTTACTTCTTCTTTTGACATATCTGAATTTTCAGAAATTTTTGTAACCAGTTTCTGTACCTCAGAATCCAGCTTTTCGGGTGGAATGCCATCAACCTCTTTCAATACCTCTTTAATCATAGCCTCTTTTTGCTCAACCGTTTTAACAGCGGGTTTATCATCAACAGCCTTTACTGCTTCCTCTACCGTTTCAACTTGTATTGTGGTATCAGAAGCCGTGTTATTAACCGGTTCTTGCTCCGAATCACTGCATCCAACAGAAACAACCGTCATCACTGCAACCAAACTCATCCATTTTATATTCATAATATTTTTTACTCTTTATCCAATATTTACTAATTGTAATGGTTCAAACAGCCTGTCTTTAAGGCTAACTTCAGCCACTACGCTACGCTAAAATTAATCAATTTACCACAAAAACACACTCAAAAATGCGCCTTCATACTCCCCCGAGCAGTAAGTATTTAAACATACAAAAAAAAATAATTAAACACCTACCTTGTTCTAAGGTTAATAACAACGCTCATAACATAATAGAACCCTTTACCCCGAAAGGACTCAAAAAAATGAAACATCACATCATCTCCATAGGATCCACATCAATGCTCCAGCGAACTTTACGCGATAGCGGACTTTTATAAATATGGGGTTCCATTTCAGCAAGCAATGCATGCAAACAATTTCGCTGTGCCGATTGTAACAGAAGTTGAAAACGATAGCGTCCCTGACGGCGTAACATTGGAGCGGCAACGGGGCCTAAGCAGTCTAATTCTGGCAATGAACGGGAGGAGAATGCCATTGTGTCCCTCATTTTTTGCCAATTAAGCATCAGTCCAGATTTTAATGATTGTAAAAATGACATCACTTCTTGAGGGTCATTGGCCTCAGCTCGAATTAAAATCTGATAATTTTTAGGAGGCAGTAATGCATTTAACCGTTCATCCAGTGCTTTTTGTGCAAAGGCATCATACCCCTGTGCAATAAGAGTGGTTAATAATGGATGATCGGGTTGATGCGTCTGAATCCATACCTCTCCCTGCTTTTCAGCTCGCCCAGCGCGTCCCGCCACTTGCATAATCAATTGAGCCATACGTTCTGGCGCACGATAATCGGCACTGAATAACCCTTGATCGATGTCTAAAATACCGACAAATGTCACATTAGGAAAATGATGTCCTTTGGCCAACATTTGGGTGCCAATTAAAATATCAGCCTCCCCTCGTTGTGCAATCCCCGTCAACTCAGCCATTTTTCCTTTTTGACGTGTGGTATCCCGGTCTATTCTTAAAACTGAATACTCTGGAAACCAGTTCTGTATTACATCATGCAATCGCTCTGTCCCTTGTCCAACCTTAATAAAAGATTCGGCATGTTCACAGTCAGGGCAAGCACGGGGTTCTGGGTATTGTTCACCGCAATGGTGACATTGTAAGTACGCATGATTTTTTCCTAAATGCAGCGTCATATTGGCGTCACAGCCTAGGCAGCGGGCTTGCCAACCGCATTCATGACACATCAAAATTGGGGCAAACCCTCGGCGGTTTAAAAATAATAAAATTTGCCCCCCCTGTTCTAAACACCTTTTCATGGCCGTCTTTAATGGTTGCGAAACCCCCTCCTGAATTTTTTCCCCCCTAATATCCAATAATTTTAAATGGGGTAATGCCGCTTTGCCCGCTCTTTGCTTTAATTGCAGATGCTGATAGCGACCTTGTTGCACGTTATACAAACTTTCAAACGAGGGCGTGGCCGAGCCCAATACCACAGGAATTTTTTCCTGAAAGGCACGCTGAACCATTAAGTCTCGTGCAGAATAGCGAAACCCCTCTTGTTGCTTATATGAAAGGTCATGCTCTTCATCCACAATACATAAACCCAGTGCTTTAAACGGGGTAAAAATGGCAGAACGTGTTCCCAGCAAAACCTTAACTTGCCCGGTACGAATCAAGTGCCAGGCACAATGACGCTCCGAATCATTTAATCCGGAATGCAAACTGGCCACTCGCATCTGTAATTGTGCTTCAAACCGAGCCACCATTTGGGGCGTTAATCCAATTTCAGGCACCAGTACCAGAACTTGCTTACCCTTTGCCACCGCCGCTTCAATCATTCCCAGATACACTTCTGTTTTGCCACTGCCCGTAATGCCTTGTAACAAAAATGCCCCAAAATCATTCCGATTCAGTTGCGCCACCACTTGCTCTACCGCAATTTGTTGCGCTGAATTCAAGCGATGGTTGGGGGGCGTTCCATACAATTTTTCTGGTAAACACGTGCCTTGTTTCTCTTGTACCCACCCTTTTTGTATCAATTTTTTAAGAGGTGCTTGCCAGTGCTCAATCTGTTTTGAAAACACGCTTCCCGTTAATAACGCACGACCGCATTTATATTCTTTTTGAAACAGTGTGAAAACGGCACGTTGTTTTATTGCATTTTTAGCCAAGTTGTCTGCTTGAATCAACCGCCCTTGCTCCGTTAAGGCCCAGCAGGTCTCCCCTCTTATTTCTGCGACTTCACCCATTCTTAACCGTTTAGGTAAAACTGACAGCATTACGTTCCCAATTGGCTCGTGATAGTACTGGCTTGCCCAGTGAAAAAAAGCCAACTGCTGTTGAGAAAATAACGGCTGGGTATCAATCACGCGATGAATGACTTTCAATTTTGCCAAATCCACATCAGCAAAGTTAACCAGTTCCACCACCACCCCCACCACTTTTTTATTACGAAAAGGCACCCAAACGCGCCCTCCCACAACGGGCAATACAGACGATTTGCTTTGAGAAGGCAACACGCCGTCTGTCTCCGAACACAAATAATCCAATGGAAACAAAAAAGGCCCTGATACCGCTACTTTTGCAATTACAATGGAATTCAAGCTCCCCCCCAACTACGTTGTTCATGCCCCAAACCACAGAAGAGGGGGGGGGAAATTTTTTTAATGTCATCAAAAACCAAGTTAAATACTCCTTAAAATCCTCAAAACACGTTAAAATAGCGCATTAAATCGTTTTTATTTGATACGGATAAAAGAAAACAAAAAACATGCCCTTACCGTCTGCTTTAACCACACATCTAACACACTTTGTTCGCTTCCAAAACCACCTTCAAGCCCAAGTTGGACATAGCGTTGCCTGGGCAAGCCTTGCTCTGGTTGCCATTACAGCACTGGTTGTCATTCTACGTTATGGCTTTGATCGTGGTTCAATTGCGCTACAAGAAAGCATTATGTACGCACATGCCATCCTGTTTATGCTAGGCATGGCTTACACCTATCAACAAGACAAACATGTACGAGTGGATTTATTCTACGCTCGCTATTCTATCAGGCAACGCGCCTGGGTAAATTTATTAGGCACCTTATTTTTAACCCTTCCCGTCATGGGCTTTATTATCTGGTCTGGTTGGGACTATGTTTCCATTAGCTGGCAAATAAAAGAAACCTCTTCCGAATCCAGTGGATTGGCTTATTTGTACCTGCTAAAAACCCTGATTTTACTTATGGCGGTCGCAATGATTTTACAAGCACTTTCCATTGCGGCACAAGCATGGCTAACCCTTACAGGCACCCATCAAGCCAGCTTAAAAGAAGATGATGACCATCTTGAGGGAAAACTCTAATGGAGTGGCTATCTCTACTATTATTTGCGGTTATTTTTGTTGCCCTGCTTATTGGTTTTCCCGTTGCTCTCACCCTTGCAGGTGTCTCGCTCTTGTTTGCGCTCATTGCCAATTTATTTGGGGCATTTGACATGGCTTTTTTACAAAGCATTCCCAGTCGCATATTTGGCATTATGAGCAATGAAATACTCATTGCCGTTCCCCTTTTTGTTTTTATGGGCGTGATGCTTGAAAAATCCAATATTGCTGAAACCCTACTCAAAACGATGGATGAAGTCATGCGCGGCATTAAGGGCGGTTTAGGCATTGCAGTCATTCTGGTTGGAATGTTACTCGCTGCCAGCACGGGCATTGTAGGGGCAACCGTTGTTACAATGGGGTTGCTTGCCTTACCCACTATGCTTAAACAGGGCTACTGCCCTAAAATTGCCAGTGGAACCATTTGTGCATCAGGCACGCTTGGGCAAATTATCCCCCCCTCCATTGTGCTTATTTTATTGGGGGATGTTCTCTCCTCCTCTTACCAACAAGCGCAGTTAAATCAAGGTATTTTCTCACCTGAAGCCCTATCCGTAGGCGATTTATTTATCGGAGCGTTGTTGCCAGGTATGATTTTAGTGGTGCTGTACATGCTGTATATGTTTTACAAAGCCATGACTCGGCCTGACTTAATTCCAAATCACATTGGTCAACCAGTAAAACCTGGTTTGCGAAGCCGGGTATTTAAAAGCTTGTTGCCCCCACTTTTTCTTATTTTATTAGTTCTTGGCTCTATTTTAGCAGGGTTTGCCACTCCCACAGAAGCTGCTTCATTAGGAGCATTGGGGGCACTGTTGCTCACAGCCCTCAACAAAAAACTCAGCTTAACCACGCTCAATACCGTTATGCGAAACACGTTGCAAGTAACCAGCATGATTTTTTTAATTTTTATTGGTGCGGCCTTTTTCTCCCTCGTTTTCAAAGGGCTCGGAGGTGATGAGCTGATTACAGAACTTCTAACTGGATTACCTGGTGGAGTATTTACCGCGATGTTAATCGTGATGGCGCTTATTTTTATTTTAGGGTTTTTTCTCGATTTTATTGAAATTACCTATGTGGTGATTCCCGTTGTCGCGCCTGTTTTGTTGATGATGGGGGTCGATCCTGTCTGGCTTGGCATTATGATTGCCATTAACCTGCAAACCGCCTTTTTAACCCCCCCCTTTGGCTTTGCCCTGTTCTATTTAAAAGGCGTTGCAAGCAACCTAAAAACGATTGATTTATACCGAGGCGTCATGCCTTTTATTTTCATTCAGCTAGGTGTACTTGTCCTCATTGCCATCTGGCCTGAACTGGTCACATGGTGACCCAGCTTAATCAGAACCTCCTTAATTTTATTAAGACCTTTACACAAAAAGGAAGCATCAATCCCCACTTGTTTCCTGTGGGCTTCCTAGTAATAACCCCCTTTCAGTACGATAACCGCTCTATTTTACCCCCTTTTTATTTGATGTATGATTCATGCACGTCTATGCAAACCTTCAACCTGTAGTCATAAAATATTGCTTCAAAATAAAGCAGGTAAACTTAGGCAAAGGTAAGCTGGCATCAAATAACATGAGAAAACATAACGTGACGCCAATCCATTTTAAAAAAAGCTTGTCGGTCGGTTTTTTTGATCAAATTCACCAACATATTGCGGATCATGCCCGTGATGGCCTCATATTACTGTCTTCTCAGCTCACCCCCTTATTAATCAATCAAACAGCACAAACCTATCTTGGTCAAGCCGATTTACCCAATGACATCTTTAAACGCCTAAAAGTCTATACCCAAAAACGAAACCACATTCAATTTGACCTAAAACAGTGGCTGCAAACACACACACCCACTAAAAATACCAACTTTAAAACCAACATGCTCTGGATTAAAGCAGACAACCAAAAAGCCCTCATTCCCGTTATTTTTCAACTATCCATCATTGATACACCATGCAAACACAGCGATAACCAGCTATTACTGCTTATTCAAGATCAATCGTCTCAAATTGAGGCCGAAGCCAAACTTTGCTTAATGGAAACCAGTGGTACAGGCCAATTTATTACCGACTCTCTGGGATTCATTACCGAACCCAACCCCATTTTTATGGACTACACTGGACTGGATGCCCAAACCCTAAGAAAAACAACCTATATTGACTGGCTAAAAGAACAAGTAATCTTTAAAGTCCCTTTTGGCCTGGTAATGGAAGCGCTCCTGGAAGAGGGACACTGGAGTGGAGAAGTTGAGCTTTCTACCCATAATGCCATGCCAGCCCTGTTAAACTTATCCATGCTAACCGATGAAAACCGAAATATTGAACACTTTGTCGGTACTCTCCAAGATCTGTCTGACATTCACCAAGCCCACCATAAAATCGAACAGCTTGCCTATTATGATCGTTTAACAGGACTGGCTAACCGCACCCTGTTGCACAATCAGTTAGAAGATATTTTAGCCAAGCACCCCCTTCACCAAAGTTATTCCGGCCTGATTTTACTTGATATTGACAGCTTTAAAATCATCAACGATACACTTGGTTACGCCGTAGGCGATGAATTACTCACTCTGGTGGCACAAAAATTAAACACGCTCATCGATAAACAGCACTTACTCGCCCGAATGGAAGGCGATGAATTTGCACTCCTTTTTCCAGATATTAGCCAAGATGCCAGCGAAGCCCTAACTCAAGTACTCAGTCTGGCCTATAAAGTACAAGAGGCACTGGATACCCGATACACATTAGAACATCGTTCATTGCATTGTACCGTCAGTGTTGGCGTTTACCTCTTTAAAGAGCCACCCCAAGAAGGCTATTCTGATGAACTCATTCGTTACGCAAATATGGCCATGCATGAAGCAAAAGGCCTAGGTGGCAATCAGGTTTACCTTTTTGAAGACCGCCTGTGTAACCTTGCCAAACAGCGTCTGGAGATGTTGCAAGCCTTAAACCACTCGGAGCTTGATAATGAATTCCAGCTCTATTTTCAAGCACAAGTGGATACCCAAGGTCGTCTTATCTCAGCAGAAGCCTTATTACGCTGGTTTCATCCTACATTAGGCTTTATTTCACCGGGTACTTTTATCCCCGTGGCAGAAGAGGGGCGACAAATCATCAAAATTGGTCTATGGGCAATGCATAAGGCCTTTATTCAAGCCAAAGTCTGGAGCAGAAACTCCCCTAAATTACGGGTTTCTATTAACATCAGTCCCATTCAATTTCATGAACACAGCTTTATTGAACTGGTCATTGGCCTCATCAAGTTTACCCAAGTCGATCCTAACAACATCACTCTTGAACTTACGGAAGGTGTTTTAATCCGAAACACCCAGCTGGCCTTACAAAAAATACAACATCTCGTTAGCCTTGGTTTTCATATATCCATTGACGATTTTGGCACAGGTTACTCTTCTCTCAGTTATCTCCAAAAGCTTCCCATTCACGAACTTAAAATTGATCAAAGCTTTATTCAGCACATTCCAAATAATCAGGACGATGTTGCCATCGTTAACTCCATACTTACGCTGGCACATAACAAACAGCTCACCGTTGTGGCTGAAGGTGTCGAAACCGAAGAGCAAGCCCAGTTTTTACGCCAACAATCTGACACCTTGCTCATGCAAGGCTTTCTATTCAGTAAACCGGTACCCGCCACAACCTTTGAACAACAATTTTTATAATACCTTGCCTATCCTCTAACCCAAATCCTGACATAAAAATATGAATTGAGCTTACTCAATAATCGAAGTATCTCTAAAAAAATAATCGATTTTTCAAAAACTTGTGTTAAGTTGTGTTTGATTCGTGTTTCTATGTAAAGGTTTAGAACAAAAGTATTTATTGCATAAACTCAGCTTATCGGGTAGAATCCGCGCTTCGCAAGAATTGGAACTACGCCAATCTGCTTCGCAGAGCCATTTGCTAAACAACATCAAAAACCGCTTATCTAACGTATTTAATTGATAACGCGCACTGATTATTCTGATGCAAAGGTGCTCTAACTAAACTAGAACACAATATTGCCCCAGAATAACGAACCTCTTTTTTCGTTTAGACTTTTTTAGAATCCCTCTCTTAACTGCAAATGAGATGGCTCATTTATTTCTAATAAGCTGACACAAACATTGTAAAGACACGGTTTGTTCATGGGCATGCAATTCTCAATACGAGAAAGGACCCCTAAATGACTGTTGAAGTAACCTTCAAAGACCTCAAACTCTCAGACGACGTTCTCAAAGCCATAACCAATATTGGTTATGAAACGCCGTCCCCAATTCAAGCCCAAGCCATTCCAGCCCTGTTAGATGGCCAAGACATCTTGGGGATGGCGCAAACAGGTACGGGAAAAACCGCTGCCTTTGCACTGCCCGCTCTAAGCAATGCCGATTTTAAACAAAAAGACCCCCAAGTACTGGTGCTGGCCCCAACTCGTGAATTAGCCATTCAGGTCTCTGAAGCATTTCAAAGCTTTGCACATTACATGAAAGGCTTTCATGTACTGCCTATTTACGGTGGTGCCGACTATGGAACGCAAATACGTGCATTAAAACGCGGGGTTCATGTTGTGGTTGGCACGCCTGGCCGAGTGATGGATCATATCCGTAAAGGCACTTTAAAGCTCAATAACCTAAAATTAATGGTACTGGATGAAGCTGACGAAATGTTGCGTATGGGCTTTATTGATGATGTTGAATGGATTTTGGAGCAAACACCAAAAACCCGTCAAATTGCCTTATTTTCAGCCACCATGCCAAAAGAAGTACACCGAATTGCGACACGCTACCTTAATAATCCAACCGAAGTGATTATTAAACAAAAAACCGCCACCGCCACAACCATCACACAAAAATACCTAATGGTCAGTGGAGCGCATAAACTGGATGCATTAACCCGTATTTTAGAAGCCGAAGAAAAAATTGATGGCTCCATTATTTTTGTACGCACCAAAACGGCCACCGTAGAACTGGCTGAACGTCTGGAAGCACGAGGTTACGCAGCAGCGGCCTTAAACGGAGACATTGCTCAAAACCAACGTGAGCGTATCGTTGACCAGCTTAAAAAAGGCAAAGTTGATATTTTGGTCGCCACCGATGTTGTGGCTCGTGGTCTGGATGTTCCCCGTATTAGCCATGTCTTTAACTACGATATTCCACAAGATAATGAATCCTATGTACACCGTATTGGCCGTACTGGTCGTGCTGGACGGGAAGGAGCGGCTATTTTGTTTGTTACTCCCCGTGAACGCCGTTTACTCAGTTCAATTGAGCGAACCACAAAAAGTAAAATTCCTGAAATGCACCTGCCTTCTACACAAGACATTAATAACAGCCGTATTGATCGTTTTAAAGCCCGAATTATTGAAGCGACTCAACAGGATGATACGGCGTTTTATCAAGAACTTATTGAACAACTTGAAACAGAACAAAACATTCCAGCGGTTGAAATTGCAGCAGCATTGGCACGCCTTTTACAGGGTGATATTCCATTTTTCATGCCAGACAAACCCATTCGTGAACCTCGTTCAGATCGTAATAGTGGGAGCGCTGGACGCGGTCGAGAACGAGGGACTCGTAACCGCAAACCACGCCGCCACCGTTCCTCTACACCCGATGAAGGCATGACACGTTTTCGTTTAGAAGTTGGAAACCAGCATGGTGTTCGTCCTGGCAATATCGTAGGTTGCATTGCGAATGAAGCAGGTCTGGACAGTGAATTTATTCGTCAACTTAATATCGAAGATACCTACAGCACTGTAGATTTACCTGCTGACATGCCTAAAAAAGCACGTGAAGATTTACGCAAAGCTTGGGTGTGTGGCCAACAACTAAAAATTACCGAAGTCAAAAGCAGAAGCGCAGCCCCCCGCAAACGTCTTTCTTGCAAAACCAGTCACGACAAACCACGTCGTCATTAATTCTAAAAAAATGAAACGGTTCACATAACCTCTTATTCCCAAATTCTTGCATAAAAAGGTAAAAAACAGTGTCAGGATTTGGGAGCTTAAAGGTGGACCCCCCCCAACCCAGATAGAAATACGCTCACCCTTATAAAATTGTTATAATAGGGGGATTTTAGTTTATGCTGTTATAAAAGAGACCTCTACGCGATACCACCGCGAATAACAATGGTGGCTATTTTTCTTTCTCGACGTTATCCCTTCGGATGCCGAGTTCTTCGTTTTATGTCTGTGTCGTACAAACGTCTCATAAAAACGGTTTTCCCTATTTGTTAGTCTGGATGCCTCCTATGCTCTGCCAAGTGTTCCCCGAACAATACCAAGCTCAATTAGATGAAAAAAGACAGCGTTTACAGCGCTTGATTCCTTCATTACACACCTTAAATGTGTTTTCCTCCCCCCCTTCACATTACCGGGCACGCGCCGAATTTAGAATATGGCATGAGGGAGAAACTTCCAATTACATTATGTTTAATCAAGAAACCAGAGAAAAAGTCGTCATTCAGCACTGTCCTATGGCCTCAAAAGCCATTGATGAATTAATGCCTAAATTAATGCATCAAATTAAGGCAAACCCTGTTTTGCGCCAACGCCTGTTTCAAATTGATTTTTTATCTACACTCAGTGGCGAAATGCTGGTAACTCTGATTTATCGCCGTAGCATAAAAGACGACCCCGAGTGGCTAGAGGCGGCTTTTCAATTAAAAAATTCGCTACCAATCACCCACATTATTGGACGTGCCCGAAAGCAAAAAATATTGCTGGAACAAAATTACGTCATTGAACAACTTCATGTCGATAATAAAGTCTTTACCTATCAACAGATTGAAAATTCCTTTACTCAGCCCAATGCACAGGTGGCTCAAAAAATGTTGCATTGGGCACGCCACGTATCAAAAAATGCACAAGGTGATTTAATTGAACTCTATTGTGGCAACGGTCACTTTTCCATTGCCTTATCCGAGTTTTACACCAAAGTACTGGCCACCGAAATATCCAAAACATCCGTTAAATCAGCACAATTTAATATTGGTGCCAATCAAATCAAAAATATGACTGTGGTCAAAATGGCTGCAGAAGAAATCTCACAGGCTCTGCAAGGCCAATCGTTTAACCGCCTTAAAGACATTGACTTAACCCACTACCAATTCAGTACTATTTTTGTCGACCCGCCACGCTCAGGGCTCGATGATTTAACCCGCAACATGGTGTGCGGGTTTAAGCATATTATCTATATTTCTTGCAACCCAGAGACGTTGGCAAGAGATTTAATTGAAATCGAAAAAACACACACCATCATCGAATCCGCACTGTTTGACCAGTTTCCCTACACACACCATATTGAAAGCGGTGTCTTTTTAACTCGGAAAACAGCATGATTTTGGCATGGATTGGCGCTATTTTAATTGGGGTTACACTGGGATTATTAGGATCGGGAGGCTCCATTCTGACTGTCCCCGTTTTAACCTACCTGGTCGGACAAGAAACCAAAGTAGCCATTGCAACCTCATTAATGATTGTTGGCATCATCACCCTCTTTGCTGGCATTCCTTATGCCTTGCAAAAACAGATTAAATGGCGCACTGTTTTTGTTTTTGGGCTTCCCGGTATATTGGGGGCAATGACGGGCGCCTGGGGAGCACACTTTGTAAGCGATGCTGTCCAAATGCTTATTTTTTCTATTTTATTGCTTATGGCATCATACCTCATGTTTGAGCCCATTAAACTCAAAGAGGCCAACCACGAACACTCCGAACGCGCCATGCATCAAATTATTATTGATGGCTTTATAGCAGGAACCATTACTGGACTCGTGGGAGTTGGGGGAGGGTTTTTAATTATTCCTGCACTGGTTTTATTAGGCGGCTTATCCATGAGACTCGCCATTGGAACCAGTCTTATTATTGTTGCCATGAATTCATTTGCAGGATTTTTAGGCTACATTACTGTTCTGGAAAATTTGGAGTTGGCTCTGGACTGGCATGTTATCATTATTTTTTCCATACTGGGTATTTTAGGCAGTTGGGCTGGGAAAAAGCTAGGCAATAACATCAAACAAATCCACCTAAAAAAAGGATTTGCAGTATTTTTAATCCTCATGGGCGTATTTATATTGTATGAAAATGTGCCTCATATTATTTAATCAGCCTTTCCTTAAGGAGACCTTTGCATGATGCAACTATGTTCCGTTAATACAGGTCACATTCAACGCTATGACTCTTGGCGAAAAGGGGCAAAGAGCGCACTGCATAAGACCCCCATTAATACTTCTGTTTTTGTTGAAACCCTTGGTTTACAAGGGGATGAACAGGCCGACCTGAAACATCATGGTGGAAAAGACAAAGCCGTTTTTATTCTGCCTGCCCAGCACTATCAACGCCTTCAAATTGAACAACCCTTTGGCTTTTTGGGCGAAAACCTGACTTTTTCTGACATAGATGAAACCCAGGTTTGCTTAGGAGACCGTTTTCAAATCAACGATGTTCTATTAGAAGTGACTCAGCCTCGATCCCCCTGCTGGAAACTGGGAGAGCAAGCCAATACGCAAGCAAACTGGAAGGCTTCAACTTTTTTGCAAGCCTATGCAAAAGAAGGGTTTGTGGGCTTTTATTGTCGAGTTATCCAAACTGGAAGCCTTCAAACAGGGCAAGCCATTACCTGGCTTCCGGATCAACATAACAATGAAACAGGTTCAGACCGGCTCTCAATTCAAGCCCTCTTTCTTGCCAAACAACAGCATAAAACAAACCAGCAAAAACAACTGCTAAAAACAGCTATAAAACACCCAGCGCTCTCCCATGCCTGGAAAATTGAAATTGAAAGACTGTTAACTTCCTTATGAGATCTTTGCACGATACAATCACGAGTAAAGTAACGGATATTTCCCTAACTTTTATTAAAAAAGAGGGAATCACTTACTATTCACAAGCTATCATCCTGTAGAAAAAGCCCTTGGACAACAAGAATCAGGTGTACTTTAGCCTTTTTAGTCGTGCATCCTGTCGAGCAAAGACCACATTAAACAAAACTTAAAGATTGAATATTCATTGGAAAACCATGAAAACAGAACGACAAAGCTCCGAATCTTACGCCTTTAACAAGCTCCGAAAAAAAATCCGAGGCCGTATCGGTAAAGCCATTGCCGATTACAATATGATTGAAGAAGGGGATGTCATCATGGCCTGTGCGAGTGGAGGCAAAGACTCTCATGTAATGATTGACATGCTATTACATTTTCAAAAAACCGCTCCCATTAATTTTAGCGTAATCGTGGTTAATTTAGATCAAAAACAACCCGGCTTTCCAGAACACATTTTGCCCGAATACTTTGACACACTTGGTGCTCCCTATTACATCATAGACAAAGACACCTTTAGCATTGTAAAGTCCAAAATTCCAGCGGGAAAAACCACCTGCGGGCTCTGTTCTCGCCTAAGACGAGGGACGTTATACGCCTTTGCTGAAAAAATTGGTGCCACTAAAATTGCGTTAGGCCATCACATGGATGATATTGTTGAAACGCTTTTTTTAAACCTGTTTTTTAATGGCAAACTAAAAGCCATGCCCCCTAAACTGCTGAGCGATGATCAGCGTAACATTGTCATCCGACCGCTTTCTTACTGTCGAGAAAAAGAGATCTTAGAGTTCGCCAATCTACAAAAATACCCAATCATTCCATGCAATCTTTGTGGTTCGCAAGACAATTTGCAACGCCAAAACATTAAAGCCATGCTTAATGAATGGGATAAACGCACACCCGGACGGGTTGAAAATGTATTTAAATCACTCAAAGACATTGTACCTAGCCAACTTTGTGATACCAATTTGTTTAACTTTATCGACTTAAAAATTAATCGTACAGGTGAAGCCAAACCGTATGACTTTAATGATGCCGAGGTCTCATCCTTCAATCTCAATCAAGCGGTCGAAATTACCTTTGACCCCAACCCCTTTGTAAAAAACAATGCCGAATAAAAGCGTAAAAAAACACAAAATAAAAGAGCAGGTTTGGGCTGGACGTCTGCTAAAAAGTCTAATTATTCTCTTTAGCTGGATGCCCTATCGTCTTATACAATGGGTGGGAGCGGGTATCGGTCGCCTACTCTTTTGGTTACCCAATAGCAATAAACGCATTGTGCAAGCCAATCTAGCGGCTGTTTACCCAAATTTATCCCCCCCCGAGCAGCAACAAAAAATAAAAAAAACACTCATCGAACTGGGAAAAGTCACCGCAGAACTAGGCGCCGCATGGTGCTGGCCTTATCAACGCCTTGCCCCACTGTTAAAAGAAGTAAAGGGGCAAGCATTGCTAGACAATGCCAATGCACAAAACAAAGGCATACTTTTTTTAGCCCCCCATATGGGCAATTGGGAACTGATTGGCCCCATTGTCTCTGCACAACACACCGCCACATTTTTATACCGCCCACCCAATGTGCCTTCGGTAGAATCCTTTATGATTCATGCTCGCGCACGATTTGGTGCGACCCTCGCCCCCACCCATCTACGAGGGGTTCGTACCCTTATTAAAGCCCTTAAAAACCAAGAAGCCACCGTCATTTTACCCGATCAAGATCCTGGTGAATCAGGCGGTGTTTACGCCCCCTTTTATGGCCGTCCAGCACGAACCATGACCCTTGTTAGCAAACTCATTCAAAAAACCGACTGCATCGCGCTATTTATCGTACTTGAACGCCTTCCCAACGCCCAAGGCTTTTGCCTACACTACCTTCCTGCCGATCCCAAAATCGCCTCCCCCAATGAACAAGAAGCCACCACCGCTTTAAATCAAGGGATTGAACAGTGCATTCAAATTGCACCCGAGCAGTACCTATGGGGGTACAAACGCTATCGAAAACCTCCTAAAACCACAATTGATATTTACAAGTCTTAAATTTTAGGCAAAAAAAAGCACCGAAATAAATACGGTGCTTATTTAAAAACATCTTAACTTAAAGAAAATAACGCTTAAAATGCAAATATAACGTAAGCGTCCGGCCAAAGACACCTTGCCCCTTAAATAGTCGCCTCCAACTCAACATTCCAAGGCATCAAATACTCTAAATCTGCTGGTTTCTTGGGCAACTCTTCAAGCAAAAACATAAGATAACTAAACGGTGTTAGGCCATTCGCTTTG
>WFPP01000027.1 GCA_015487495.1 Thiomicrorhabdus sp.
AATCTTATATTGTCGCGGGGTGGAGCAGCTTGGTAGCTCGTCGGGCTCATAACCCGAAGGTCATAGGTTCAAATCCTGTCCCCGCTACCACATTCTAAAGCCAGATTATCAATCTCTTTAACAGGGAATGAAGTCTGGCTTTTTTATTGCCCAAAAAAATGATTTTAAAAAACGTTCTTAGTTTTGTATTTAGTTTAGGAACCTCTGATTAAGATCCAATCAACATTTCAATCAAAATCAGATAAATGGCACAAATTTAATCTTTTTAAATCCTGCATTAAAGAACGTATTAAATCGCCATTGCTAATTCATTTGTAAAGTGATGATTTGATACAAGTTTGCTGTAATCGCCCTTGTAGCCCTCCTGTGTGCAATAAAATGATTTTAGAGCCTGAAGGAAGGGCGTTTTTTTGCAATAGATCGTAAAAGGCAGCGACCATTTTAGCGGTATAAATGGGGTCGAGAGGAATTTGAAAGGTGCGTTCAAATTGTTGCATGAGTGTTTGTAACAGTTTGGTGCGTTTGGCGTAGCCACCGTAATGATACTGGGTAAGCAGTTGCCACTGGTTTACTTTTTTTTGTGTTATCCAATTTTGAATGGAAGGAAGAAGGTGTTCGCCTTGTTTCAGTGAGGCTACACCCAAAAGAGTTCGGTTTGGGATGTGTTGGGCATAGTTGATGAGTCCTGCAAAGGTTGCTCCCGTGCCAACGGAGGTAAAAAGATGTGTCCAGTCTGGGCATTGGGTGTCTATTTGGTGCATTAAAGGCTCAAAGCCTTTGACGGCAAGTGCATTAGAGCCACCTTCGGGCAAAATATACGCATCAGGGTATTTTTTTTGTAGAGTGTTAAGTTGGTGAGGCAGTGATTTTTCACGATATTGGGCGCGAGTTATAAATTGAAATGCCATGCCTCTTTGAGCTGCGTATTTTAGTGTGTGGCTCCAGCGGTTACGGTGGTGTGCCAGCTCTTGACCTCGAATAATACCGATGCTGTTTAATCCTGCTTCTTGTGCGGCTGCTGCGGTAGCAGCAATGTGATTGGAGTAAGCACCTCCAAAGGTAAGCAGGGTTTTTTTATTTTGTTTATGGGCCATTTGTAAATTAAGGCGTAATTTATGCCATTTATTGCCTTGAATTTCGGGATGATTAAGCTCTTCACGCTTCATGTATACGGTCACTCCGAATGCTTGAAATAGGGGGGATACCAAGGGGGTAAGCGGGGTGGCTTGAATGATAAAGGGGCGAGCTCTTGATTTTTTGTTCATTGTTCGAAACGAGTGTGTAAAGGCTTCTTTATTATAACGATTCTTTGTTAAAGGCGCGTTATTCATGTCTGGATTTTGGTATAGTTAGGAAAGTGCTGATTAAATCGCTTAATCAGAGCTTCCCTAAATAAATCCAATTAAAAAGGCTTTAATCCCTTATGGAAAAACTATCCGTTCCTCAACTTTATCGCTTTACTCAATTAAATTCTGACGACATTTATCCAGATCAAATAAAAGACAATGATGCTGAGCTACTTGCATTTATGCAGCACTTTCATCCAAGAGCGTATCAGTCGTTAAATTTTGGGTTGCACTTAAAGCGCAAACATAATCATATTTTTATTATGGGAGAGCCAGGAGTGGGGCGTATAGGCATGACCAAAGCTATGCTTAAAAAGGCGGCGGTACAAAAAAAATTGCCTTCTGATGTGGTGTTGGTTTCTGACTTTAGTGAGGCCAATAAAACACAGTACCTGTATTTTGAGGCAGGTCAGGGATTTCAGTTTAAAACGGCACTGGTAAAGTTTGTTACACAGCTTAAATCACAGCTTCCTGTATTGTTTGACGGGCATGCGTATCAACTTAGAAGCCAGCAATTAGAGAATGAGTTGGCAGAAAAGCAACAGGCGGCATTAGAACCTGCGTATCAGTTGGCAGAAAAGTTAAATATTGAGATTACTCAAACTGAAAATAGTTTTGTATTGCATGCCATGATTGATGGTAAACCTCACAGAATGGTGGATGTGAAAAAGCTGGATCCTGAGTTACAAGCGTATTTTATGGATGCATTTGATCAGGTGGAAGAGGCTTTAAATAAAGGGTTAACGCATTTTCCTTTTTTGCAACATGAGTATTTGGATGCGGGTAAGGCGTTGAATACCGAGGTGGTGAATACGTACTTAGATCCTTTAATTGAGGTATTGCAAACGTCGTTTGGTAAAACAGAAAAAATTAAAGCCTATTTAAAAGCACTGCAAGAGAGTGTGGTTTCTAAATTGCACCTGTTTTGGAACCAAAGTGAAGATCAAGTCACTTCAAACGCACAGCCCAGTATGGAAGAGATGCTTTCTGAGCAACAGGGTTTATCTATTTTTGAAGTCAATTTATTGGTTGATCATCGTGGCTTACAACATGCTCCTGTGATTTATGAGCAAAATGCGACCATTCCCAAGTTGTTTGGTTATACCATTAATTCAGCGGCTGCATCGGCACTGGATACGGTGAGTTTGGCGATGAATCATCAAGCAGGCTTGTTACAACAAGCAAATGGGGGGTATTTAATTGTTAATATTCAGGCGGTTTTAAAAGACCCTGAAATCTGGTCTAACTTAAAAGCAGCGTTAATGAGTAAGCAATTAACCTTTGATGTACCTTCATCGACCAGTGTTGTGCCCTACCATTTGCCCGACTTCCCACTGGATTTAACCTTGGTTTTAACAGGGCAGGCATCACATTTTTATGCGTTGCAAGAAATTGATGCACAATTTGAGCGCTTATTTAAAGTACAGGTGGAGTTTGAGGTGGAGCTGTCTCGAACCACGGAGCATGAATTAACGTTAGCCAAGCAAATTGCGGCTGAAATTTCGGAGTGGGATGATTTGCCTGTTGAAACGTCGGCATTTGAACGTTTGATTGAGTACGCTTCTCGCATGGCGGAAGATGAAGGGCGATTGTATACCAATAAGGCCATTTTAAGGGATGTTTTGGCAGAGGCCAATGCATTTGCCCGAGCAAATGGGCAAAAAAGTGTGAATCGGGAGACCATTGAATTGACCATTCAGCAACGTGATTTTCATACGGGATTGATGGAGGAGTATTATCATCGTGCCATTACTGAACAACAGGTATTGATTTCGACAGAAGGTGTGCATATTGGTATGGTAAATGGATTAACGGTCTTGACAGTGGGTCGTCAATCGTTTGGCCAACCTGTTCGAATCACAGCACAAGCTTCGGCAGGAGATGAGGGGGTTTTGGATATTGAACGAGAAGTGGATATGGCTGGACCAATTCATTCAAAGGGAATGTTGATTTTATCGGGCTATATTCGGGGGCGTTATATGAAAGAAAAAGCTCTGGGTTTCAGTGGTTCGATTGTGATGGAGCAGTCTTATAATGGTGTTGAAGGGGACTCGGCTTCTTCTGCTGAACTGTTGGCGTTGTTGTCCTCGATTGCTCAAGTACCGATGCGTCAAGATTTGGCTATTACAGGTTCGATTAACCAGTTTGGTGAAATTCAGCCAATTGGTGGCGTAAATGAGAAAATAGAAGGCTATTATAAAATTTGTGTGGCTCGTGGTCTAACGGGAGAGCAAGGCGTGATTATTCCTAAGGCCAATGCAAGTCATTTAATGTTAAATGCCGATGTGCGAGAGGCGGTGGAAAAAGATCTATTTCATATTTATACCATTAAGCATATTGATGAGGCGTTAGGGTTATTGACAAATATGGAGGCTGAAGCCTTAAATAATAAAGTATTGGCGGCGTTAGAAGTCATGAATGAGAAACATGAGGGGAGGAGCGGGTCTGACCCCTCTTAATTTTAATCGGAGTTTTCTTAAAAAGGGGAGAGGGTGAAATTTGCTATTTTTTGTAAACTGAATGCATAAAAAAAGGGAAGGATATTCAGAATCCTTCCCTTTTTTCAACACATGTTGATGTGTTGAAAAAACAGTAACAAGTACTAATTAATTAAAGAGCAACAATGTTTTCTGCTTGAGGTCCTTTTTGACCTTGAGTGACAGTGAACTCAACTTTTTGACCTTCAACAAGTGTTTTGAAGCCAGAACCTGTGATTGCGCTGAAGTGTGCAAAAACATCAGGGCCAGACTCTTGCTCGATAAAACCAAAACCTTTAGATTCGTTAAACCATTTTACTGTACCAGTAGTCGTAGACATAATATGTATCCTATTTTTTTTCATTAGTAATGTTTCTTATTTTTTATTAAGAAACAGGAGGGGCTGAAATGTGTTGCGATTACTTATGAGTAACAGGATCGATCACTAAAACTAGTACATCGAATTGTGCATAAATATAAAACCGAAATTTCAAGCTCGAAAATGATTCTATAGCAATTGGTGGGAATGTCAAAGAGTATTTTGGTTAATTTTATTGGGATAAAAATAAACAAGGAATAACATCTCTTTATATAGGGGTAATTAAGTAACAATTCCCCTATATATAGCGAAAAGTAGCCATATTGATGATGAAATGCAGAGGAAATCAAATATTATTATAAGGGCATATATCTTTTGATTTCGATTAGTACAAACTCTTATTTAGATGCAAGATTATAGTATTCTCTGAGGGTGTATACATGGTTTTGAAAAATGTTTTTATCACATGATTAAGGGGGATCGTGTAAAATTTGCATTTTATTATTTTTATCTGGAGCAGACCGTAATGGGTAGAGCTTATCAAAACCGTAAAGAATCTATGGCAAAAACTGCTGATGCTAAAACCAAAGTGTATGGTAAATTTGGTCGTGAAATTTATGTATGTGCCAAATCGGGTGGTGTAGATCCAGAAGGAAATTTGGCTTTGCGAGGGTTAATTGAGCGTGCCAAAAAAAGCCAAGTACCAACGCATGTAATAGAAAAAGCGATTGCTAAAGCTGCAGGTGGCGGGGGGGAAGATTTTGCTCTGGCTCGTTATGAAGGGTATGGTCCAGGTAATACGATGGTGATTATTGACTGTTTAACCGATAACCCAAACCGTACTTTTGGGGATGTGCGACACTGTTTTACCAAGGTGAAATGTAAAATTGGAACTCAGGGAAGTGTTAGCCATATGTTCGACCATTCGGCTATTTTGGTTTTTAAGGGAGATGAAGAGCAAGTATTGGAAGCATTAATGATGGCCGATGTGGATGTCTCTGATATTGAAAGTGATGGTGAGGTTGTGACCGTATTTGTTCCTCATACTGAGTATGCTAAAGCCAAGCAGGCATTATCTGTTGCATTTGAAGGGCTTGAATTTGAAGTAGATGAGATTCAATTTATTCCTAAAATTCGTACTCAAATTTCTGGTGAGGATTTGGAAAACTTTAATCGTTTTTTAGAATATCTGGATGATTTGGATGATGTTCAAAAAATCTATTATGATGCCGAATTGTGATTAATATGATGTTTTGTTATCAACTTTAAGGAAGCTCTGATTAAAAGTCCCTTAATTTCTGGTAAGGCCATTTCAGCCCATTTTTTCGATTAATTTCGTTAAATATACTCATATTCGCCTCAATATGATCGAAAAATAGTCTTAAAATCGTTTTCTTTCGTAACGATCACCTAAGTCCGATAGGCTCCTAAAAATAAAAAAACGGCATTATGAAACAATATTGCGTTTCATAATGCCGTTTTTTTATTTTTTGTATAAATGTTTCCTTTAAGGTTTTTTATTTGGCTGGTATAAAGGTCAGATTAAAGGTAACGGGAACCGTAGGGGTAATGGATTTAAGCCTTGCAATTTTACGTAAGCGTTCTAACCCTTTTTGCAGACCAAACTGGTCTGCACTGATGATAATAGGGGAGATGGAACCGGCTAAAATTTCTCCATTAGCACGCTTAATGACTTTAACACGGGTTGAAAATTCATGTGTAACGCCGTGCAGGGACAGTGTGAAGTTTACAGGTTCAATATAGCTTTTACCTACGGTAAGTTTGGCGAGTTTTTCAGCATTAATGGTGGCATTAATGGTGGCTTTAGGGTAGTTAATGACTTCAAATAACATGGACTTAACCCGTTCGTTGCGAATTGGAATATTCGTTTCGACACTTTCCAGATTAATTTTAATGGTCAGTGTGCCATTTTTGCTAATGGTGCCACTGAGGGTATTAAAGTAATTCACTTCGCTGATTTTTTCATTTTTGGTGGAAACATAATAGACATTGGATTCTGCACTTTTAAGTCGCCATTCAGCAAAGGCATTAGAAGAGATAAGCAAGGCAATAAGCACAATCGATAATTGTTTGAACATGTTGAAAAAGGTCTCCAAAATTTCTTAAAAGTTGATTTAAGTTAAATATTCACTTTGCATACTATACCTTTTTTAACAAATGATATGTTACAAGAGAGAATAAAAAATACGATAAATTACTATAAGAATATTTTATAGCCTTATGACTGGATTTGCTATGCTATTAAGTGATTTTATTTTGGTTTGTTTTTTTTACGTTTGATTTGACGTAATCGCCAGTGTTTAGCCACTTGTTGACGCCAGAGTATGCGAATAATAATGAAACTGAGCATTCCCAGAGTGAGGCCGACTACGACACTGCCTAAGTAGAGGGGGAGCCATAAATCGCCTAGAACGTTTACCATCCAGTTCCAGCTGAGTTCAAAGTACAGGTTTTCATCTGCTTTTTGCCCAAGCAGGAAGGTGCCAATGAGGTAGTTAAAATAGAATATGGGCCCCATGGTAAGCGGGTTACTGATCCAAACCAAAATGACGCTTAGAGGAAGGTTGGCACGAAAAATAATGGCACACAGTGCCGCAAAAAGCATTTGTGAGGGAATGGGAATGGACATCCAGAATAACCCAATTAAAAATGCTTTAGATACGGAATATCGGTGCAAATGCCATATACTGGGATTATGTAGCCACTTTCCAAAAAAACCCAATCCTTTTAGGTTCTTGACTTTTTCGGGGGTGGGAATATAACGTTTAATGAGCTTTTTAGGCATGTTTCTTCGTTTTGTATTATGTTTTGTTGTTGGCGCGTTAGTGTTTTATCAGCTTCCAGAAGCCCCGCCAGTTTGGGTTGGTGGTGTATTAGCCGGTTTTTCTATTGGGCTGATCATTGTTGGTTATGGAGGTAAGGTATGCTTATTCTTTTTTAAAGAAAGGCGATTTACCAAGTCAACTCAAACGCATCTTCGCTCACTTTATCATGGCTTATCAGGATTCATTATAGGCATCTCTTGGGCATTTTGGCAGAGTTTTTTTCTACCTGTTGTGCCAGAAAGTATTTTAAATCAACCTATTTGGGTGACGGGAAAACTAATTGAGCTACCGAATCAAACACTTACCAATAATCGTGTTCGTATTCAGTATGTTGTAAAAGTTGAGTCTATCGAGAAAAATCCCCTTTTTTCTTCACCTCATTCTTCTTATATTTCGTACGAATGGAGACGTAAACCGGTTCTGACTCTTAATTGGTATGTTTCTCAAAAAGAACGGCATGCATTTACGGAACAGCCTGCACTAGGTGAAACATGGCGCATGCGAGTGAAGTTAAAGGCAAATCATGCATCCATGAATCCTTATGGGTTTGATTATGAGGCGTGGCTATTTCAAAAGGGTATTCAGGCTAAGGGTTATATTAAGAATTTTACGCAATCTGAGCGAGCGCTGTACGGTTTGGAGACGGCGTTACCCAAAGTCATGGTTAAGGTTTCGAGTGCATCAGCGATGAGTTTGTATGCTTGGCGAAACTGGGTTGCCCAGCGTTTAGATCGCGTTTTTTCTCAAAGTGAGTTTAGCCCATTTTATAAAGCTTTAACCTTTGGCGATACATTTTCCATTACACCTGAGGAGTGGCAGTTATTACAAAATACTGGCACCATTCATTTAATGGTTATTTCGGGTTTGCATATGGGAATCATTGCATTCTTGGGGTATGTTTTTTTTAAACAAGTATGGCGGTGGGGAGGCTATCGACAGGACTTAATTTCACTTCCTGAGTTTGCTGCATTGGGAGCACTATTGTTTGCGACATTGTATTTAACCATTTCGGGATTTTCCATTCCAACACAGCGTGCTTGGCTAATGGTGGTGGCAGTATTGGGTTTGGTTTTATTGCAACGGCATTTTCAGCCCTGGTCGGCTCTGGCAATAGCGGCTTTTGGGGTTGTCTTGATAGACACTACGTCTGTATTGAGTTTTGGTTTTTGGCTCTCTTTTCTTGCGGTGGGACTCATTTTTTTGGCTTTACAGTCGTTAAACCCGCCTGGTTTGGGTCATGAGGAACCCGTTCAATCCACGAATGATTTCAGTAGGGAGAGAGAATTTTTTAAAGCTAGATTTAATTCGTTTAAAACGCTGTTGTGGTTGCAGTGGGTGTTGACGTTAGGGTTGGCTCCTTTTTTATTCTGGGCTTTTAACAGTGTGCCTGTTTACAGTTTTATTGCCAATTTGGTGGCGGTTCCTTTTATTAGTTTACTGGGCTTGCCCTGGTTGTTTTTAACCGCTGTTGCAGGGCTGTTTTCGGTTGATTTGGCACAATGGATGGTCTCTGTTTTAGATGGTGTCTGGTCTGAGTTTTGGCGCTATTTGCAGTGGGTGAATCAGCTGCCATTTAACCACGTAACGTTTGCTGATATTTCCATTGTTGTGCTGATTGGTTTGTATGCCGTGCTCTTTTGGGGATTAAAGCAACGCAGTATGGTTAAAAGAAGTGTGACGTTATTTGGGGTGTTTTTGTCTGTGGTGAGTCTGGCCTTTTACACACCCGAACGCCCCAACTTCTTGCAAGCGCAGTTGACGGTATTGGATGTTGGTCAGGGGCTGGCGGTGTTGATTGAAACGCAAAACCATGTTGTCGTGTATGACTTGGGGGCAAAGTGGGGTCAAAATATGGATGGCGCCAAACTGGCAATATTGCCCTATTTAAAAGCACGAGGATGGTCGAAAGTGGATCTGTTGGTGGTGAGTCATTCTGATTTAGATCATGCTGGTGGGTTAATTCGGTTATTGGAAAATAAAACCATTGTGCAGGCGGTGAGTGGCCAACCTGTTATTTTAAACCAACGCATTCAGAACCATAATCGTGCCATTCATTCGGGTCGGAATACTTATATTGAACCAATGTTTTCATTGTGTCAGGCAGGACAACAGTGGCAATGGGATGGTGTGTTATTTGAAATGTTATCGCCCAGTCCAAAATGGATAGGAAGCAAATTGACTTCGGATAATGACTTGTCTTGTGTCTTAAAAGTGAGTACAGCGCATGCAAGTGTGATGATAACGGGGGATTTGAGTCAAAAAGGGGAGGCGTTGTTATTGCAACACTTAAAAGCGGAATCCTTAAATGTGGATTTATTGGTGGCAGGCCATCATGGCAGTAAAACCTCGACCTCTTTGGACTGGTTGCGGACGCTTTCTCCAGGCGGCATTGTTTTCTCTTCGGGTTATTTAAATCGTTTTCATTTTCCAAGCACGCTTGTATTACAGCGCATTCAGCAGGTGAGTATGGATAAAAATGTCTTTCCAATCCGTTGGTGGAATACCGCTTGTTCGGGAGGAATACGTTTTGACTTAAATCAACAAGGTATAAAATTGATAGAAGAGAGTCGCAAACGTCGGCGTAAATGGTATCATCATCGCTGTTTAGAGTCTCAAAAAGGACGATTTTTTCAATGAGCTGGCCCAATTTTTGGATGGAATTTAACTGGAAAACGAGGCTTTTACGTCCATTGTCCAAACTGGTTTGTTGGGAAGCTTCGCGACGTTTAACTCGATTTAATCAACAACCGCCTGAGCCACAAACTTTTGCCAAGGTGATTGTAGTGGGCAACTTGGTGGTAGGAGGCAGTGGTAAAACCCCTTTTATTATTTGGTTAACGAAACAGTTGCAGGCTCAAGGTTTCAGGGTGGGCATTATTAGTCGTGGTTATGGCGGGAAGGCAAATACCTGGCCACAATGGGTCACTGTAGACAGTGAACCTAAATGGGTGGGAGATGAACCTGTTTTGTTGGCAAAGCAATTAGGGTGTGCCATTTCTGTTTCTCCCAATCGGCCCCAAGCCATTCAGCAACTTAACCAGAAAGCGGATTTGGATGTGATTATTAGCGATGACGGGTTGCAACATTATGCTTTGGCACGTGATATTGAAATAGTATTGATGGATGCTCAACGTCAAATAGGCAATGGTTTGTGTTTGCCTGCGGGGCCATTAAGAGAACCTGTTGCTCGATTGAATCAGGTGGATGCTTGCGTTTGGAATGGTTTGTTACCACAGGCCGATTTTCCGTTAAGTCAGTTTGCGGCAGTGCATCATAGCCGAATGCAACTTGTGCCCGTGCGTTTACGTCAGGTTATGAATCCTGATAACGTGATTGAAGTGACCCTGGATAGGGGGGGAAAATTTTTAAGCCCTTTTTTAAAGGAGAGTGTGTATGCTGTTGCCGGTATTGGATACCCCAAGCGGTTTTTTAACACGTTGAAAATGCTTGGTTTTCAGGTAATTGAAATCCCATTTGCAGATCATCATCAGTTTACATGGTCAGATTTTCAAGCCCTTGATACCCAAAAACGATTACTTATGACCGAGAAAGATGCGGTAAAATGCATGGCATTAGCCAAACAGCACCATAAACATAATTGGTGGTATTTGGAAGTTCAACCGCAATGTGACTCTGACTTGTTAACACATGTATTAGCACGTTTAACCCCGTAATGAATTTGTTAAGTCATTACAAAACCAAAGAGCAACTGATAACATGGATCCTAAATTACTTGATATTTTAGTTTGCCCCGTGAGCAAAACCAAATTGATTTACGATAAAAAAAACCAAGAATTAATTTCAACAGCAGCGCATTTAGCTTACCCTGTGCGAGATGGCATTCCTGTTTTATTAGAAGATGAAGCCCGCGCACTCAGTGCTGAAGAAACCGAACAATACCGCAAGCAAAAATAAAAGAATCGCTTATGTCGTTTATCGTAATCATTCCTGCTCGTTTTGAATCCAGCCGCTTACCCGGCAAGCCATTAAAGGAGATTAATGGTTACCCCATGATTGAATGGACCTGGAAACAAACCCAAAAATCAGGGGCAGAACGCATTATTATTGCCACTGAATCGCTTGAGGTTCAAACTGTGTGTCAAGCCTTTGGTGCAGAGGTGTGTTTAACGGGAAGCCACCATCAATCGGGCACTGAACGCATTGCTGAGGTCATTGAAAAAACCGGTTTGCTAGACACGGATATTATTGTGAATGTTCAGGGGGATGAGCCTATGTTGCCTCCTGAACTGATTCATCAAGTGGCAGAAGGGTTACAAGCCAATGAATTTATTTCGATGGCTACCTTATGCGAATCGATTGACAGTGTGGAGACGGTTTTTGACCCTCATGCAGTTAAAGTTAGCCGTAATTTAAATAATCTGGCCATTAATTTTAGTCGAGCGCCTTTACCGTGGTCTCGAGATACTTTTTTAAAGGAATCAAAAACATTGCCTGAAAATTGGGCATACAAACGCCATATTGGGTTATATGCCTATCGGGCGGGATTTGTAAAACAGTATGTTGCATGGCCTGAATGTGATTTAGAACAGGTTGAAAAGTTAGAGCAATTGAGGGTACTTTGGCATGGCGATTCTATTTTGGTATTGGATGCATTTTGTGATGCCGGGGTGGGTGTGGATACTCAGGAAGACCTTGAAATCGTTCGTAAACTTCTTGCATAAAATGAGTTTGCAAGGCATAAATTATGAGTAAACAGATAGGTGTTTTATATGGTATGTTCATTTTTGAAAAATTAAATATGGGTTTTTTCCTTGATAAAATATCTTAGCCTTCTTATTTTGATTGTGTTTTTTTACTGGTTGATTAAGCAAAAATTAAGACAGCGAAAGCTGGCACAACAAGGCATTGTGATTGAGCAAAAAGGGTTAAGACCCATTACGTTAATGAGCATTGTGATGTTGGTTATGTATGGAGGGTATTTGCTCTATTTTGTGGTGACTGAAGGGAAAAACACCCTCTTTTGGTAACAAAAAAGGGTGTTAAATTGTTCTTTTATACTGTTATTGTACCTTGCTTAAGGAGGCTCTGAATAAGTCCATTTTTCATTAGAAACAAGCATGTAAGTCATTGATTAATAAAATGACGAAAATGTTGATTGGGACTTAATCAGAGGTTCCTTAAGCTTGCTGTTTTTTTTAAAACAGTTCAAGCATGCTTTGTTTTAAGGTCTCAAACCAGCCTTGGCCACTTTTACCTTCGGCACTTTTGGCTTCAAGCTCGTCTATTTTTTGATGAATTGCCTGATAGGTTTCTTGTTGTCCATACCCAAGAAGTTTTGCCATTTTAAGCTGGGTTCTCGCCGCATCAAAGAGCATTGCAAGTTTGCTGTTTTCGGCTTCATTTCGTTGATTTTTTTGAACCAAAACATCCGCTTTTTCCAGCAACAGAACCGCTCTTAAAATGGGAAGAGGTATGATTTCCTTGCTAACAACCAGCGTATCTAATTGAGTTTGTAAAACGGATTTTGCTTCCTCAATATTACCATCTTCAATAAATGCAGCGGCGGTTTTAGTCGCAGCAGGATAGGTGGCTAATGGCAAAGCCGTGGTACTGATCTCTATTTCACTGACAAGATTGGCCAAAATCACACGTGCTTTTTGCACTTCGCCATCATCTAAATGCTTTTCTGCATCGTAAATAAGTGCTTTTATGGCATTTGGAGAGGCAAGCAAATCGTGGGTTTTAATCGAAATATCGACGGGTGCAAACATCAGATCTGGTGTACGGGCCAGAATGATTTCCAGCTTGCCAGTGGCTTTTTCCAGAGCTTGTAATGCCTTTTGAGTATTGGGTTTTTGAGTTGATAATGCCGCCAATGCAGTATGTGTTTCTGCGATGGCATCAATGGCTTCTTGAAATACTTCAGATTGCTTTTTAGCCATTTTATCATGAACCGTTTGATTAATGCCAGGTTGCACCGACTGTGTGGTTTCTGAGTGGATTTGTGGGGTTGCAGTTGGTTTATTTTCTTGTGCATAGCTTGGATTCGTAGCTAAAAGCATAAGAGCCAATAAGCTGGCTGAAGAATAGTGTTTTAGTGGTTTCATAATAAGATTACCTATTTTATCTATTGTGATTATGTAATTACGTGACGGCTTTAACTCAATACTCCGAGACTTGATCGAAGTATTGAGTTGTTCATAACCGTTTTATTTAATTTTGACTTCAATTTGATTTGGTTTTGCTTCTTCTGCCTTGGGTAGGGTTAGATGCAAAACGCCATTTTTATATTCGGCTTCAATCTTCTCTTCTGAGATGGATTGTGGGAGCGTAAAGCTTCGAATAAAGGTGCCATAAGTGCATTCAACACGATGGTGCTTTTTATCTTCAGTTTCGCTCTTTTTTTCACCTTTAATGGTTAGCAGGCCGTTTTCAATATTGACGGACACATCTTCTTTTTTAACGCCAGGTAATTCGGCTTTGACCATGAAGTTGTCTTCCGTTTCGTAAATATCAACAACGGGTGTCCAGTCATTGATTTCAAAGCTTTTATCGTCGGCTTTGGTTAATGCTTTTCTGGACGATTTGCCATATCGTTCTAATAGTTCTTCCATTTCACGGAAAGGATCCCAAACAGCTAAATTCATTATTTATCTCCTTTTAAAAATATGCATTATGTTTAATTGGGTTACAGTTTATAACTAAGAACATTCGTATTTTTTTCAAGTAAATTTAGGTGTTTTTTTTAAAAAAAGAGTCATAATTGTATGAAGAGCGACAGAAATGGTTGCTTCTGTTAAGCTGGAAAAGACCTATAAGTAAGCTTCTAAGTAAGTTTCTAATAGGGGGGAACTTTTTTGTGAAAACCGTTTGAATAAGAATTTGAATACGAACAAGGGGAAGGATCGGTGATGGGAACTCGATTTAAAGGATGGCGAATTCATTATTGGATTTTTATTATGGGTGTGCTGTTCGCCACCTTGTTTTTTACCTTTAAAGTCCCATCTTCTTCGGATCATTTTGAATACAATCTTGAACAGGCTCTTTTATGGTCAGAAAGAGGGGGGGCAGTGATTTTTGATGAGCAGGTCAGACCCGTTTTGGAACGCCGTTGTGTGGTGTGTCATGGTTGTTATGATGCACCTTGCCAATTAAAACTGTCCTCTCCAGAAGGGTTGATGAGAGGGGCAAGTGAAGAGCGCATTTATGATAGAAAGCGTTTGGTTAATATGGCGCCAACGCGTTTATTTATTGATGAAAAAACAACGGAAGGGTGGCGAGAGAGAGGGTTTACTTCTGTCTTGAATGAGGAAGAAAGTACGCCTGAAAATAATCTTAGAAATTCGGTTTTATACCATTTATTGAATTTAAAAAAACAGTACCCTCAGCCTCAAGGGGGGATATTGCCAGAAAGTGTTACGCTGGCATTAAATCGGGAGCAAAGTTGTGCAACCATCGATACTGTTGAGGAATTCTCTGAAGAACACCCCTCTTGGGGAATGCCTTATGGCATGCCCAATTTATCAGATAAGTCTTATCAAACATTGGTTTCCTGGTTGGCTCAAGGCGCAGTGACACCAGCTCTGCCTCAACCTTCAGCCAAAGCGTTATCTCAAATTAAAAACTGGGAAACGTTTTTGAATCAAACGTCTAATAAACATCGTTTGGTGAGCCGTTATTTGTATGAACATTTATTTCATGCACACATTCAGTTTTCTGAGACAGAACCGCGAGAATTTTTTCGTTTGGTTCGTTCCAGCACGCCACCTGGTCAACCCGTTAATGAGATTGCAACCATAAAGCCGTATGATGCGCCTACAAGCAATCCAGATACCCCATTTTACTATCGTTTTATTAAATACCATCCGACGATTGTGGTTAAAAGTCATCTTGTTTATAAACTCTCACCTCAACGAATGCAGCGTTATCAAACCCTGTTTTTTACAGACGATTATGAGGTCTCGCAACGACCAACGTATGAACCAAAACGCTCTGCCAATCCGTTTAAAACCTTTGAAGATATTCCTGTAAAAGCGCGTTATCGTTTTTTATTGGACGATGCTTATTTTTTTATTCAAGGCTTTGTAAAAGGGCCCGTTTGTCGAGGTCAGGTGGCTTTGGATGTGATTGAGGATCGTTTTTGGTTGGTCTTTTTTGATCCAGATAAACCTTTTATAACAAACAGTCCGCAGTTTTTGGGAAGAATGGCCGATGTTTTGCAAGTGCCAGCGGATAATAACAGTCATTTAGAGTTATTACGAATTTGGACGGAGTATTGGAAAGGCTTAAAGCAGTATATGGAGCAAAAACAGGCTTGGTTTAAGACCATAGGGGTACACCAGCTGGATCATGCCATTGATACAATTTGGGATGGTGATGGCCATAATCCCAATGCGGCTTTAACCGTGTTTCGGCATTTTGACAGTGCGTCGGTTTCGTATGGTTTGGTGGGCGATGCACCTGAAACCGCCTGGATTATTGACTACCCACTGTTTGAGCGTATCCACTATTTATTGGTTGCGGGCTTTAATGTCTATGGCAATATCAGTCACCAATTGAGTACCCGAATTTATATGGATTTTTTACGAATGGAAGGGGAAGATTATTTCTTAGCCTTTTTACCCGTGGATAAACGCAAAGCCATTCGGGACTCTTGGTATCTTGGGCAACGCCAAACAATTGAAGAACTGTTTTCAGCGCCGCAAGCATGGCTGA
>WFPP01000028.1 GCA_015487495.1 Thiomicrorhabdus sp.
TGACGTCATAGGCTTTCATGATTTCACAAATGTCTTCAAAGTGCGTGTACAAGAAGTTTTCTTGATGATGCGCCAAACACCATTTGGCCATAATAGACCCACCACGCGACACAATGCCCGTTAAACGCTTGGCAGTCATTGGCACATAGCGCAATAACACACCCGCATGAATGGTGAAGTAATCCACCCCCTGCTCGGCTTGTTCAATTAAGGTGTCTCTAAAAATTTCCCACGTTAAGTCTTCGGCAATGCCGTTTACTTTTTCTAAAGCTTGATAGATTGGCACAGTACCAATTGGAACAGGCGAGTTACGCATAATCCATTCGCGGGTTTCGTGAATGTTACGACCCGTTGAGAGATCCATAACGGTATCCGCTCCCCATTTTGTTGACCAAACCAACTTTTCAACTTCTTCAGGAATGGATGAACCTACGGAGGAGTTACCAATATTGGCGTTTACTTTTATTAAAAAGTTACGGCCAATAATCATCGGTTCCAGTTCTGGGTGATTGATGTTACACGGAATAATCGCTCGTCCACGCGCCACTTCGTCACGTACAAATTCAGGAGTAATCTCTTTAGGAATCGAGGCACCAAACGATTGGCCTTCGTGTTGCAGTTTTAACACTTCGTCTGCCATCTCGGCGCGTTTCATGTTTTCACGAATGGCAATGTATTCCATCTCTGGTGTGATAATGCCTTGACGAGCGTAGTGCATTTGCGTGACATTTTTGCCCGCTTTGGCACGGCGAACCGTTGGCAAATTATCAAAACGAATGTGCTCTAATCCTTCATTCGCTAAACGCTCTTGGGTAAAGACAGAGGTCACAGAATCCAGTTGCTCGGTGTCATTACGTGCTTCAATCCATGCTTCTCTTAGCTTGGGTAAGCCTTTGTAAACATCCACTTCAATACTGGGATCGGTATACGGCCCTGAAGTATCATACACATTAATCGGCTCGTTCGGCTCCGTCACGATATGATCGCCTTCACCGCTGATATAAGTATCACTGGTGGCAATTTGGCGCATTCCCACTTTAATCGGGTGTAACTTACCCTCTACATAGATTTTTTTAGAATTTGGAAACGATTGACCCGATACATTTTTAATAAATGCTTCGGCAGCAGCACGTCTTTCACGACGGTCTGTGGTTTTACGTTCAGTGGTTTGGTTCATGGCTTGGCCTTTTTAAATAACAATATAAAATGGGCGAAGCTCTAAAGACAATGTAGAAAACAGATGCGACTCAAAGTGAATCGTAGAAGATATCTGATTGTTCCCTTCGCTGGCATTAACCAGATCAGGTTCTACGGATCCCGCTTACGCGATCTCAGCCTAAAGGCACTCCGACAAAACTGCCTCCATTATAAAAGGATTACGCTAAATTGCAAAACAATCTATTTTTTCCCCTTACATAGCAAAATATACATAGCAATATAAAAACAGTATAACCACAAACAGTGTAACCACTTGGAATATGTAGGGTTTTTAAATACATAACCACACTCACAGGCTTGTGAAGAGCATTTTCAAACAATCCATTTTTTAAAGGACAGTGCTGGATTCGTGTTTTTATGTAAACATTTGAGCGATTCAAATAGATTGTCTTTTAAAGTCGCTAACGGTATATTTAATCTAATTTTAAACATTTTAAAAAGAAGTACTGACTAACCATGTTGACAAATTTACACCGTCTGCCCATTACCTGTTTCGTTTATGCCACATTGTTGATGGCAATAACCCCTGTTGCTTTCGCAGAAAACATCAATCCCAACCAATGCAAAAAAGACTTAACGGGCAATCTAAAACAACTGTGCATCAAAGCCTTAAAAGACGATCCTGAAGCTCAATTACAAATGGGGCGTTTATACGCTGGACACATTGACCCGGAGTTAACCAACTTTCAACAATCTTTTTACTGGCACAGACGTTTGGCACGTTTAGCCGTTCACTTAAAACTCACTGATCCGGTCTACTCTGAAACCATGTACAACACTGGCGTATTTTACGCCGATGGACTTGGCACCCAACAAAATCATAAAAAAGCCTTGTACTGGTTTAAAAAAGCCGCCGAACGGGGGGATAACATTGCCATGTTCCGACTGGCTATTATCTACTCCGAAGGCTTGGGGGTAACCACCGACATTAACGAAAGTTTAGACTGGTTAAAACGCGCAGTGGTGGCAGGAAACCTAGATGCAAAAGTCCTGTTGGCTCAAGTGTACTCTGAAGGAAAACTTGTATCACAAGACAATGCCTTGGCCATTAAGCTATTAAGAGAAGCGGTGGATGAAAATTCACCCACCGCCCATTTTGCACTGGGTAACTTTTACTTACACGGTATTGAGGTTGAAAAAAGCCAATTAACCGCTAAAAACCTGTTTAGTAACGCCTGCCGGGCAAATGTACTAGAGGCCTGCCGCGCTTACTACGATATTGACATTCAGGAAGAAGAAATGGCACCCTCATCAAGTGTACCAACGCCCATCCTCCACTGACCCCCATGACTCTAAAAAAAGGGAACACACACTATGAACGCCCTTAAATTAAAACCCATTGCCATTGATACCTACAAAGAAAACGTTGCCTATCTACACCGGGACTGCGATATTTATCAGAGCCAGGGATTTCAGGCACTGAATAAAATTGAAGTGTATACCGAAAGCACCGACACACAAACTGCCCACGCTCAAGTGTTTGCCACATTAAATGTAGCAGATGGTAAATGCATTATTGCACCTGGTGAAATCGGATTAAGTGAACAGGTCTTCAAACAATTTAATCAGCCAGAAGGCACACTGGTGAAAGTGCGCCATGCCACCCAGCCTCAATCGCTCTCTTATGTACACCGAAAAATTTCAGGCGACCGTTTGGAATACCCCGAATACCTTGAAATCATTCAAGACATCAACGCCAACCGCTATTCTAAAATTGAAATTACGGCCTATTTGGTGGGCTGTGCCGAATCTGAAATGGATCGTGATGAAGTGCTTTACCTAACCCAGGCCATGATTAACACAGGACAACGCATTGACTGGAATGGTTCAATGGTGGCCGACAAACACTGTATTGGTGGCATCCCAGGTAATCGTACCAGTATGTTAATTATGCCTATTGTTGCAACCTATGGCCTCTTAATGCCCAAAACCTCTAGCCGTGCCATCACCTCCCCTGCTGGATCAGCCGACACGATGGAAGCACTTGCCAAGGTTGAATTAGACATCTCCGAACTGAAAAAGATTGTTAAAAAACACGGTGGCTGTCTGGCTTGGGGTGGAACAGCTAAATTGGCTCCCGTGGACGACATACTCATTACCGTTGAACGCCCCTTGTCTATGGATTCTCCCGGCCAAATGGTGGCTTCCATTCTCTCCAAAAAAGTCGCCGCTGGTGTCACCCATCTTATTATCGATATTCCCGTGGGGCCAACCGCCAAAATGCACAGCTACAGTAAAGCCACAAAATTGCGTAAACTGTTTGAATACGTAGGTGACAGTCTGGGGCTACACCTTGAAGTCATTATGACCGACGGCAAGCAACCCATTGGTTCAGGGGTGGGGCCAAACCTGGAAGCTCGCGACATTATGAATGTATTAGAAAACACCCCAAATGCCTCACAACATCTACGAGAAAAGGCCTTACAACTGTCTGGCCGTATTATTGAGTTTGATGCCAAAGTCCGAGCCGGCCAAGGGTATGCCATTGCCAGGGATATTTTAGAATCTGGCCGGGCTTTGGAAAAATTTAACGCGATTATTGACGCTCAAGGTCGTAACCCAAACCCACTCACATTTGGCACACTCACTTACGATGTACCCGCCCCTAAAACAGGCACCGTCACGGCCATTAATAATTTTATTGTTGCACACATTGCTCGGCTGGCCGGCGCACCCATTGACAAAGCTTCAGGACTTTTTATTCATAAAAAAGTCGGCGACCGAGTCGTACAAGGAGAAGCACTTTACACCATTTATGCCGAATTTGAGGCGGATTTTGTGTTTGCCAAAGAAGCCGCAGCACTCGACAGTGGTGTTGAAGTACACGCTGAATAAAGGAAAAAACAATGCAAACAAACCCGAAAAAATCACCTGGAAAACTTTATTACTTAATTGGTGCTTCAGGGGTGGGAAAAGACAGTTTATTAAATTATGCACGCTCAAAACTGGAACAAAAACCTGTTTTGATAGCACATCGTTATATTACCCGTGCCGTTGAATTAACAGGTGAAAATCACATTCACTTAAGTGTTGAAGAATTTTTAACCCGTCAGAAATATGGCTGTTTTTTATTTCACTGGCAAAGCCATAAGCTGCATTATGGCATTGGACAAGAGGTCACATACTGGTTATCACTTGGATTAAATGTGGTCATTAACGGCTCTCGCGGCTATTTAGAAAAGGCATCGGCTATTTTTCCAGAAATTCGCCCCGTTTTAATCACCGTTTCTTTAGATAAATTACAAATTCGACTTGAAAAGCGTGGCCGGGAAAATGCCGAACAAATTCAGGAGCGCTTGCAACGTGCAACAGAGTTTGAAGCTCTAACCCATCCAAATTTAATTACACTCAGCAATAACGGTGAACTGGCTGAAGCAGGCAAACAATTGTGTCAAATTGTCTCCCATTAATCTCTCATTAACAGACTTATTTTAAGGTAAAATGCTCACCACTTAATTCAAGGAGTCTGATAGCATGTTTAAAATTGAGTCGATTGATCCCGTTCTGTATCGTAAAAAAACACGTAATGCAACCCTCATTATCATTGCTATGTTTATCGTGATTGGATTTGGTTTCGCACAACTCACTGTCGAACTGCTAGGTGAATACTCCAATAACAAACTCGTATTAAGTTTTATCGGTGCCTTTATAGGCTTAATGGTCACCGCCTATATTGTAAAAACCTTTTTTGCCGATAAACCGTGGATGCAAGCCTCTGTTTATGCTTGGCGCTTAAAACGCAGTTTAATGCACATCACCAACGTACACAAAAAAGTACAAGCGGCAGCCAAACAAGGCGACCCTCATGCTTTAAAAATTATGCGTTTTTACCATTTAGGCCTAGAACAAATGCATAAACTCGAAGCCAATACAACAGCTCTAATCGAGATTGTGGCCGAACGTAAAGAGGTAGAAAAAAAAATGAACGAACTGGGGTTAGACTTAAACCAAATTGAATTTGACCCTGAATGGGTGGAGCGATATAAAACCGCCGCACACGAAGATGATTAATGTCCCTGAACTTCTACAACTTAAGCACGATCACGCCATAACTGCTGTGCGTATGCCGTCGCCTCTTTCAACGTCAGGTTTTCCAATGCCATTAAAGGCAATATAAGCGTTTGAACCACCGTAGCCTCACCATATGCATTATGTTCCTTTCCTTGCCATACCGCCATTAAAGAGTCGGTATCCATACACTTTTCAGTCGGATCGGAATTAAAGATGGTTTTGGGTAAGAAAAAAGACCACATTTCAGTAGCGGATTCAGCGTTGTTTTCAACCATTTTAATTTCGGTTTTACGATCTGGGCGTACTTCGGCCTCGCCACTGTCACCACAAAAAGCCGCTGTCATTGGATCGTTCAGTCGTGCGGCGGCTTGTTGGTGTATGTCGTCATAGCCTTTATGAAACACCCCGTGCACACTTAAACGTGCCTCAAAAGGGTTTAACATCCGCGCCAATGTATGAATGGGCGAACGTAATCCCAGTTCATCACGGTAACTCATTAATGTTTTAATCTCAGGTGCAAAATGCTCAACGGGCGCATAACAATAACCTGTTTTTTCCAAAATGGCTTTTGCATGAGATAAAGAGCGGGCAATGGGCCACGCCAGTAATTGAGCCACTTCTTGTGTGTATAAACGGTTTTTCTCCCCCCCTACAATACCGTGTAAAAATACGGTATAGCCTTTACGAGCCAATAAGGTCAATGCCAACATAAACCAGGGCAGTTGACGACGTTTTCCTGCATAACTACCCCAATCAATATCGATTGAACAAGAGGGGGGGGAAATTTTTTCACGAATCGCTTCGACAAATCCTGCGGCTTCTTCTGGGGTCTCTTCTCGTACTCGAATTAACATTAAAAAAGCCCCCAACTGCATTTGAGACACCTTACCCGCTAAAATCAAGCGCATGGCATCGCGTGCTTCGGCTTGTGTTAAGCTTCGGCGACGTTTTTGCCCACGCCCAATGGTTTGAATATAAAATTGAAAGGGCTTTTCGTCTATTGTAGATTCACTCATTTCACCAATCTCTCCCGCACGTTAATGACTTCGCCGACCACCAAAAGGGCTGGCGGTTTAATATGGCTGCTTGCAATGGTTTCAGACAGCTCTGCAAGTGAGGTAATGACCACTCGCTGGTTTGCGGTTGTGCCTTTTTCAATAATCGCGGCGGGAGTCTCTGCGGATAAACCATGTGCCAATAAGCCTTGTTGAATTTTAGGCGCATTTTTGACCCCCATATAAAAGACCATCGTATCCCCCGATTGCGCCAAGCGACCGTAATCCACTTCATTCGCCCCCTCTTGCTGATGACCCGTAATCAGTGCGACCGACTGTGAAAATTCACGATGGGTTAACGGAAAGCCGGCATAGGCCGAACAACCTGCTGCTGCCGTAATCCCTGGAACCACTTCAAATGGCACCTTATTGGCGACCAACACTTCGGCCTCTTCGGCTCCACGGCCAAAGATATAGGGGTCTCCGCCTTTTAACCGTGCCACCCGTTTGCCCTCTTTGGCCAGTTTCACCATTAACAAGCTAATGTCGCCTTGGGGTAACAAGTGCGCTTTATCTTTTTTACCCACATAAATACGCTCCGCTTCACGGCGTGCCATTTCAACAATCTCAGGCGCCACCAAACGGTCATATAAAATCACATCCGCTTGTTGCAAGAGTCGTAAGCCTTTAAAGGTCATTAAATCGGGGTCTCCCGGCCCAGCACCAATCAAATACACTTCACCTGTTGGTAAAGGTTGGCCAGATATTTCTACCTGTTTTATCTGGGCTTTTAAAATGGATTCGGCCTCTTCCGAACGCCCTTGCGCGGCCTTATCCACAAACGCACTTTGCAGTAAGGTTTCCCAAAACGCTTTACGCGCACCGGGCGAAGGCAGACTTTTTTTGACCTGTTGGCGATAACGCCCTAATAACCCTGCCAACGAACCAAACCCAGCTGGGATTAGCGACTCTAAACGTGCTTTCATCAATCGAGCAAGAATGGGGGAGCGCCCGCCTGTTGATACGGCGATGGTCACGGGCGAACGATCGACAATCGCGGGTAAAATAAAATCACAATACTCAGTTTGATCGGCCACGTTAACGGGAATGTGATGCGCTTGGCAGTAATGATAAACCGCTTGATTGACTGCCTGATCGTCTGTCGCCGAAATAACGTATTTAGGTGTTGTTAAGCGTTCCATAACCGCAGTCGAAAACTCGGCTGGATGCCATGTAATGAGCCCTTCCGCCAGATGATGTTTCATCTCTGTTTTTAGCTCAGGCGCCACCACCGTTACCTTCGCACCTGCTTTAATAAACAAATCTGCCTTACGTGCGGCCACCGCGCCGCCCCCAACAATCAAACAAGGTTGGTTTTTAATATCCACAAATATGGGTAAATAATCCACTGAACCCTTTTCCTTTAGAATACTTATATAAAAAAAGGAGGAAGAACATGAAATTCTTCCCCCCCTCCTCTATGTTTTATTCGTTTTATTACACCATTACGGTGCTTAGTTTATTTCTTGTTCCTCATCTTTAAACTTTTTAAAGTACTGTCTTACAATAGTGCCACCAGGCATACGCTCAATTTTTGAAAAAATAACGTAACTGATCACCGCGTGAATCACCAGTGTGATAATCAGCCCTTCAAAAATACCCACTAAAAAGACAAGTAGACCACAAACCGTTGCAAGCAAAAGTGCATAAGGGCCATAAGTGGCCACATGCAATAATCCAAGCACCATCTTAATCCCAACAAATGTCATAATAATTGCCAGAGCAAAATAAGGCAGGTGGTCTAAATATTGGACATTAAACACAAAAAAGGCAATCAATAAACCGATAATAAGCACCGAAAACTTGGTATATGCGCCTGCCAAACGGTTGGTTGATGACTTTGCCAACCCATCAAGGTTTGTCATTCCAGCAAAGAAGCTCGATCCCATATTCGAAACCCAAATAGATAATAAAGAGTTATTTGAGTTACAGGGACGTTTTAAAGGGTCAATTTTTTCAATGGCCGCATTACTCATGACCTGTTCAATCACATCCACAACCGCAAGCATGAACGAGAAGGCAATCGCATAAAGCCATAAATACACCGAATCAAACTCTGGTATGGGTAACCTAAGTTCCAACCCAACATCCTCTACCATTAACATTTTAACCTCAATAAATTGAGCCGAAACAAGACCAAATACAATCAGTGCAAAGTAAGGTAGTGCAGGTTTGGTGTCTTTAAATTTTTTAAACAGTGCAAGAAATAAAAATGCACCAATAACCGACAGTATAATCACTTGAATTCGTGAGTCTTGCCAAAACTCCTCACTCACCGCAACGCCAACAGGCAACATCCAGAGGAAGGGTAAAAATTTAAGTGCAATTTTTAATCCAATGCCTGCCAACAAGCCTTCAACTAAATAAGACGGCACCGCCATTAAGAGATAGCGTTGCCAGTTAAATTTCCATATCAGTGCTTGAAACGAGGCTGTCATAAAAATAATAAAAGCCATGTTTTCAATACCAAAGGTTGCAACACCCATAGCAAGAATGGGAGCGAGTCCTGCCGCAATTCCTGGAGCACCAATAAAGTTACCTGGACGAAACCAGGCAAACAAAAACCCAATAAAGGAGGCAAACGCAACCGTTGCCAAACCAACTTGAATGGGATAATCCGACATCATCGCAATCCCAATGGACAATGGAATGGCCATTGTGGCAGTAATCACACCTGCTTGAATATCACGACCTGCATACTGGGCAACAAACGCAGCCGATCCATGATCAACCTGTTGTTCCGCCTCTGTTTTAATCTTTTTTTCCGTCATTGCTTTCACTACACCTTTATAAAGTTCATTTTAAGGGCATTCATCTCTGATTGCCCCCCTGCTATTTCAACTCCGTAGCCAAAATTTCCGTCAACTCAGGTAAGCAAGAGCCGCAGTTTGTGCCAGCTTTGAGTGCTTTTCCGATAGCGTCTACGCTGGTGAGTTTATCTTTGTGAATGGCATCGACAATGGTGTTTAAGCCAACTCCAAAACAGGAACAGATCATTTTACCTTCGTCTTTTGCACCAGAGAGTTGCCCTGCCAATACATTTAAACGGGTTTTGGCATCCAGTTCGGATACGGAAAACAGGGTGCCGAGCCAAGCTCTGGGAGGAAGTTCGATGCTGGGAGCCATAAACAGTACCGACTGCAACACGCCGTCTTTAATCAAGGCTTTTCGGTAACGTCCGCCATGAAGGTCTTGGTATTCCAATACCTCACCATCCGTACCAAGCAGACTTTCTGTCCATGTTGCAGGGTCTTCCATCATCTGTTCCCCCGCTATTTCATAACGGTAGAACTGCTTGCCTTTGATTTTGACCCAATAATCCAAGCCTTCGGTTTCAATCGGTTGACGACTTAAAATAAAACCGTGCCATTTGGCTGAGTAAGGTGCGATGTTAACCGGACAGTGTTTAGATTCAGGTTGCCCTGATAAAGGATCGGCCAGTGCCGCAACCAATACATCCACTCGCCCGTGGCTGGCGTACTGCGCTGTCCAGTGCATGGGTACAAAGACACTGCCTTTACGTTGTCCTTCATCCAATACCACACGTGCAATGACCTTGCCTAATGCATTGCTAATACAAGCTAATTCACCCGAGTTCAGCCCCTGTTTTTTGGCCTCTTCTGGATGAATCGCCACATAGGGTTCATCGGTGTGCGCCATTAATTTGGGGGTTTTGGCGGTACGAGTCATGGTGTGCCATTGGTCGCGTACTCGCCCTGTATTCAAGATGAGAGGGTACGCTTTACTGGTCGCTTGAGCAGGCGCTTTAGGGGCAATGGCGATAAACTGCGCTTTACCACTGGGGGTAAAGAATTTTCGGTCGCCAAACATACGAACCGTGCCTTGTGGATTTTGAGCATTGATTGGCCATTGAAATGGCGCTAAATCGTCGTACTCTTGTTGCGAAATGGTTTGATAGAGAGAAATATCAAAATCTCGTGTGCCACTGTTTTCAAACCCAGATAACGCCGCATGTTCTTTAAAAATTTCCGCTTCATTTTGGTAATTAAATGCCGAAGTAAACCCCATCTTTTGAGCCACTTGACATATCATCCACCAATCAGAACGCGCGTTTTCAGGCCCTTTCATAAAAGGACGTTGACGCGAGACGGTTCGGTCGGAGTTGGTAACCGTTCCGCCGTTTTCGCCCCATGTTAATGCAGGCAATAAAACATTGGCCACGTCGGTGGTGTCAGTGTGTTGCATGCAGTCGGATACCACCACCATGTCACACCCTGCCAGTGCTTTTTTAACCGCATCGGCATCGGGCATCGACACCACTGGGTTGGTGTTGATAATCCAAATGGCTTTGATTTTGCCTTCGCCAACGGCTTGAAACATCTCAATGGCTTTTAAACCATTTTGACTTGCCATGTTTTCTGCTTGCCAAAAACGCGCTACCCGATCTATGTTTTCAGGACGATTAAAATCCATGTGTGCCGCCAGTTGATTGGCCAGACCACCCACTTCTCGCCCCCCCATCGCATTGGGTTGTCCGGTAATGGAAAACGGCCCCATCCCCGCTTGACCCAATCGTCCGGTGGCAAGGTGACAGTTAATAATGGCATTGGATTTGTCCACGCCAGAAGTCGATTGGTTGACCCCTTGAGAGTACAGCGTCACCATTTTATGGCGCACCGTTGCCCACTCAAAAAACTGCTGTAAATCGGCTTTATCCAGCTCACACTGTTGCGCGACCGAAGCCAAGTCACCCTGTGCCATATTGGCTTGCGCCAAGGCCTCGGTAAACCCTTCGGAATGCTGTTCAATAAAGGCATTATCCAGCGCATTCGCTTGTGCCAAGTGCGCCAATAAACCGTTAAAGAGTGCCGCATCGCTTCCTGGCTTTAAGGGCAAATGCAAATCAGCTAAATCACAGGTGGCGGTTTTACGTGGGTCAATCACCACCACTTTTAAATCTGGACGGCGCTTTTTCTCAGCCGCAATGCGCTGATAGACAATTGGGTGTGCCCAAGCGGTATTTGACCCCACTAAAATCACCAAATCGGCTTGCTCTAAATCCTCGTAAGAGCAAGGAACGGTGTCTGAACCAAACGCACGTTTATAGCCCACCACAGCAGAAGCCATGCAAAGCCGAGAGTTGGTGTCGATATTGGCCGATCCCATAAAGCCTTTCATAAGCTTATTGGCCACGTAGTAATCTTCGGTCAATAACTGTCCAGACACATAAAATGCCACCGCATCGGAACCGTGTTCGTCAATCACCCGTTTAAACCCTTCGGCAACCGTATCTAACGCAACATCCCAACTGACCACTTCCCCATTCACTTGAGGCGCGAGCATACGCCCTTCAAAATCAACGGTTTCACCTGCGGCCGATCCTTTTACGCACAAGCGTCCAAAATTAGCAGGATGCGACTCATCGCCAATCACCTTTACCTGATAGGATTCAATGCCCGATTTTGATGATTCATTCGCTTTTTGCGAAGTAACTTCCATGCCACACCCTACGCCACAATAAGGGCAGGTGGTTTGAATGTTTTTTTGACTCATTTAATTACTCTTATTTTCAATTCATCAGATAGTAGAGGGGGGGAGAAAAAAAATCAATCTAATTTTCTTCCCCCCCCCCTTTGTTATTTTAAATTTTGTTTAATAAAATCGAGTGCAAATCCCATAAACATCATAATCCGAGCTTATTAAAGTCGTTAAATAGCCGTGCTATTCGCCTTTTTTGATAAGCTCGCCTTATAACGTTTCTGTAATTTTCGTTACGGTTCTAGTTCTCGGACAAGCTCCTAGGCAACGCGAACGAATTCTATTCCATCCCTTCGTTTTAAACGCTTTTAAACGGTATATGCACACCATTTACAATCCCAGATCCCAGTGCCCTGTTTTATCAGACTCCACTCGCTTTAACCGCCCTTGTTCTTGAAGCTGTTTAA
>WFPP01000029.1 GCA_015487495.1 Thiomicrorhabdus sp.
GATAAATGGCTTACGGTTTGTTGTTTGAAGAGCGCTTGCCACTCTTGTTGTGTTCTATTTTTCATTATTAACTCCCATGTTGGTTGATGGGGGTTAGTTTAATGAATGGGTTTGGGTTGGATAGGTGGCTTTGGCCGGACGCTTACCTTTAAAACGCGAAGGAATGATTAAGAAAATGCAAAAATTCGATAAAGAAGCCCTTATTTTATCGAAGCATTCCCTTGATGCTTAAAATTTGGTTTGCCCAGAATTCAAGTGATTTAATCAGCGCTTCTTTTGAGCTCTATGGTTATGATTTAGGTTTCTTTTTAACCACTGTTTTTTTGGATGTTGGCTTTTTTACCGTTGCTTTTTTAGCCACTTTTTTCTTTACGGCTGCTTTTTTTACAGAGGTTTTTTTGGCGGATGCTTTCTTTGTCGTGGTTTTTTTTGCGCCTGCCCGGCCACGTTTTTTAGGTTCAGGAGCCTCGTCTAAACGCTTTTGGCACTCCTCAAGAGTTAACGCCAGAGCCTCTTCATCTTTAGCGATTTTAGCATTCTTTTTTGTAGTAACATCGGTAATATAAGGCCCCCAACGACCTTTTAGAATCTTAATGTCGGTTCCAGAAAATGTTTTAATAATTTTATCCGCATCGGCTTGAATTTTAGCTTCAATTAAATGAATGGCTTCGTCTAGTGTAATGCTAAGTGGATCAAACCCTTTCATTGGGCAATATTTTTTAACACCATATTCCAAATAAGGACCAAAAGGCCCTTGTTTGGCAATAATCATTTGCCCTTTTTCAACTTTAAATACTGAGCCATCGATGGCCGTCGCAGTAAAAGATTCGGGCATCTCTCCGACCTCTCTTGGTAGCTTAAACAATTCTAATGCATCCTCCAGTTTAAGAAGATCCATTTTTTGTCCAGGCATTAAGCTAGCAAAGGTGGGTTTTTCATCATTTTCTCCATCACCTACTTGAACATAAGGGCCAAAACGTCCAATTTTTACAAATATAGGCTTGCCATTTTCAGGGTGATTGCCCAGTAATCGAGACTGGCCGGCTTCTTCTCGGGAGACTTCTTCGGCCGCTTCTACTTTGGGATGAAATTGAGTATAAAAATCATCTAGCATGTCTTGCCATTGCAACTGCCCTTGAGCGATGATGTCAAACTTTTCTTCAACTTTGGCCGTAAATTGATAATCCAGTACTTCATCAAAATGTTTGGTTAAAAAGCTTGTTACAATACCTGCAATGTCTGTCGGAAATAATTTGTTTTTTTCACTTCCTGCTATTTCGGTTAGGCTTTCAGCGGATACCGTTGCATTCTCTAACCGAATTTGGCGATAAGTGCGCTCTTTGCCTTCACGGTCTTCCTTGACAACATAACCACGTTGTTGAATGGTATCAATGGTTGGTGCATAAGTAGATGGGCGACCAATTCCCATCTCTTCGAGAGTTCGAACCAGGCTGGCCTCATTGTAACGGGCAGGAGGGCGACTAAAGCTTTGGCGAGCGGTCAGGTTATCAACACTGAGAGCTTGTCCAACAGTCATTGGAGGAAGAAGTCCTGACGCGTCATTTGTACCAAAATCATACACTTTAAGAAAACCTTCAAAGGTAACGACTTCGCCTTTGGCACTGAGTTTGTCATTGGGCAGAGAATCAATGCCAATGTCTACCGTGGTGCGTTTGAGCTTTGCATCGGACATTTGTGAGGCAATGGCACGACGCCAAATTAATTGATATAACCGCTGTTCATTGCGTTCACCAGTTACATTCTTGATGGTGAAGTCGGTTGGGCGAATCGCTTCATGTGCCTCTTGTGCATCGGCATTTTTGGTTTTGTAGCGTCGGACATCACTGAATTCAGAGCCGTATTCTTGGGTGATGGTTTTTTTAGCTTGCTCAATGGCCAACTCAGATAAATTAAGCGAATCAGTTCGCATATAAGTGATTTTTCCTGCCTCATATAAGCGTTGTGCAATGACCATGGTCTGCTTAACAGAGAACCCCAGTTTTGAGGCCGCTTCCTGTTGTAATGTTGAGGTGGTAAAAGGGGGTTTGGGGCTTCGTTTAGCAGGCTTTTCTTCAAGAGACATTACCGATAAGTGACTTTGGGAAACGGTTTCTAAAAAAGCGGTGGCCTCTTCTTCGGATGAAAAAGTTGCGGTACGTTTAACATCCAGTTTTCCAACCGTTTTACGGTGTTGATCGAGTAGATTGAGTACGCCTTGAACTCGAAACACAAAATTGGCCTTAAAGGCATCGATTTCTTGTTCGCGCTCCACAATAAGACGAACGGCGACGGACTGCACGCGTCCTGCTGAAAGGCCTGTACGAATCTTTTTCCATAAAATAGGCGAAAGTTCAAATCCAACAATACGGTCCAGTACCCGACGGGCTTGTTGAGCATCGACCACATCCATATTGACAGTACGGGGTTCGGCAACCGCTTCTTGAATCGCCTGTTTGGTGATTTCATGGAAGACAATACGTTTGGTGGTTTTAATATCCAGTTTCAGTGCTTCAGCAAGATGCCAGGCAATCGCTTCACCTTCGCGATCCTCATCCGTTGCCAACCATACGGCCTCAGCCGTTTTGGCAACTTTTTTCAGAGCAGCAACGGTTTTCTTTTTATCTGGTGAGATTTCATAGGTTGGCTCAAAGCGATTTTCGAGGTCAATTCCCATGCCTTTTTTCTGCATGTCTCGAATATGCCCGTAGCTTGATAAAACGGTAAAGTCTTTACCTAAATATTTTTCAATGGTCTTAGCTTTTGCTGGAGACTCCACAATTACCAAGTTTGTCATAGTGTTTGATGCTCTAGTGTATTTTTAATTTATAAAGGATGAGTTAAAAAGCAATAATTTATACTTGCCTTTTTTAGGGTGCAAAATTTTTTGCTATTTTGCAAACACTTAATGCAATTTCTAGCTTAAAATTCTATTTTTAATGGAACTTTGTGAAATTAACTACTTATTTTTGGGTAAATAGTACTTAACTTGATTGATTTTAGATTAGAATGGTAGAAATAGTTTCTTCTTTTTTATTGAGATTTTTGTTCGATACTGGCATGAAATAAAGAGCTTCTTAATATTGGTAGTGGAAGTTGAGAAAGAAAAATAAACGATTTGTATTTGTGATGATATCGTAACAAAACCTCTTGTTCGGTACTTTTTAATCATCAGGTAGCAAATCCGAACTTAGAGTCTTTTTTTAAAAAGGTAGCTTGTGTCTAAAATAAATGATGTTACAGAGCAATTTATTTCATTATTAGTCATTGGGTTCAGTTCTGAATCTGAACAATCCTTGCGTGAAATGCTTGAGGATCAAGCGGTTCGCTTAACTTTTGTAAGCAGTGTAGAACAAGCAAAGCAGTGCATTTTATTGGGCTCTCCATCATTATATAGTGCGTATTTATTTGATAATAGCCAACATTATGCGGCCAATTTGTCTTTATTAAAAGGGCTTAAAAAGCATTATCAATACTCAATTATTCCTGTTATTTTTCAAACGGATTTGGAACATACTGAACAAATTCAGCAAAGTCTGGAAAGTGGTGTTTATTTTTACCTTGTTAAACCGTATACCAAATCGTTGTTATTATCGGTTTTAAAAGCTTGTATTAACGGGTTTAGTGATCAGTGTACTTTTGATCAAATAGAGAGAAGTTTAACGATACCTAATCAACAACTTCAATCGGCACGTTTTCAGATTAAGACGACGGAGGATGCACGCAGTCTTTCTTGTGTGTTAGCTTTTATGACTCCTAAACCGAAAGAATCTGTTATAGGCTTGTTTGAGCTTATGATGAATGCCATTGAACATGGCAATTTGAATATTTCTTATCAAGAAAAAACACAATTAATTGATTCAAATTTTTTGAATGAGGAAATTCGAAAGCGTCAGGCTTTGCCAGAAAATAAAGATAAATTAGTGACGGTTGACTTTGAGCGTAAAGAGGGGGAGCTGTTATTTCGTATTACCGATTCTGGAAAAGGTTTTGATTATAAACCGTATTTGGATTTTTCTCTGGATCGAGTTATGGATAACCACGGTCGTGGTGTGATGATTGCTAATCGTTTGAGCTTTGATGAGCTACGATATGATGATTGTGGCCGCACCGCCATTGGACGTATTTTTCTTTAAGGGACTTAATCAGAGATTTCTTAACGAATTCTTCGCCAGCGCCCTGCTGACAAGGCTTCAATATTTCCCGACAGTTCTAATAACATGAGCTGGCTTTGAATGTCATATACGGGTAATTTGCTTAAAACCACTAATTCATCCATGCTGGTCGCATCAAATCCAATGTGCTCAATGATGGCAGGAAGCGTTGTGTTTGCAGAATTTAGGTTGGGTTGTGGTGTGTTTTGAAACATGTCTTGAGATTGAGGGCTTAAGATTGGTTGCAGATGTGAAGAGAGCTCCTCTAAAATATCCTGTCCTGATTCTACTAGTTTCGCCCCTTGTTTAATTAATTGATGGCACCCTTTGGCCTGTGGGTTATGGATTGAGCCTGGGACAGCAAAAACCTCCCTTCCCTGATTATTCGCCATTTTTGCGGTAATTAATGAGCCACTTTTGAGTGCCGCCTCTACCACTAGAGTGCCAATACTGAGTCCACTGATAATTCGATTGCGCTTAGGAAAGTGATAGGCTAACGGTTTGGTTCCCAAGGGAAATTCTGAAACCATCACCCCCTCTTCTGCGATTTGACGCCCTAATGCCTGATTAGACGCAGGGTAAATACGATCCAGTCCTGTGGCAACCACCGCTACGGTCTTGCCAATGCCTTGCAAGCCTCCTTGATGTGCCGCGGTATCAATGCCTAATGCCAGCCCGCTGGTAATGGTGAGCCCCTGTGCAGAGAGGTGTTGGGCAAAATCCGTTGCCATTTGAAAACCTTGTTTGGAGGCATGGCGACTGCCAACAATGGCCAGCTGAGGGTCTTGTAGCAAACCAATGTGGCCTCGAGTTGACAATAAAAGAGGCGCATCTTCAATGCTTTGTAGCAACTTGGGGTAACGTGTATCCCCAAAGGGAAGCCAGTTTTGTTCAGGTTGCTCACCCCAGTTAAGCGCTTGTTCAATTTGTTTTGAGCGCTCTTTTGCAAAGAATAGGGTCAATTGGCGTTCGGTCAAAATACGGCTGGCAGACCAGTCACTTTGGCTGGCTGAGAGCGCCTCAGGCAGAGAGCCAAAATGTTTCTGGATGGCAAGAGCTTGCTTTAAGGAAGTATGGCATACATGAAAAGCCAGCAGGCAGGGTAAATCAGAAAAACTTGACATAGTTCGCTATAATGTAGAAATTGATTAAATAAAGTATAACTGAAGCTTAAACGAATATTATGGAAAAACTTGATATTGTTCTCTATCCTGAAGCTGGGTTGAGAGAAGTCTGCATGCCTATTCCTGAAATGAATGACTCTTTGGATCAGTTGATTGATGAGATGTTGTACACCATGTATGATGCCCCAGGTATTGGTCTGGCAGCACCACAAGTTGCCGTGCAACAGCGCTTGATTGTCATGGATATTTCTGAAAAGGGAGATGATCCGCTGGTGTTAATGAACCCTGAAATTATCCAAAGTGCAGGCTCCATTACCTGGGAGGAAGGATGCCTTTCCATGCCCGGAATTTATGCAAACATTAAACGTCCTAGTGACATTTTGGTGCGTGGTATGGATCGTGAAGGTAACAATATTGAAGTTGAAGCCAGTGAGCTTTTAGCCGTGTGTATTCAGCATGAAATTGATCACCTGAACGGCAAAATGTTTATTGATCACTTGTCGGGCATTAAACGCACGCGTGCCTTGCAGCAGTTTCGTAAATTGATGGATCAAAAAGAGTCTTGACTTTATGGCATCAAAACACACGCCTTTAAAGATTATTTTTGCTGGAACCCCTGAGTTTTCTGTATCAGCTTTACAGAGATTGCTGGATTCGGAACACCATGTGGTAGCGGTATATACTCAGCCTGATCGACCAGCAGGGCGAGGACGAAAGCTAACCGCCAGTCCGGTTAAAAAATTAGCCCAAAAATATGACTTGCCTGTATTTCAACCACGTTCACTAAAGGATGACGAGGCACAACAAACCCTTGTGGCCTTGAATGCGGATGTGATGATTGTGGTAGCTTATGGGTTGTTATTGCCTCAAGTGATATTGGATTCCCCTGTTTATGGATGCTTAAACATTCATGCCTCTTTGTTGCCACGCTGGCGAGGTGCCGCCCCCATTCAGCGTGCGATTGAGGCGGGTGATAGACAAACGGGCGTGACCATTATGCAGATGGACGTAGGTTTGGATACAGGCGACATGCTAACTAAATTAACAACTCCCATTACTCCTGAGGACACAGCGGCCAGTTTGCATGATCGTTTAAGCACATTAGGGGCATCGGCGTTAATGGAAACGTTACAGGATTTGCAAACGAAGCAACGTCATTCTGTTAAGCAAGACGAACAGCTTGCGACGTATGCTCAGAAATTGACAAAAGCGGAAGCGGAAGTTTGTTGGTCTGATTCGGCAGAGACATTGGTTCGCAAAATACAAGCGTTTAACCCTTGGCCCATTGCCTTTACACACTATCAAGAATCCTCCTTGCGTCTTGGGCAGGCCAGGTTACTTACACCTGAAGAGTTACAGTCGTATTTACAACAGGGGGGGAGAAATTTATGTGGTGAAGTGCTTGCAGTGGAAAAAGCAGGCATGATTGTTGGAACAGGCTCACAACCTGTTTTAATTCAACAAGTTCAACCGGCGGGTAAAAAAATGATGTCGGCTTATGAGTTTGCTCAATCCAGACCCGTTTTAGGTCAACACTTTTTATGAAAGGGGTACAGAGAGAGCCTCACTCGTTAAATACACGTTTTATTGCGTTAAAAATGTGCTTAACGGTAATTGAGCAAGGCCGTTCATTAAGTCAGGTTTTGCCAGAAGGCTTGGCACAATTTTCTGAACGTCGCGAACGGAATTTTACACAAAAGATGGTATTGGGCATACTGCGTTGGCAGGTGCGTTTAGAGGCCATTCGATCCCATTTATTAATAAAAAAACTGAAAGCCAAAGACGCAGATATTAATCAACTTATTTTATTGGGATTATATCAAATCCTGTATATGGATACCCCAGAACACGCTGCTGTTTCTGAAACAGTGGCGGTATTGTCCAAGCTGAAAAAAGTGTGGGCAAAGGGACTGGTTAATGGGGTATTGCGCACTTTTTTAAGAAATAAAGAGCGCATTTGTACAGAAGTGGATTTAAAGCCCGCATACCGTTATGCCCATCCACAGTGGATGGTGCGAGTGTTGCGTAAAGCTTATCCCGATCAGTGGGAAGCTATTTTGGCGGCGAATAATCTCATTGCCCCCGTGACATTACGGGTAAATAGGCTTCAGCAGTCATGTGATGCCTTTTTGCAACAATTGATGCAAGAGAGCATTGTTGCGGAGCGTCATCCCTGTGCCCCTCAAGGCATCGTTTTGCAACAACGTGTGGATATTTCAAATTTGCCAACTTATGACTCAGGAGGCTTTAGTGTTCAAGATCCTGCAGCTCAACAGGCCGCTTATTTATTAGCCCCTCAAGCGGGAGAGCGTTTACTGGATGCGTGTGCTGCTCCAGGAGGGAAAACCACGCATTTACTTGAGTACTCTCATAATCAGGCACAGGTTTTTGCACTGGAAAAAGAGCCTGAACGATTAGAGCGTTTGGCTGAAAACTTACATCGTTTGGGGTTGAATGCGGACTATCAGGTAGGGGATGCTTCTCAACCAGAATCATGGTGGGATGGTCAACTGTTTGATAAAATTTTGTTAGATGCTCCGTGTTCCGCGACAGGCATTATACGCCGTCATCCTGATATAAAGTGGCACCGTACTGAAGAAGATATTGACGCATTGGTTGCTTTACAGTCAGAAATGTTAAATGCCTTATGGCCATTGTTAAAACCAGGGGGGCGTTTGTTGTATGCGACGTGTTCAGTACTTCCACAAGAAAATGCATTGCAAATGGCCTCTTTTTTAGCGCAAGAACCCACTGCGATAAGAGTGCCAATAGACGTCTTTTGGGGAAGTGAAACTGGGTTTGGACGACAAATTTTTCCTGGAAAACAGGGCATGGATGGTTTTTTTTATGGCTTACTGGAAAAGAAATTACCTGAGAGCTAAGGAGCTTATTCAATAATGAAAAGCCAACGGCTAATTGCCCTGTTTGATGGGTTTTATTTTTTTGATAGGGCATTGATAGGGGGGGGGAAATTTATAAAAAGCGTATTCAACTTAATCAAAATAATGTGGTTAATGGGTGGGATGCTTGTGAGTTACTCTTCTTTAAGTCTTGCCAGTCAGGCTATTCAGTTTTCCTCTGTAAAAGAGACGTTTCAAAATCAACAACTGGCTTTAAATGCGGTAGCTGATTTTAAACTTTCCAAGGCTATTATGTCAGCCATTCATCATGAAATTCATATCTTCTTTAAAACCGAAATTTTGTTATTGGAAGAGGGGCGCGTATTGGGTACTCAAGTTGATCGAGTTCGTCAGTCCATTGAATACCATACCGAATTGTATGCGTCCGGGGTTAATCGACGCTATGTCTTGCATAATCACCGCAATCATAAACTTCAAACTTTTCAAACGCTTGAAGCCGCTTTACAAACATTGGGTACATTACAGGCCTTACCGATTATCGACTTGTCTGAGTTGCATTCTGGGAAAACGTATCGCTTTAAAGTACGATTGTTTTTGGACAAATGGAAACTGCCTGCTCCGCTTTTAATTGATGCCTTGTTTGAACCTTACTGGCAATTGGACAGTGGTTGGGTTGAGAGGGAAATTAAAATGCCAAAAAACAGGATGTAGTTTATGTACTCGGGTTTTTGGAACTTTTTAAAGCAATACGGTTGGCTTACGTTAATCTCCAGTGTGCTGCTGATTTCACTGGTGATTATGAGTCAAATTCTGCAAAATGCATCCAGTTTTGCCGAGACCTATTCATCACTGCTGTTTTTTACTATTGCTGGAATTGGCGTCATTTTGTTTGTGCTATTAAAAACCATTTGGCATCTTCGAACACAGTCTAAGAAAAAAATCCCAGGCATTAAGGTTACCATTCGTTTAACATTGGCCTCAACCTTAATGATTGGGGTTCCTACAGCCATTATTTTTTATTTCTCTTTGACGTTTATTCAACAAAGTATTAACCAGTGGTTTGATGTTAAAACGGAGACAGCATTGGAAAATGCCTCGGCACTGGTGCGAATGACACTCGATAACAATACTCGAGATCGATTAAAATTGACCTTGGCAACCGTTAATGAAAAAGGTTTATTGCTTGCAACATCGCCTGTTATTGAGGTGAACCGATTACGCAGTTTACTGGACGCACAAGAAGTCGCTTTGTATCACTCTAACCAACAACTGATTGCCTTCAGTGTGCAAGACCCAAATGCCGAGCTACCTGAACCACCTGCCGATCACTTATTTCAACAAATACGCCAAAATAAAACTTACGCGGCAGTTGAAACTCGTCCAGGCTTAACCATGAATGACCAGTTTATTCGAGTGATTATTCCATTTTCGGATTTGGATTTTTCGGGAACGTATGCATTGCAGGTTATTTTTTCGATTCCCTCAAATATGACCGCGCTTGCAGAATCTGTGGCCGCGGCATCGGGTCAATATAAAGAGTTATCGTATTTAAAAGGGCCTCTTATTACCAGTTTCACACTGATTTTGTCGATGGTATTTTTATTAACGTTGGTGACGGCAGTACTGTTTACCATCCAGGCGGTACAAAATTTTACTAAGCCTATTCGAACCTTGGCACGGGGAACACGTGCGGTCTCAAAAGGGGACTACAGTATTAAAATGCCCGTGAAAGAAAACGATGAATTTGGGGATTTAACGCAATCGTTTAATGACATGATTCAACGCATCTCTCAAGCCCGAAATGAAATTAAATTGGGTCATCAGCAAACAGAAGTTCAAAAACTGTATTTGCAAGCAATTATTAAACACTTGACAAGTGGTGTTTTGACGCTGGATATCAATTTAAGAATTCGTACCAGTAATGATGCAGCGAACCAGATTTTTGATACCGATTTTTCGCATTATATTGGTCAACACTTTGAACACTTGTCATATCGGGATGAAGAGACTGCACAACTCAGTGAGTTTTTTGCACAAATTTCTCCCCCCCTAAAACAGGGTGAAAATTTGTGGCACTTTCAATATGAGTTTTCCTCTCAGTATGGACAGAAAATATTGATGATTCATGGCTCTACGTTACCCAGTGTGGATAAAACAATAGGGGGTTATGTGATTGTAATTGATGACATAACTGAGTTAGTTCAAGCGCAAATGAATGCAGCCTGGAGTGATGTTGCACGCCGTTTGGCACATGAAATTAAAAACCCGCTTACGCCCATTCAGCTTTCAGCAGAACGATTAAATTTTAAATTGCATGATAAGCTTTATGCACAAGACCAAGCGTTACTTGAGCGAATGACGCAGACGATTATTGAGCAGGTTAGCACCATGAAAAAATTGGTTCAAGCCTTCTCAGATTACGCCAATACCCCTAATGTGTTGTTAGAAGAGACCGATATTAATCAGTTGATTATGGATGTTTCATTGATGTATAAAGATGTGAACTCACGTTGGTCGATTACAACAGAATTGATGAAAAATTGTCCCCCTGTGTTAGCGGACAAAGCACGTTTACGTCAGTTATTTCATAATTTAATTAAAAATGCGATTGAAGCAACAGAAAATACCATTTTACCTAACATTCGTCTTACGACACGTTGTGATGAGTTTGAGTACTTGACGGTTACCGTATCAGATAATGGCCCAGGCATTGCTGATGATGCCAAAAACTGGATTTTTGAACCTTATGCGACGGACAAACCCAAAGGGTCGGGGTTAGGGTTGGCCATTGTTCGTAAAATAGTGGAGGAGCATCATGGACAAATTTCATTGAATTCTTCACCCGGGACAGAGACCTGTTTTATAATTAAACTTCCTCTTTTTTCAAATACGATAATTTCCTCTAAGGTTAATGAATGAAACCAGGTAAGCTATTGATTGTGGATGATGAAAAAGACATCCGAAATTTAATGCAAGAAATTTTTGAAGAAGAAGGGTATCAAGTCGAAACGGCTGCCAACGGTGCTCAAGCACAAGTCGCCTGGAAAAACCGGTTACCGGATGTTATTTTTTTAGATGTATGGATGCCAGATATTGATGGTATTTCGTTGTTAAAAGACATGCAAAAAGCGCAAGTACTTGAGCATGCAAAAGTGGTTATGATGTCTGGGCATGGAACCATTGAAACAGCCATTGAAGCCACTAAGTTGGGGGCATATGATTTTTTGGAAAAACCTCTGTCATTAGCCAAATTGATTGTGACTGCTGAGCGTGCACTTGAACACAGTCGGTTGCATCAGGAAAATCGCCAGTTAAAACAAAAGCAACCCGATCAAATTTTACCGGTAGGCAAGAGTAAAGTGATGGTTCAGCTTCGAGAAACCATTGAGCGCTTGTCTAAATTCACCATGCCTATTTTAATCACAGGAGAGTCGGGAAGTGGTAAGCGCCATCTTGCAAGAGCTTTACATAAAACCAGTTTGCGTAAAGCATTTTCTTATGTAGAAATTTCAGCAATTGATTTTAATCGTGCTGTGCAAGAGGCATCAGGAGATAAGTTAAACAGTTTGATGCGAGAGATGGACAGTGGCACACTGGTTATTTCTAATTTGGAACAATTGTCCGATGAGGCCCAGAATATTTTAACCGATCTGGTTCAGCATCAACGCTACCAGCTCGGTGAAATGGCAGAGAGTATTGCGATGGATGTACGCGTGATTGGCTTATCAAAAGGGGCATTAGAACATGAGGTATTGCATGGTCACTTTAGAGAAGATTTATACCAACGACTAAAAGTGATGCCAATTGATTTGCCTGCTTTGCGTCAACACACAGAAGATATTCCTGAATTATTGGACTATTTTGTGAATTATTTTGTCACGCGTGAAGGGCTGGAATATCGACATTTTTCGGTGCCAGCACAAAATGCATTGCGTCAATATGGTTGGCCAGGCAATTTAAAAGAGTTGCAAAATTTAATTCAGCGTTTGTTGATTTTAGGCAGCGGTGAAGTCAGTGATGAAGAAATTAAAAATGTTTTGTTGAAGACTTGTACTCCCTCTGAAAAGAGCATTGAAATTGATACCTCTGTTTTATTAAAAGAGGCAAAAGACCGTCTGGAAGCATCGTATTTAAGTCAGCTGTTACGAGAAACAGGAGGCAATGTTTCCGAAACGGCTAAACGTTCGGGGATTGATCGTACCAATTTGTACCGTAAACTTAAAAATTTAGGGATTGATCCTAAAAACCCCGTTTAATGAGAGCATAAACCGATGAATATTGTTATTTTAGGTGCTGGGCAGGTGGGTTCTTCACTCGCAGAATTACTGGCTTATGAAAACCATAATGTTACGGTGGTTGATATTGATCGGTTACGATTGCAACGGTTGCAAGATCGTTTAGATATTCGCACCATTTGTGGGCATGCATCTCACCCAGATATTTTAAGGCAAACGGGATTGGAAGAGGCTGACATGCTGATTGCCGCAACACAGGAAGATGAAACGAATATTTTGGCTTGTCAAATTGCAAATATTATGCATAAAACGGCCACTAAAATTGCTCGTGTTCGCAGTAAATCCTACTTAGACCACCCTGAACTGTTTGATAAAGAGGCCTCAGCGGGTAGCGTTCCCATTGATGTGTTAATCAGCCCAGAAAGTTTGGTAAAAGACTATATTTTACAGCTGATTGAGTATTCAGGCTCATTGCAGGTGATTGATTTTGCTGGAGGCAAAGTTCGACTGGTCGCGGTACGAGCCGATGAAAATGGCTTATTGGTGAATAAAAAAATAGGGGAGATTAAGCAGCACCTTCCTGAACATATTAAAACCCGTATTGTTGCGATTTATCGCAAAAATGAAATTGTTATGCCGACAGCCGATGTGGTGATTAAGGCAGATGATGAGGTGTTTTTTTTGGCACAATCGAAACATATTTCAACCATTGTTTCTGACTTAAGACGTCGTAAAGTACGTCCTTCCCGTAATATTATGATTGGAGGGGGGGGAAATATCGGTTTTAGTTTGGCACAGGCTCTGGAAAAAGATCATCAGGTTAAATTAATTGACCGCAGTATTCAACAGGCCAGACAAAATGCCGAAATTTTAGATAAAACCATTATTATTCATGGCGACGTGTCAGATAAAGATTTATTGCTTGAAGAAAATATTGATGAAATTGACCTGTTTATTGCCGTCACCAATAATGATGAAGCCAATATTATTTCAGGCATGTTAGCGAAAAAATTGGGTGTTAAGCGTGTGATTGCTCTGGTCAATAACCAGTCGTATGTTGAATTGATTCAGCGTAACAGCATTGATATTGCGATTTCTGCTGATAGCATTACAACCAGTCATTTACTGCATTACATGCGTCAGGGAGACACGGTTAAGGTCGCAACATTACGGCGTGGTGCAGCTGAAGCGATGGAAGTGATTGCCCACGGCAGTGAAAACAGCTCGGATATTATCGGTAAAAAAATTGGGGATATTTCTTGGCCTCAAGACATTACCATTGGTTGCCTTATCCGGAATGGAGAGGTGTTTATTGCACACCGTAACCTGGTGATTGAGGCGGAGGATCATGCCATTATTTTTGTTTCTAACCCCAGTAGTGCAACGGAGGTTCTAACGCTGTTTTCTCCTGAGATTAAAAAAAGTTGGTTTTAACCGATGCACTCTAAAATTATTTTAAAAGTTCTGGGTTTGCTGTTAATGCTATTCAGTTTAAGCCTTGTGCCGCCTATCGTCATTTCCTTTGTTTATCAAGATGGGGCGTTTATTGAGTTTTTAAGAGTGTTAGTAGGGGTGTCAATTCTAGGGCTACTGCTCTGGTATCCTGTTCGAAATTATACCCGAGACTTAAAGATTCGAGATGGATTTTTAATTGTGGTCATGTTTTGGACAGTACTAGGTTTTGTAGGAGCATTGCCGTTTTATTTTTTAGAACAACTGGGGCCACTCAGTTTAACCGATGCCATTTTTGAATCTTTTTCAGGCCTTACCACGACGGGAGCAACAGTGATTTCGGGTTTAGACTCGCTACCTCATGCCATTTTATGGTACCGCCAACAATTACAGTGGATGGGTGGTATGGGAATTATTGTATTGGCCGTTGCTATTTTACCAATGCTAGGTATTGGGGGAATGCAGCTTTATCGTGCTGAAACGCCTGGGCCAATTAAAGACTCTAAAATAGCACCTCGAATTTCTGAAACCGCTAAAGCGCTTTGGTATATCTATGCAGGGCTAACACTTACTTGTGCTATTGCCTACTGGTGGGCAGGAATGGGCTGGTTTGATGCCTTTTGTCACAGTTTTTCAACCGTGGCAATTGGCGGGTTTTCAACCCATGATGCCAGCATTGGATACTTTGACAGTGTAGTCATTGAAGGGGTAGCAATCTTTTTTATGTTTTTAGCAGGCATCAATTTTGCCTTACATTTCAGTGCATTCAGGCAAATGAACGGCTTTGCCTATTTCCGAGACCCTGAATTTAAAGCGTATTTAGGCATTTTGCTTGCAGGCATACTAATCGTTACGTTGTATTTGTATTATCAACAGGTGTACCCCACACTTGAAGAGGCGGTGCGTTATGGCGTGTTTCAAACGGTTTCGGTCGCGACGACAACAGGATTTGCCAATGCCGATTTTTCTGCTTGGCCTGCTTTTTTACCCTTTATGTTAATCTTTTTAAGCTTTATTGGAGGGTGTGCAGGGTCAACAGCAGGGGGGATGAAAATGATTCGTTTTGTTCTGCTCTTTAAGCAAGGCATGAGAGAGATTAAAGGATTATTACACCCCAATGCCATTTTGCCCGTTAAGCTCAGTGGTAAAACCATTCCTGAAAAAGTGATGACCGCCGTTTGGGGATTTTTTGCGGTGTATGTGTTTACCTTTGCGGTGCTTATGTTGTCGATTATGGCCTTGGGGGTGGATGAAGTCACAGCTTTTTCTTCCATTGCGGCGATGATGAATAATTTAGGCCCCGGATTGGGTGAGGTGTCAGACAACTTTCAGTCCATGAGTGACCCCGTTAAATGGATTTTAACCTTTGCGATGTTGCTCGGACGCCTGGAAATTTTCACTTTATTAGTGCTGTTTACAGCGGCCTTTTGGCGAAAATAAAGAGAGGTTTCTGGAATAAAAATGAAGAATAACCGTGCCAAAAAGTGGGATGAAAAATATCAGACAGCCACGTTACAAAGTCGTGCAAACCCCTGCTATGTCTTAAAACAGCACAGTCATCTACTGCCCTTTTATGGTCAAGCATTAGAGCTGGCGTGTGGCTTGGGAGGTAATGCTCGTTTTATGGCACAGTGCGGTTTGCACACCCAAGCATGGGACATTTCAGACACCGCGTTGACCTTATTAAATAACTGGGCAAATTTAAATCAGTTGCCAATTGAGCCATTATTAACCGATTTAGAGCAGATGATTTTGCCCTATCAACAATACGATGTGATTGTGATCAGTCGTTATTTAGATCGTGATTTATTTGAAGGTATTGAACAAGCGTTAAAACCAAATGGTTTACTGTTTTATCAAACATTTTTAGCCCCCCCTCATGAACATGCCCCTCAAAATCCAAGCTTTTATGTACACTCAAGCGAGCTGAACCAGGTATGGCCAAGCTTGGTCACCGAGGTGTATGGCGAAGGGTGGCTCGTATCTGAAAATCAAGAGATGGATGCTCCCAAATTGAAACAGCGTTACGCTTGGTATGTGGGTCGAAAACCTCAATGATATTACTCAAACCAAGTCCAGTCATGATCCAATAGGAAATAACCCAGAGTTATAATAAAATCATTGGAGGGTCAGACCCTCTAGGCTCATGCCATCGGTATGACTCTGGTTATTAGCGGTGTTGCATTGCTGATGTTTAAAAAAGAATAAGTTATATTTATACGCTACTGACATACTGTTGTCAGTAGTCTTACGGTACACTTGTTTTGAAACCTTTTTTGAAGGTCTTTTTTAAAACCAAGGAGAGTAACAATGAGTGCAACAGAAGCAATGAAATTACACGGTGCGTTTAGCTGGAATGAATTGATGACCAACGACGTGGCGGGGGCGAAAATATTTTATGGTGACTTGTTGGGTTGGCAATTAACCGATATGGAATCCAGTTGTGGAAAATACACCATGGCAAAAGCAGGTGATACTGAAGTAGCAGGCATAATGGCAACACCGTCTGAAGCACAAGGAATGCCACCAAGCTGGGGAGCCTATGTCACTGTGGATGATGTTGACAGCATGCAACAACGTGTTGAAAATTTGGGTGGGAAGATTTTAACGCCAGCCCAAGATATTCCAAATGTAGGGCGTTTTACGGTGATTCAAGATCCTCAAGGGGCGGTTTTGATGTTAATCACTTATTTTAATAAGGACTAATGTGTTCGAAAAATCTTATCTCTCTCGTATTTCAGTACTTTTTGGATACTTCTGATTTTATGCAGTTTTTATGTCAAGCACAAGGGATTCGATTTTAAATGCGTCGTGCCGATCGCCTGTTTCAAATTGTTGGATTGTTAGACAAATCCAAAGCGATTACCGCGTATACGTTATCGGAGGCGCTGGGTGTGTCTGTGCGAACCATTTATCGGGATATTCAAGACCTATCCCTTTCAGGCGTACCCATTGAAGCCGAAACGGGGGTTGGCTATCGTTTAATGAAAGGGTTTCATTTGCCCTCTTTGATGTTTGATGAAGAGGAGTTAGCCGCATTAATGTTGGGAGCTAAAATGGTTCAGGCTTGGACCGATAAAAATTTAGCACGATCAGCTCATCAAGCGCTTCGTAAAATTGAAAACATGTTGCCAGAAAAATTACGGCCAGAGCTGGAGCGAGCAGAGCTTTTTGTACCTGATTTTAATGTGGATTCCATGACCCAAAAACATTTAGGTGTATTACGGGTTGCCATTAAAACACAACATAAAGTATTGTATGATTACGTTCGAGAGGATGGTCAATCATCCTCTCGAACCGTTTTACCGTTAGGGCTGTTTTATTGGGGACGAGTCTGGACATTGGTGGCATGGTGCGAATTACGCGATGATTTTCGCCACTTTCGTTTGGACCGAATGACGTCACTTGAGCCATTAAAGCAGTCATTCAAGCTTGTTGAAGGTAGACGTTTACAGGATTATCTTGATACGGTAGTGTGTTAAGGAGCCTCTGATCAAATCCCTTAATTTCTGACAACGCCATTTTGTCGGCATCAAGGCAAATGGATAAAGCAATGTCTAGACCTTGCAAAGTCATTTAACGCGGAGGCCGATAAAATGGCTAAGTCCTGTAGGGTGGATCTTCAAGCCGTCCTCTTCTGCGTTATGGGAAATAACCCCTCTCTGCGAACCAAGCCTTGAATAGAACCACTTGAAGACCCACAGAATTTTAAGGGATTTGATCAGAGGCTCCTTAAGGAGAGCTTTCTTAATTATGTCTTAAGGTTTCTTCAATCTTTGGTAATTGACCCATACGGCTTAGCATCGTAAACTGGAACCAACTTAAATAAATCCCCTATTTATCTAAAGTTAGGTTTTTCCCCAAAGCCTTTTTAAGAGTTGTTTTAAAGTTTATTACCCCTAAGTTGATTAGCACCGTTTTATTTCGGTGCTTTTTTTTGCCTAAAGTTTAAGGGGTTGCAATAAATTCTTTGATGTGCAATCATGCTCTACGTACAGTTCTTAACTGCTTAAGTATTTCCTTCTGTTGCTGAATTAAGTAATCATTTTATGTTTTGTGAAATGACTCAGAGGCTGAATGGTGTTTTTATGTAATGTGCTTTCGCTCTAAACCTATAGGGTAAATTTTATCCAATGGTTAAACTGTATGATGACTTAAATTTAAATAAGGGGAATTATTATGGCTATTACAAGCTATGCTCCAGGACAAGAGCTTTCAAGTATTGATTTTCATAGTATGATTGGCGGGCCACTGGGTGCGATTGTGGATGCACAAGCACAAGCCGCACTTTCAACCGTTGATTTTATCAAATCAGTTGGTTTTACACCCGATTCAGAAGATGTGACAACAGGTGAAATCACACCTGGAACACCTGTTTATGTTAGTTTCAAATACCCTAAAATGGTTAAAGCTTATGAGCCAGAAATTACTGGCGTCATTGTCAGTATGAATGTTACTAATGGTGGTGCTGATTATACGGATGGTGAGGTGGTTAGCATTTCAGGGGGTGGGGGATCAGGAGCCACGGCGACGGTTACTGTTAATAATGGTGAAATAACAGCCCTTGTTGTGACAAATGGAGGAAGCGGATACACAGATGGTGGTAATGTTTCTATTTCAGGAACGGGGGCAGGAGCCACGGCAACGATATCTAGTATAGACAGTATTGCAGCTGTACCAGCTGTATTTAATGAAATGCAGTTGGAAGTGCCAATTTTGACCATGTTGCCAATTCCATTTATTCGTGTCGAAGAGGGGGAAATTGATTTTCATGCAAAAATAACCTCTATGGAATATGCTAATGTCGGTTCGACATTTAAAGCTTCTACAAGTTTTGGGTATAGTTCAAATTCATCGGCTAGTTTAGGTATCGGAAAACTACTCTCACTTAAGAAGAGTTCATCGGTTAATTTTAAAGTTAATGCCTCTTATCAAAGAACCAGTCGTCAGGGGAACAAAGTCGATAAAACCTTTCAGTTGGGTGTCAAAGTTAAAGTTTCTCAAGATGAAATTCCTGCTGGTATGGAAAAACTTTTAGGTATTTTAGAAGATGCCATCGTTTCGCAACCAACAGGGGGATAAGCTTAGCATGAAAATACGAAAGAGCAGAGATGAAAATAGAGGGAGTCTATGACGACATTAAAAGATTATCTAGGCTCTTTAGTTAGAGATTTGAATCATGCACGAGTGATTGCGGATGTTGAGACCGCGAATATTGCCAAAATGTATGTCGAACATGATTTATTAAAGCATTTTTCGATACCTAGAATGAAAATACAAGATACTGAGCTGACCATACCTATCGCCATTGATGAATTGGATACGGTGGTTGAAAAAGATTATCAACCAATTGATAATAAAAGATTTTATACTAAAACATATAATGAAATAAAAAATGTGTTTCAAGTTTCAAGTTTTAATAGAGAAGTTTCAGGACCGTTACGGAAAGAAATTTATCAAAAGATTGATTCGTTAGAAAAAGCACTAAAAGGGGGGGAGAGTATACAAGTTTCTTTGGAAAGCTTTACTGAAGAGGTGTCTAATGTAACGATAGACATCATTGCTCAAAATAAAAAAGAACGAGAAGTTTTTGAGAAAGCACTTGAATATAATAAAGCAAATAACGGCGTTCAAATTAAAGAAAGTCTTCGTACCGCTTTAATAGCCTATCTTAAGCCAGAGATAAAACCTCGAGAGGTTACGGGAAGAATAGAAGATGCACAGATAACGGTAGAGAGCGATAAGCTAAAAGAAAAAAGGCCAGAAAGCTTGGTCTATATTAAAATGAAAATTACAGAAGAAAGCATGGAGTGGCAAACAATGGAAGATGCGGATGGTAACATTGTTGCTAAGTTAATGGCAGAATAGTGTTATGAAGCCTTCTCATATAGACACGTATGAGGCTTTGTTAAAACAAAGTTTACTCGTTCCTGAGTTAGTTACACTGTCAGCCCACAAAAATTCGGAATTTCTTGACACGTTAAACCAATGGTTATTGGATACTGAAGAGGTGATGAAAAAATTTAATATTTCCAAGTGTGCTGAGATTGCGGGTTTGCGCAGTAAAATTATTGTAGCTTCTTATAATACGGATTCAAAAAACTCCAAAAGAAAGCGGGTATTTGTTGTAGCAACATCGATTATTTATGACGCTCAAAGTACTGTTTTAAGTGTTTTAGAGCCGATAGAGAATCGTTTAGACGAAGCAAAAGCTTCTATACGCCAATTATTGGGTGTTGCTTATCAAGCAAATATGATTGATGCTAATATGGATTTTAATTTGATTATTCAAAAATTATGGGCGGAGTTTTCAAATCATCAGCAGTTAAAAGGTGCAATTGCAGCTATTTTGGTTCTAATCAATCAGTCAGATGCGCTAAGAATTTTAGCAGAAGAAATTGATTTTTCGATGTCAAAAAAAGTGCTCAACACTTAATCAGTGCCTCCTTAACTCTCATATAATCGTTATATTGTAAGCGTCCGGCCAAAGCCACCTATCCAACCCAAACCCATTCATTAAACTAACCCCCATCAACCAACATGGGAGTTAATAATGAAAAATAGAACACAACAAGAGTGGCAAGCGCTCTTCAAACAACAAACCGTAAGCCATTTATCC
>WFPP01000030.1 GCA_015487495.1 Thiomicrorhabdus sp.
ACAGCCATTCTGGCTACCAAGAGCAAACGGGGGTTTACGGTGCCATTGTTATTTTGCCCAAAAAACCCGAACCCGTTGAGGCCGATCACGACTACGTGATTCAACTTTCCGACTGGTCGGATGAGAACCCTGAAACACTCTATGCCAATCTAAAAAAAATGGGCGATTACTACAACTTTAACCAACGAACCGTTGGCGATTTTTGGAGTGAAATCAAAGAAAAAGGCTTCTCAAAAGCGTGGCAAGACCGAAAAATGTGGAACAGTATGCCCATGTCTGATCGCGATCTTTCCGATATTTCAGGTGCAACCTACACCTACTTAATGAATGGTCTATCCCCCAACGCCCATTGGCGTGCCGTGGTGGATGCGGGTAAAAAAGTCCGTCTGCGCTTTATCAATGCGTCTGCAATGACCTTTTTTGATGTTCGTATTCCAGGGTTAAAAATGACCGTTGTGGCCGCCGATGGTAATCTAATTCAACCCATTAAAGTCGATGAATTTCGAATTGGTGTGGCCGAAACCTACGATGTCATTGTCGAGCCAGACACCCAAGCACAACCCTATGCCATTTTTGCTCAAGCCATTGACCGTTCAGGTTATGCCATTGGCTCTCTAACCTCAGATGCATCACAGCTGGCCAGTGCGCCTGAAATGGATCCCTACCCCATTTTAACCATGACCGACATGGGCATGGAGCACTCCGCGCATAATATGGCTGGCATGAACAATATGAACAATATGGACAATCCATCGTCTGAGCACTCTAGTATGAACATGAAAAAAGAGACCTCTCACGCCGGTCACAAAATGAGCGGCATGAAAGATATGGAAAATATGGATCACGCCACACATAATATGGGGTCAATGAACAGCGATCCGGATGCGGCTCATATTCCCATGAACATGAATCCAAATCTGCCTCAAATAGACGTGCCACGCAAAGAGGGGCCACAAATAGATATGCGTGCGAAAGCACCAAAATATCGTTTGGATGATCCCGGTGTTGGGCTAAGAAATAACGGTCGTAAGGTGCTAACCTACGCCGATTTAAAAAATCTTTACCCCACACGCCATGAACCCAAGCCCACCAAAGAACTTGTATTGCATTTAACTGGCAATATGGAGCGCTATATGTGGTCGATTGACGGAATCCCCTATGAAGACGCCCCGCCATTGGAGTTTAAGTATGGCGAACGTATTCGCATTACCTTTATTAACGATACCATGATGAATCATCCAATGCATTTGCATGGGGTTTGGAGCGATCTTGAAACGGGTGATGAAAATCACATTCCTAGAAAACACACAGTTGTAGTGCAACCCGGCTCTAAAATTAGCTACCGCGTTACGATGGATGCAGAAGGCGACTGGGCATTTCACTGCCACTTGCTCTATCACATGATGGGCATGTTTAGACGTGTGCACATTCGATAATGCGATTAATTTTTAGGAGAACCGCCATGAACCACATAACAACAAACCAAACCGTCAACAAAACCATTAAAACCGCATTGATTGCCCTTAGCTTAGTGGCATCACAAGCACAGGCAGGCGCGGAACGTGATCCCTTGCTCACCTATTTTTTAATGGATACCTTTGAAGTCAACAATGAAAACGGCAACCCAACCAGTTGGGATGCCACCGCATGGGTAGGTAAAGATTGGAACAAGCTCTATCTAAAAACCGAAGGGGAAAATGTAAACGGACAAATCGAATCTGAAAACCAACTGCTCTACAGCCGTCCAATCAAACGTTTTTGGGACGTGCAAATGGGGTTAGCCTATGACACCACCCCTGATAACACCCAAACATGGGGCGCGATTGGCTTACAAGGCTTGGCGCCTTATTTCTTTGAAACCAATGCGGTACTGCTCGCAAATTCAGACAATATTGGCTTTCGGTTCGATACCGAATACGAAGCACTGTTAACCCAAAAGCTTATTTTAACACCAAGTCTGGCTGTGGATATATACAGTACCGATGACGCTAAACGCAATCTGGGTTCTGGGCTTTCTTCTACTCAGATAGCACTGCGATTACGTTATGAGTTTACACGCAAATTTGCACCTTACATTGGCGTAACACACAACCATACCTATGGAAAAACGGCAGATTACTTAAAAGCAAATGGAGAAACCACATCCGGCACTAACTGGGTAGCAGGGCTACGCTTTTGGTTTTAACAAACATTTATTTAAACCATTACAAACGGTAAAAAAAGAGAGGGGGGGGGAGTTTTTTTTGAAAAAACGTTCATAAAAAAATTCCCCCCCCTGTCTACTCGGGAGACGGTTCGAAAGTGAAAAGGGTAACAAAAGAAAGTCATTTTGAAATAGATTTTCTTATTCTCAGGCAACCTTCTGGCTTAATTCCTAATTTAATTAAGGAAACTCTGATTAAAACCAAATCATCGTTTTAAAAAAAGGCAAGAAACATGAAAAAATTACTTTTTATTCCCATATTATTCATTATAAGTGTCGGGGTAAATGCACAATCAGATCCTGTGCATTCTGCACCTCACACAGCGGAAAAGCGTTGGTACTCTCTTCAAGATGTTCAAAAAGGCCAACAGGTTTTTAAACAATATTGTGCAGCCTGTCATGGCGATAAAGCACAAGGCATTGTAAAAGACTGGAAGCAACCACTTGCTAATGGTAAATACCCTGCTCCACCTTTAAACGGTACAGCACATGCATGGCACCACAACCTCAAAGCGTTAAATAGCACAATTCAACGTGGAGGCATTTCATTAGGAGGCACCATGCCCTCTTTTAAAGAATTAACACTGCATCAACGCTTACAAGCCATTGCTTATTTTCAAAGCTTTTGGTCAGATGACATTTACCAACGGTGGTTAAAAATAGGGGGGTTAAAAAAATAATGACTCACCATTACCTTATATCCAAATTAAAATAATAACAAAGGATCTTCTACATGAAACACACTTATAAAATCATTGGCATGTCATGCTCCGATTGCAAAACCCGCATTGAAAAAGCACTGTCCTCCATCAAAGAAATAACCCACGTGACAGTGGACATTGAACATGCTCAAGCCACAATAGAAATGAGCACTCATATCCCCTTAACACAGTTACAAGAAGCTCTTATAAAAGATGGGCTGCACTACACCATTGAAGTCCCCCCGCCTAAAAAAGAAAATGACTCTTCTTGCTGCTGTAATTCCAAAAAAACCACATCAACCGAAAAAAAGGCTTCTGGTTGTTGCTCATCAAACCTAGCCCCTGTTGCCGAAAAACCCAAAGACGATTCTAAGTCGTGCTGTAGCTCCAGTCATTCTGCCCCCACAGTCCCCGTACAAAACGGCAATGGCGTGTTTTATTGTCCCATGCATTGCGAAGGCGATAAAACCTACGACCAACCAGGCGATTGCCCCGTGTGCGGTATGGACTTGGTTGAACAACCCAATCAACAACAAGCCACACAATACACCTGTCCTATGCACCCTGAAATTATAAAGGATCACCCAGGAAGTTGCCCCATTTGTGGCATGGATTTAGTGCCACTTGACCCGACAGAAGCCAATGAAAAAAAGGCCTACCAAAAATTAGTCACCAAAATGAAGGTAGCAACCCTCTTTACCGTTCCCGTGTTTATTATCGCCATGAGTGATCTGATACCCGGACAACCACTGGCCGGTATGATGAGTCAAGAAAGCTGGAATTGGGTACAGTTTTTATTCACCCTTCCCGTGGTCTTTTATTCCTGCTGGATGTTCTATGAACGCGCCTATAAATCCGTGATTACCTGGAACCTTAACATGTTTACACTGGTTGGATTAGGGACAGGGGTTGCGTTTCTATTCAGCGTTGGCGCCATGTTTTTTCCTGATGTATTTCCCGACGAATTTAAAACCGAATCGGGAAGCGTACACCTCTATTTTGAGGCGACCGCTGTTATACTCACCTTAGTGTTACTTGGACAACTGCTTGAAGCCAGAGCGCATTCACAAACCAGTGGCGCCATCAAAGCGCTTTTAAAGCTGGCACCATCCGAAGCCATTTTAGTTGAAAATGGAGAAGAACGCGTAATCTCCATACACGACATTAAAGTGGGCGATTTATTAAGAGTCAAACCCGGTGATAAAATTGCCGTAGATGGTGAAATCACACAAGGCCACAGTAGCATTGATGAATCCATGATCTCTGGAGAACCCATTCCCGTTGATAAAAAAGAGGGCGATAAAGTCCGTGCAGGCACCATTAACGGCACACAGTCATTTGTAATGGTTGCCCAACGCGTTGGAAGCGATACCCTACTGTCACAAATCATTCAAATGGTTCAAGATGCCAGCCGTTCACGTGCGCCCATTCAAAAATTGGCCGACACCATTTCTAAATACTTTGTTCCCGTTGTGGTGGTAATTTCAATAATCACCTTTATTATTTGGGCTAACTTTGGCCCCGAACCCGCCATGGTATTTGGTTTCGTAAATGCCATTGCTGTGCTTATCATTGCCTGTCCCTGTGCCGTTGGCCTCGCCACGCCTATGTCCATTATGGTGGGGGTCGGAAAAGCCGCACAATCGGGTATTTTAATTAAAGATGCCGAAGCACTCGAAACCATGAATAAAGTCAATGTGCTTATCACCGATAAAACAGGCACCATTACCGAAGGCCAACCTTCGGTTGAAAACGTGTTTGCTCTGGAAGAGGGTCAATCGGATGACTTACTGCAAAAAATTGCCTCACTCAACCAGTACAGCGAACACCCTCTCGCCGAAGCGGTTATAAAATACGCCAAAGAAAACAACATAACGCTCTCCGAGGTAGCTGATTTTAAGGCCATTACTGGAAAAGGCGTGGTAGGCACCATTCAGGGACAACAAGTTGCACTCGGAAATGCAAAATTAATGAAAACCCTTAACATCATCCTGCCCGAAACACTGAACACCCTTATTGAAGCGCAGCAACAGCAAGGTAAAACCGTGTCATATATCTCTGTTGGTCAAACCGCATTAGGCTATGTCGCCATTTACGATGCCATCAAGGAGAACAGCAAAGCAGCCATTGCCGAGCTCATACATCAAGATGTTGAAGTGATTATGATGACTGGCGACAACCGTAATACCGCCAAATACGTTGCAGACCAACTCCACCTAACCAGTTTTGTGGCAGAGTGCTCACCCGAAGACAAAATCAATAAAATCAAAGAACTGCAAGCCCAAGGAAAAATCGTCGCCATGGCAGGCGATGGCATAAACGACTCCCCCGCACTGGCACAAGCCAATGTGGGCATCGCCATGGGAACAGGAACCGATGTGGCCATTGAAAGTGCCGAAATCACCTTGGTAAAAGGCGATTTGCACGGCATTGTCAAAGCCAAAACCTTAAGCATGGAAGTCATGAAAAACATCAAGCAAAATCTATTTTTTGCCTTCATCTACAACAGTTTGGGCGTACCCGTTGC
>WFPP01000031.1 GCA_015487495.1 Thiomicrorhabdus sp.
CTCGTTCATACTTATGATTTGCTAAATCGTCATTAATAATATTACGAATAAAATTAACCGGACGCTCAACGGCATCCGTTTTGTTGTGCTGACTCATTTTTTAAAAAACCTGCTTAATTTTTGGTACAAACACCCCCGCTCTAAAAACAGACAAGAGGCACGCTAAAATGACATGAATTATAGCATTAAAAGCCCATCAAACGGACAAAGATAACCCCTCAAATAAAGCCATAAAAAACAAGCAGATCGTTTTTAAAACAAATATCAAAAAATCCGACCCAATACCATGTATTTCTTACATTAATTCATAAAAACCTGTGCTATAGTAAACATAAAAAAGAAACAAAAACAATTTCTCATTTTTTAATCTTGTTTGGAGTTTTTATGCCCCAGTTAAAAGATATTACCATTCGTAGCAAACTCGTTCTATTAATGTTCTTTCCCTTATTGGCTCTGTTTTATTTTGCTTTTTTGGTCATTTTAGACCGTTATCAAGCCGAGCACGAATACCATAAAATTCACAATCTGGCCGAAGTCGGGGTTTTAATTGGAAACTATGTGCACGAACTTCAAAAAGAACGGGGAATGACCGCAGGTTTTATCGCCTCATCCGGTCAAAAATTCACACAAGAACTCCCCAAACAGTACAGCGCTGTGGATCGTAATGTAACGGAATTTTTAACCAAAATAGAACAACTCAACTTAATTGACCATGCAGATACCTATTTAACAAACAAATTAAAAAACGTCGATCAAAGATTAAACAAACTGCCCACTATTCGCCAACAAGTTAACAATCAGAACATCTCATCAAAAGAAGCCATTGCCTTTTATACCCAACTTAACCAAGCGTCACTAGAGCTTATTGCGCATACCATTCACCTCATAACCGATGGACAATTGGTGCGCAGTGAAAGTGCCTATCTTAATTTTTTACAAGCCAAAGAACGGGCGGGCATCGAAAGAGCGGTATTAACCGCCGCCTTTACCAGCAATAAATTTGCACCAGGAATGGACATTGTTTTCTCAGGTCTCCTCAGTGCCCAAAAAACCTATTTTTCCGTATTTAATACCTTGGCCAGTGATGCTCAGATCAAAAAGTTAACCTCTCTGTTAAACTCCCCCGTAATGAAAAAAGTCAATGACATGCGTCAAATTGCTCTGGATAACCTTTACAAAGGTCAATTTGGGGTAGACCCAACCGTATGGTTCAATACCATTACTCAAAAAATTGAGCTTCTCAAAAACATGGAGAATGAGTTATCTAATGACCTTTTAAGCACGAGCCAACAATTTGCAAAATCCGCCACGATTGAACTGTATTCATACGCAACGGCACTGGCACTTGTCCTCTTTATCGGTTTTATTTTAGGGTTTCGGGTCATGCAAAACTTGCAGAGCCAAGTGTTCAAATTAAGAACCTCTATTGAAAAAGTCACGGATACCGGACAGTTCACACACCTGTCCAATATGACAGGAAAAGACGAAATTGCCACTATGGCAAAATCATTTGATTCCTTGTTGCAGAGCTTACAACTGGCAATTCAAGAATCCAGCACCGTCATTACCGCCATTGAAAAAGGAGATTTTAGCCAACGTATTCAAACGCCTTTAAAAGGGGATTTGCAAACATTAAAATCGGGCATCAATCATTCCGCTGAAAATATTGATAAAACCATGCAGGAACTGGAAACCGCCATCAATGCATTAAAATCAGGCACCTTTAATGCCAACATTACCAACCATGCCCAAGGTCGCTATAGCGAGCTATTAAACAATACCCAAGAAACCATGCACACGCTTGATAAAACCGTCACCGATGTCAACACAGTCATGTCTGCGATGGAGCAAGGTCAGTTTGACCAACGCATTCAAGCGCAAGCCTGCGGCGACTTAGAAGTAATGAAACAGCGTGTTAACAATGCAATGAATGCCTTGGAATCCGCGATAAAATCCATATCGAATGTGATGGTTGCACAGTCCTCTGGCGATTTAACAAATAACATTACGGCGCAATACCAGGGGGAGTTGGGTGTTGTTTCAAAAGCCATTAACCATTCAGCAGAAAAAATGAACACCACCATTACCGAAATTTCAAATGTCGCACAAAATGTCTCCGAATCGGTCGAAGAAGTTGCCTCAGGCAGTGAAGACTTAAATAAACGCACGCAACAGGCGGCGGCCACATTAGAAGAGACCTCTGCCAGCATGGAAGAGATTACCGAAACCGTTAAACAAAACTCCGAAGTCTCTCACCATGCCAGTCAGGTGGCCACCGATGCCCGTGATGAGGCGGTAAAAGGCGCTGATATTGCGAATAAGGCCATTCACTCCATGAGTGATATTACCGACTCATCACAAAAAATACTGGACATTATTGGACTGATTGACAGCATTGCCTTTCAAACCAATTTACTGGCCTTAAATGCCGCAGTGGAAGCCGCTCGTGCAGGAGAGCATGGACGTGGGTTTGCGGTGGTTGCTGGAGAAGTTCGTAACTTGGCTCAAAAATCTGCGGACGCCTCAAAAGAGATTAAACAATTAATTGAAGAGACGGTTTCTAATGTTCAATCTGGCTCTGAATTTGTAGAGCAAACAGGCAGCGCACTGGAAACCATTAACAGCGCCATACAAAATGTCAGCAGTATGATTAATGAAATCTCCCAATCCTCTTCTGAGCAACAAAAAGGCATTGAACACGTTAATAATGCCATCTCTAATATTGATACCATGACCCAACAAAATTCTGCGCTGGTCGAAGAAACCACGGCCGCCGCAGAGGCACTTGAGCAACAAGCGAGCACCCTAAAAGAACTGATTACCTTTTTTAAAACGCGCACCTCGCATGAGGTAAAACGTCTTAATTAAAAATATAGTGTAATAATCCAACGCCCCCTAACACACTAGACTGTATAAAGGTCTTATAAAAAGTCTGTTTATAACGCATCAAAAGGTTGCGCTATAAATAGACTTTCTATCTAGGAGCCTGTCCTAGTGATTAGGGGTAAAAAAAGAACTTCTCCTATGCCAAATACGGTTAAAAATTTATGGTTTCGAGATCCTAACGAACCTGAAATCTACATTAATGATATGGCGATGCGAATGCGAGCAGGTATTTTGCTCATCATTCCACTGTTTATGGGCTTAACGTTGTTTGATGTGGTGTACACTTCTTCCTGGGTGGTGGATGGCAATACCGCCGTAGATACCTACGAAACCGATTGGGACTCTCATGTCATTTACACCGTTGAAGCCACCAAACGTACTTACGATTACACCCTTCAAACATGGATACTCTTTTATGCTCTTTTTGAAATGATTGCAGGCATGTTTGTGTGGACGGCACGCTTATCTCCCACCATTTGGCTGTGCAGTTTTTTAACACGCCATTCACCCCAAGTATGGAAGCCACTGGCACCCAAGCGATTTGCTTGGACCATTGGTGCCAGCTTTATTACATTTTGCTTACTTTTTTTTAATCCCGATACCTTCGCTGGCTGGGTTAACACGCTATTTAGCACCCCACTGCTCTCAGAAACCGAAAACTACATTCCAAGAGGCATCGCCGTAAATTTAGTATGGGTCTGTATCGCATTTATGTGGTTAGAAGCGGTCTTTGGCTACTGTGTTGGCTGTCAGGTTCATGCGCTCTTGGTTAAATTAGGCATTTTTAAAG
>WFPP01000032.1 GCA_015487495.1 Thiomicrorhabdus sp.
CTCGTTCATACTTATGATTTGCTAAATCGTCATTAATAATATTACGAATAAAATTAACCGGACGCTCAACGGCATCCGTTTTGTTGTGCTGACTCATTTTTTAAAAAACCTGCTTAATTTTTGGTACAAACACCCCCGCTCTAAAAACAGAAAAGAGGCACGCTAAAATGACATGAATTATAGCATTAAAAGCCCATCAAACGGACAAAGATAGTTGTCCGAATAAAGTCGCAAAAGACAACCAAATATTTTTCAAAACAAACACCAAAAAACCTGACTCAATACGATGTATTTCCTACATTAATTAATAAAAACCTGTGCTATAGTGAAGATGAAATAGATAAAAAAATAGTCAGCATTCTTCGATTCATCATTTTAATCTTGTTTGGAGTTATTATGCCCCAGTTAAAAGATGTCAGCATTCGTAACAAACTCGTTCTATTAATGTTCTTTCCTTTATTGGCTCTGTTTTATTTTTCTTTTTTGGCCATTTTAGACCGTTATCAAGCCGAGCACGAGTACCATAAAATTCATAATTTGGCTGAAGTCGGGGTTTTAGTTGGAAATTATGTCCATGAACTTCAAAAAGAACGGGGAATGACCGCAGGTTTTATTGCCTCATCCGGTCAAAAATTTACACAAGAACTGCCCAAACAATACAGCGCTGTGGATCGTAATGTCACCGGCTTTTTAACCAAAATAGAACAGCTCAACTTACTTGACCATGCGGATACCTATTTAACAAATCAATTAAAAAACGTCGATCAAAGATTAAAAAAACTGCCCTCCATTCGCCAACAAGTTAACAATCAGAACATCTCGTCAAAAGAAGCCATTACCTTCTATACCCAACTTAACCAAGCGTCACTAGAGCTTATTGCGCATACCATTCACCTCATAACCGATGGACAACTGGTACGCAGTGAAAGTGCCTATCTTAATTTTTTACAAGCCAAAGAACGAGCGGGCATTGAAAGAGCCGTATTAACCGCCGCCTTTACCAACAATAAATTTGCACCGGGGATGGATATTGTTTTTTCAGGCCTCATCAGTGCCCAAGAAACCTATTTTTCCGTGTTTAATACCTTAGCCAGTGAGGCACAAATCAAGCATTTAAGCTCATTGTTAACCTCCCCCGTAATGGCAAAAGTTAATGCCATGCGTCAAATTGCCTTGGATAAAGTTTACGAAGGTCAATTTGGGGTAGACCCAACCGTATGGTTCAATACCATTACTCAAAAAATTGAGCTTCTCAAAAAAATGGAGAATGAGTTATCTAATGACCTTTTAAGCACGAGCCAACAGCTTGCAAAATCCGCCACCATTGAACTTTATTCATACGCAACAGCACTGGCACTTGTCCTCTTTCTAGGCTTTATTTTAGGGCTTCGAGTCATGCAGAATTTAAAAAGCCAAGTTTTAAAATTAAGAACCTCTATTGAAAAAGTCACCGATACTGGGCAGTTCACACACCTGTCCAATATGACAGGAAAAGATGAAATTGCGACCATGGCAAAATCATTCGATTCCTTGCTACAAAGCTTACAACTGGCGATTCAAGAGTCCAATACTGTTATTATCGCCATTGAAAAAGGGGATTTTAACCAACGTGTTAAAACGCCTTTAAAAGGGGATTTACAAACATTAAAATCGGGCATTAATCATTCCGCAGAAAATATTGATAAAACCATGCAGGAGCTGGAAACGGCCATCAATGCATTAAAATCAGGTACCTTTAATGCCAAAATTACCAACCATGCCCAAGGTCGCTATAGCGAGCTATTAAACAATACCCAAGAAACCATGCACACACTTAATAAAACCGTCACCGATGTCAACACAGTCATGTCTGCGATGGAGCAAGGTCTGTTTGACCAACGCATTCAAGCGCAAGCCTGCGGAGATTTAGAGGTGATGAAACAGCGTGTTAACAATGCAATGGACGCCTTGGAATCCGCTATAAAATCAATATCAAATGTCATGGTTGCGCAATCCTCTGGTGATTTAACAAATAACATTACGGCGCAATACCGGGGGGAGCTGGGTGTTGTTTCAAAAGCCATTAACCATTCAGCAGAAAAAATGAACACCACCATTACCGAAATTTCAAATGTCGCACAAAATGTCTCCGAATCGGTCGAAGAAGTTGCCTCGGGTAGTGAAGACTTAAATAAACGCACACAACAGGCGGCGGCCACATTAGAAGAGACCTCTGCCAGCATGGAAGAGATTACCGAAACCGTTAAACAAAACTCCGAAGTATCTCTCCATGCCAGTCAGGTGGCCACCGATGCCCGTGATGAGGCGGTAAAAGGCGCTGAGATTGCAAATAAGGCCATTCACTCCATGAGTGATATTACCGACTCATCACAAAAAATACTGGACATTATTGGACTGATTGACAGCATTGCCTTTCAAACCAATTTACTGGCCTTAAATGCCGCAGTGGAAGCCGCACGAGCTGGTGAACATGGACGAGGGTTTGCGGTGGTTGCTGGAGAAGTTCGTAACTTGGCTCAAAAATCTGCGGATGCCTCAAAAGAGATTAAACAATTAATTGAAGAGACGGTTTCTAATGTTCAATCTGGCTCTGAATTTGTAGAGCAAACAGGCAGTGCACTGGAAACCATTAACACCTCCATACAAAATGTCAGCAGTATGATTAATGAAATCTCCCAATCCTCTTCTGAGCAACAAAAAGGCATTGAACACGTGAATAATGCCATCTCTAATATTGATACCATGACCCAACAAAATTCTGCGCTGGTCGAAGAAACCACCGCTGCTGCAGAGGCTCTTGAACAACAGGCGAACACCCTAAAAGAACTGATTACCTTTTTTAAAACACGCACCTCAAATGAGGTAAAACGCTTGAATTAAATTAAAAGTAGAGCGTAATAATTCCCCCGAACACTCCGGGTACAAAGGTCTCATTAAAACCAATCCATTTATAGCGCACCTTTTGGATGCGCCATAAGTGGATTGTTTATCAGAGAATCAGAACCCAAAAAGAAGCTTTCTTATGCTAAATACGGTTAACAAGTTATGGTTTCGGGACCCTAACGAACCTGAAATCTACATTAATGATGTGGTCATGCGAATGCGAGCAGGCATTTTGCTCATCATTCCACTGTTTATGGGCTTAACACTGTTTGATGTGGTGTACACCTCTTCCTGGGTGGTGGATGGCAATACTGCCGTGGATACCTACGAAACCGATTGGGACTCGAATATTATCTACACCGTTGAAGCCACCAAGCGCACTTACGATTACACCCTTCAAACATGGGTGCTCTTCTACGCGCTCTTTGAGATGATTGCTGGCATGTTTGTCTGGACAGCACGCCTGTCCCCCACCATTTGGCTATGCAGTTTTTTGGCACGCCATACCCCACCTGTATGGAAGCCATTGGTGCCCAAGCGATTTGCTTGGACTATTGGTGCCAGTTTTATTCTATTTTGCCTGCTTTTTTTCAATCCTGATACTTTTGCAGGCTGGGTCAACACCTTATTTCGCTCCCAACTGCTCCCAGAAACCGAAAACTACATTCCAAGAGGCATCGCCGTCAATTTAGTATGGGTCTGTATCGCGTTTATGTGGTTAGAAGCGGTCTTTGGTTACTGTGTTGGCTGTCAGGTTCACGCACTCCTGGTTAAGTTAGGCATTTTTAAAGAACCCTGTGAAGCCTGCAATAACATTGATTGGGATGAAATTGCCCGAAAGCACCATAAAAGAAAACACCCAAAAAAACAGGCATTAAAAAAGACAGAAGAGTAGCACTTTCAGAAATGGATCTGCTGATTAAATCGCGATTCACTCTTCATCAATTCGACCACGTAGTTTTTTTAATTGACTGCGTTTGGACTTACTCTCCAAACGCCTTTTTTGAGCCCCTTTCGTAGGCTTGGTGGGTCGCCTCACTTTCTGCACGACCATCACTGATTGCACCAGTGTTTGCAAACGGTTAAGCGCTTCTTGACGATTCTTCTCTTGCGTTCGATGCTGTTGCGCTTTAATGACAACAACCCCTTCTTTGGTAATGCGTTTATCACGCAATGACAGCAAGCGTTCCTTGTATGCCTCTGGTAAAGAGGAAGCTTGAATATCAAAGCGTAGATGAATCGCCGTAGACACTTTATTAACATTTTGCCCCCCCGCCCCCTGAGAACGAATGGCGTTCAGTTCAATCTCATCATCAGGAATGAAAACGGCTAATGAAATGTTTAACATAACACACGCTCACTCAACCACTTGGCCTTAAAAACAGTTGGTACGCAGGATTATCTTGTTCATTCACAAATGGATAGCCCAAGCTGCTTAAATAGACCTCAAAATCCTCTTGTTGCTCTGGTGGGACTTGCACTCCAATCAGCACACGACCATAAGCCGCACCGTGATTGCGATAGTGAAAGAGACTAATATTCCACTCTTTACTTAAATGAATTAAAAATTGCAATAACGCGCCTGGCCGCTCAGGAAACTCAAAACGATACACCAGTTCATTCTTAACACCCGCTGCTTGCCCCCCCACCATAAAACGAAGATGCAACTTAGCCATTTCATTATCGGTCATGTCTTGTACGGGGTATTTTTTCTCCTGCAAGATATTTAAAATGGCTTGTTTTTCAGCGCGCCCCCCTTCCGTTCGGATACCCACAAACACCACGGCCTGTTCACGGTCTGAATAGCGGTAATTAAACTCGGTAATCGCACGTCGCTTACCCAATAACTCGCAAAACTGTTTAAAACTGCCTGGGCGTTCATCAATGGTCACCGCAAAAATGGCTTCACGCTTTTCACCCAGCTCGGTGCGTTCCGAAATATGACGTAAACGGTCAAAATTCATGTTTGCACCGCTCACAATGCAAGCCATCTCCAACCCCGATACATTGTATTTTTCAACAAATGCCTTCATCCCCGCTAACGCCACTGCACCAGCGGGTTCGGCAATCGCACGGGTGTCTTCAAAAATGTCTTTTACGGCAGCACAAATTTGATCGGTTTTAACCGTAATCATCTCATCCACGCAGGTTTGTGCAATGCGAAAAGGCACCTCCCCCACCTGTGCTACCGCAACCCCGTCGGCAAAAATGCCCACCTGTTCCAACTCCACTCGGTTTCCCGCCTTTAATGCTTCAGTCATGCAAGCCGCATCTTCAGGCTCAACACCAACAATACGCGTTTTCGGAAACACCTGCTTCATTACCGCCGCAATGCCAGAAATTAACCCCCCCCCTCCTACGGCCACAAAAATCACATCAAACGGTTTACGCTGCTGACGTAGCATCTCCAGCGCAATCGTGCCTTGCCCCGCAATCACATTCAAATCATCGTAAGGGTGAATAAAGGTCAACTGCTCTTTTGTAACCCTTTTTTTTGCAAACGCCGAGGCTTCATCATAAGAGTCCCCTTCCAAAATCACCTTACCCCCCAAACGCTTGACCGCATCCACTTTAATAGGGGGGGTAGTTTTAGGCATGACAATGGTCGCTTCAATACCCATTTTAGCCGCGGCTAACGCCACACCTTGAGCGTGATTTCCTGCCGACGCCGCAATCACACCCGCCGCCTTCTGCGCATCGGATAAATGAATCATGCAGTTATACGCCCCACGCAATTTAAACGAAAACACCGACTGCAAGTCTTCTCGCTTTAACCAAACCTGATTTTGCACTCGTTTTGAAATAAGGGGCGCAAGCTCCAACGGCGTTTCATCAGCAACATCGTATACTGGCGCAATAAGCACACGGCGTAAAATCTCTTGTGGCATAAATATTCCTACTCTAAAACGGGGGGATAAAACCGCCATTATACCACCCCAAAAACACCCTGAACCAAGTTCCATAAACTTGATACACATCATGACTTAAGCCTTTTGTAAGCGTTAACAAACCATTCGCTCATACTTATCAGGAATGACTCATGCCTTTCTCAAAACTGTGCTTTAAAAAACACCATAAAATAATTTGCAACGCTAAGCCCCAAACCAACCTCTTTACAAAGGATATAAACTATGATAAATCGCAACGCTGTTCAGATTAAAACCCACTCTCGTCCAACTCTTAAAAAGCTCACCGTTGCCATTTTATCGGTTTTAACCGCGACCTCTCTTGCTCATGCACAGGAGAACGCGACTCAACTACAGCCAGTCACCATTACTGGCTCGGCTACCGTTCCGCTAGAAAGCACGCTTCCAATAAATGAGATATTGCAAACCTCCAATTCCGAAACCAGCTCGGCATTGCGTCAAACTAATGGGGTGGAAGCGTCACGAATGGGAGGGCATGGTGTGGATTTAATCATTCATGGTCAAAAGGCCTCCCAATTAACTATTTTTTTAGACGGCGCTAAAATAGAAGGCGCTTGCCCAAACCGAATGGATCCGCCAACGGCTTATACGGAATTAAGCAGCTATGACAACATTACCGTGATTAAAGGCGTTAACTCGGTCACTTATGGTTCAGGTGGCAGTGGTGGAACGGTGTTATTTGAGCGTAATCCGCCTGTTTTTGATACGGACAAACCGTATCAAGGACAAGTTAATTTAGGCACGGCTTCCAATGGACTCCGCCAAGATCTAAATGCCACGGTCTCTGCGGGGGGAGATAAGGGCTATATTGTATTGCAAGGCTCTAAAAAATCGGCCGACAACTACACCGATGGTAATGGCAATGAAGTACGCTCCAGTTACGAAAGTCGCCAAGGGCACATTGATTTAGGTTGGACGCCCAATGATGACCATGAGTTTAAAGTCTCTTATGAAAAAACCTATATTGATGATGC
>WFPP01000033.1 GCA_015487495.1 Thiomicrorhabdus sp.
ACAACCAAATGAAATACATTCCCCTAAAAACCCACCGAGATGACCTGCCCGAATGGCTGGATGTGGTGCTCAAAAAAGCCTGTCAACCTGACCCAACCAAACGCTACGGACTCATTTCAGAATTTATTCACGACCTCAAAACCCCAAAAGATGTGGTCGCCAGAACCGAATTTGAACCACTTTTAAAAAGAAATCCCCTGCTCTTCTGGCAAGGGGTATCGGCTATTTTATTGATTCTGTTAATTCTATCTCTGACCATAAAATAGTCCATATTATCAAATAATTACAAAGAAAAGATAAACTTTACCTCTAATATCAACTGCACTCTGAATCGTTACAGAGTGCATTGTTTTCTCAACCAAAACCCCAGTACCGATCCCAACACAATGCCCAATGTATTTACCCCAAAATCCAACCACTCAGCATAACGATTTACCGAAGGTTGAATCAGTTCAATCGCCCCGCTCCATGCAATAAACAATACCGCCAACCACAGCCAATATTTAGGTTTGGGCAATGCCACCAAACACATTAACCCCATATACGCCACCAAATGATGCAATTTATCCCCCCCTACCACATTCGGTAATTGGTCCGCTGGCCAAAGTGACAACGTCGTAATGACCAACAGTGCGAATACCGTTAATATTTTCCAATACGGCTTAAAAAACAGATCATAACTTTTACAACAAAAAAACTTCAAAACAAGCGACTCCTAAAAAAAATGAAACCTTTACACAAGAGGATGCACGGGTCAATAAGACTGAAATACGAAGACTGAAATACACCAGATTTTGGTTAAAAATCTTGTGAACACCTACAAGAACACCGATTAAATTGTCAATATAACACTATATACCATCACAGCAAATCATTATCATACTGGATCCGACAATCCCTTGCTGTTTCCCTTACTGTTATTAAACAGCCATAACTCATCCTTAATAATGAGTTATGGGGTTTCTTTTACTATATTATTGAAATCACGTGTACAATACGTACTTAAACCAATTCAAAAAACCAATTAAGGGGAATCATCATGAATGACGTAAATGATGCAATGAATCAAATGGAAATGATTTACATGAAAGGGTACGAACTGGGATTAACCTATGCACCTAAACTTGCCTTAGCCATTATTACATTAATAATAGGGTTATGGATCATTGGAATAATTAGCCGCTTATTTGCAACTTCAATGGGAAAAGCCAAAGTAGATGAAACCTTGGTGCCCTTTATGGCTAACTTAATCTCCTGGACATTAAAACTGCTGTTATTTATTTCAGTCGCGTCAATGCTCGGCATTGCCACCACCTCCTTTATTGCAGTATTAGGGGCGGCAGGGTTAGCCATTGGATTAGCGCTACAAGGCAGCTTAGCAAACTTTGCAGGCGGGGTATTAATTATGGTATTTAAACCATATAAAAAAGGAGATTTAATTGAAACACAAGGCCATTTAGGGGTTGTCAAAGAAGTTCAAATTTTTAACACCGTAATCATTTCACCCGAAAATAAACAAATCATTATTCCTAATGGAATGGCTTCAAATGATTCCGTAACCAACTATACCGCTGAAGGTCATTTACGAGTTGATTTAACGGTAGGCATTGCCTATGACGAAAACATCAGTGATGCAAAAGAGGCTCTATTAAACGTTTTAAAGAAGCACGACAAAGTGTTGCAAGAACCCGCCCCGTTTGTTGGAGTGGTCGAATTGGCAGATAGCTCCGTAAATTTAGCTGTACGCCCTTATTGTAAAATCGATGATTATTGGGATGTTTTCTTTGATATTAATGAACAAATAAAAGTCGCACTGGATCATAAAAACATTTCAATTCCATTCCCTCAGCGAGATGTTCACCTTATTAATGCTTTAGCCAAAAATGAAGTGACATTATAAAACACCCCCTTTTCAAATACATCCGATTTCATAAGCAAATAATTTCAGTAACCAATTAATATGAAATCGGATCATGACACGATCATGATTAAGCCTAATATAAGCACACCTTATTATTGACCTTACAAAGGCATTTAACGCCGAAGCGAATAAAATGGCTAAGCTCCGTAAGGTGAGCCCTCAATCCTTCCTTGAAAAAGCAACACTGCTCACGAAGAACAGGCTCTATTTTTGAATGTTAAAATGTAATGTATTTTTAATGCAATCAATTTCAACCGTTCCTCCTTTTTGTAACTCTCCAAACAGGAGTTTATCCGCTAGAGGTTGTTTGATTTTATCTTGAATTAAACGTGCCATCGGGCGGGCACCCATTAAGGGATCATACCCCTCTTTTGCTAACCAGTGCCGTGCAGCATCGGTTATTTTTAAGGTTACTTTTTTGGTTTCCAATGTGCTTTCCAGCGCATACATAAATTTATTAACGACAGAAGCCATTGACTCTTCGGAGAGACGGTTAAATTGCACCACACCATCCAGACGATTACGAAACTCTGGTGTAAACACTTTTTTAAGCTCCGCTTCAAAATCCATCGTATGGTCTTGCATGGTAAAGCCCATGCTGGCACGCGCCATTTGTTCTGCCCCAACATTGGAGGTCATAATCAAAATGACATTTCTGAAGTCGGCTTTTCGTCCGTTATTATCCGTTAGGGTTCCATGATCCATAACCTGTAATAATAAGTTAAAAACATCTGGGTGTGCTTTTTCAATTTCATCCAGTAACACCACTGCATGTGGTTGCTTAGTAACGGCTTCGGTTAACAAGCCTCCTTGATCATAACCCACATAGCCTGGTGGTGCCCCAATTAAACGAGAAACAGTATGGCGTTCCATGTATTCTGACATATCAAAACGAAGCATCTCCACATTCAGGTGGTTTGCCAACTGTTGCGCCAATTCGGTTTTTCCGACCCCCGTTGGTCCTGCAAACAAAAAAGAACCCGTTGGCTTATTTGGATCGTTTAATCCAGAACGGGCTAATTTAATGGCTAAACTCACCTGCTCAATGGCATGATTTTGACCAAACACCACACGTTTTAAACTGTCACTTAAATTGTGTAATTTATCACGCTCTTTTTGTGTAATTTGAGAGACGGGAATGCGTGCAATACTGGCCACCACTTGTTGAATTTCTGGTACACCAATCTGTTTTCTACGTTTAGATGAAAGGGCTAATGCTTGCTTTGAACCTGCTTCATCAATCACATCAATGGCTTTATCGGGTAAATGACGATCATTTAAATAACGTGCTGATAATGCCACGGCTTCTTTTAAAGCAGGCAAGGTATATTTAATTTGATGATGCGATTCGTATTTGCTTTTTAAGCCTTTTAAGATTTCAAAACTTTCTTGAATGCTTGGTTCTTTTACATCCACTTTTTGAAAACGACGCGCTAAGGCACGGTCTTTTTCAAACACACCTCGAAACTCTTCATAAGTGGTTGCACCCAAACAGCGTATTTTGCCTGATGATAACGCTGGCTTCATTAAATTAGAGGCATCCATTGCGCCCCCCTGTACTGCACCTGCTCCAATAACGGTGTGAATTTCATCAATAAATAAAATGGCGTGCTCTTGAGCTTCCAGTTCTTTTAACAGAGCTTTAAAACGTTTTTCAAAATCACCCCGATAACGCGTTCCCGCCAATAAAGCCCCCATATCAAGACTGTATACCACAGACTCCTTTAACAACTCTGGTACATTATGATGCACAATTTGGTATGCCAAGCCCTCAGCCACTGCGGTTTTACCCACTCCAGGCTCTCCCACAAGCAAAGGATTATTTTTACGGCGACGACTTAATATTTCCAGAGTACGGTTAAGTTCCCACTCACGGCCAATAATGGGATCCACTCGTCCAAGTTCCACTTCTTTATTTAAATTAGTGGTGTAGGCTTCAATCGGTGTGGTTTTTTTTGCTTCTTTTTCTGCGCCTTCTTCAGCTTCAGAAGCGGGTTGATAGTCTGCGGTATCGGATGCAGTCACACCATGTGACAAATAGCTCAACACATCCACTCGTTCAACTCCGTGACTTTCTAATAAATACACAGCTTGTGAATCCTGTTCAGCATACAACGAAGCTAAAACATGCACCGCATTTACCTCTGGATATCCATTGGATTGCACCAGATAAATAGCTCGTTCAATCACTCGCTGAAAACTCATGGTTGGCTGGAGTTCTTCAGGTTTGCGAACAATCACTTCAGACTCTAAAAAACGCTCCAACCCTTCTTCTATCGCAACCAGCTCGGCACCACATGCACTGATCACTTCTTGTATTTCTTGTACCGCCAATAACTCCAATAACAAATGCTCCAGTGTCACAAATTCATGCTCATATTCATGTGCAACGCTAAAGGCATTACTCAACGTCATTTGCAGTTCTTTACTTAACATCATGCGACCTCCATTTGGCACATCAACGGATGGTTATTAGCACGAGAAAATCCGTTTACCTGTTGCACTTTCATTTCAGCAATTTCACGACTGAATACGCCACACACGCCTTTCCCTTCACGGTGTACGGCCATCATTATCACTGCCGCTTTAACCTCATCCAATCCAAAAAAGCGTTGTAATACTTCGACCACAAAATCCATCGGGGTGTAATCATCGTTTAACAATACAACCTGATATCGCTTGGGTGGTTTTACTTTTGATTTAACCGTTTCCAAGACGGCATGATCGTCATCATATTCATGGCTTTGAGACATTCATCACTCTTTTTTTATTAATTAGAGACCTTTATTCGATACCACCGTAAATAAAGATGGCTCTTTGTTTATTTCTTAAGGAATCTCTGAATAAGCCTCTTAATTTCTGGCAACGCCATTTTATTCGCATCAAGGCAAATGACTGAAGCCATGTCCAGACCTTGCAAAGGCATTTAAGCCGAGGCGTATAAAATGGCTAAGCCCCGTAAGGTGACCCTTCAAGCCTTCCTCTTCGTTGTTATGCTTCTTGTGAATGGAATAACCATTCCCTGCGAAACAGGCCCAGAATAGGAAGGCTTGAAGACTCACAGAATGTTAAGGGACTTATTCAGAGCTTCCTTAATTTACCCTTACAGACTACAGGCACCGAGTACTCCATTTCATGCCTGTATTATTATAAAGGGTTATTTATAACAATCAGCAATTCTGCATTCTAATGATGCAAAGCAATTAACTACTATTCTACCTTATGAGAACATGATTACAGAGACTTTAAGCTGAGGAACCTCTGAACAAGCCCCTTAAGTTTTAAGGAGGTATTTTAGAGTTTCTTTAAGGAACCTCTGAATAAGTCCATTTTTTACCAGAAACAAGCATGTAAGTCATTGATTAATAAAATGACGGAAATGTTGATTGGGACTTAATCAGAGCTTCCTTAAACAAACATAAAAATCCCCTACTGGGGTTGTCTTATCTGCTGGCAATCCCATGCCTTTTATACAAATAAACTGATCTGGACGATAAGTTAAGGGAATGTTTACGTCTAAAGAACCACTTGGTGACTCCAATTTAATTTTTTTCCCCCCCTGAATTAAGGCCTGAGGAATAAAAAAAGTTCCGTAAATATCACCACCTTTCAACTGAAAGCGTGTGCAATCAAATTTAATACTAAAGCGCACTAAATAGTCACCCGATTTACCACCAAACAACCCTCGGTATCCCTTGCCTTTTAACCGGAAGGTTTTCCCTTCAAAGGCCACTCGTGTAAACTTCATTTTAACTTTTAAACCCGGAATATAAAATACACCTAATTTCAATAAACGAATGGCATAACGTAGTGTAAGTGGGTATGTTATTAAACGATCTTTTCCGTGAACAGGGCGATGTGCTCGATAAGCGCGGTTAGAGTAGTAATTGTAAGAGTCTTCTTTTGAAGATGGTTTTTGCTTCTGTTGGGTACGACTATATGAGGAATAAGATTGTTGAGACGCATGAGTATTACGACTTTTATTTGCTTTATTTTTTAAAAAACGTTCATACTCAAAACAATACTCTTTTCGATGCTTTTTTAACACTTCATACGCAAAAGCAATTTCTTGAAACTTTTTTTGAGCATCGTGAATCGTAGACACATCAGGATGGTAACGACGAGCCATTTTGCGATACATCATCTTAATGGTTTTATCACACGCACCATAATGCACGCCTAATACCGCAAAATAATCAATTGAGCTATCGTAATTATTATTCAACTGTTCCTATTAAAACCCATTTAGAGCGCTTTGCACAAAAAATAAAAGCAAACGACTTAAAAAATAAAAAATGGACTGAGACCTTTTCAACCCTACTTAATTTTACTCTTCTACCCCAAAAAACAAAAGAGAATAAAGCCTAAATCCTTGCACAGAAACATAAAAAACAGTGTTCGTATTTAGAAAACCCATGTAGTGCTCAAGTATTTCTATCGGGTTTTAGAAAAGCGCTGATTAAAAGTAATACAACCAGACCTTGATCCCCTATAATGCTCCTTTTAAAGAAGCTCTAAACCAATTAACTAGGAAAAAACATGGATATTAAACAGGCTCTATTCGCTCGTAGCGGTCAACAATGTGAGTTATGTGGAAGCAAAGACAATTTAAATGTGTTCGAGGTTACTCCTTCTGACGGTACGGCAGAGCAATCGGTACTCATTTGTTCAACATGCCAAAACCAAATTGACGCTCCTGAAACAATGGATGCGAATCACTGGCGTTGTTTAAACGACAGTATGTGGAACCCAGAACCTGCTGTTCAAGTTATATCATATCGCCTGTTAAACGCACTTCGCACAGAAGGTTGGCCACAAGATTTATTGGATATAATGTATTTAGATGAAGCAACCAAAGTTTGGGCAGACACCAGCTTCTCTGATAATGAAGAACGAATTGCTACCAAAGACAGCAATGGTACGATTTTACAAGAAGGTGACAATGTAACACTTATTAAAGATTTGGTTGTAAAAGGAGCAAACTTTACCGCAAAACGCGGCACGATGGTAAAAGGCATTCACTTAACAGAAAACCCTCTCCACATTGAAGGCAAGGTTAATGGAACTCAAATTGTTTTGGTTGCGGCCTTCTTAAAGAAGGCCTAACCTCCATTTTGAGTTCATCTTAAATAAACAGACTTTAAGCCATTAAAGAAATAGGTAAGTAGGATCTAATTTGCTCTGGCGTTTTGGTCACCACATTTTTATTCAAACTAAAGGCAATGTGCTTTTTAAGCTGACCAGAACAAGAGCGCCTTAATTCGCCTAAAAAAGAAGGCGAGGCAATGACAAACAGGTTCTCAAATTTATTTAAATTTAATTCATGACATAAATGGTGCGTTACTCTTTTTGCAAAACTCTGATTTTCTTGCTCTTTAGGGGACACCTCCGTTTTTAACAAGTGCCCTCCCATCTCTTGAGGCCCTTTTGAACGTCCAGGCAAATCTTCTGTTAACACTTGTTCTTCCAAGCGTGATTCAGAGTGGTTTAAATTTTCAATTTCAACAAGCTCTGAGGCTGAATTTTCAGCGGTAAAAATACGTGCTCGACTACTGTCTGCAATAAGAATCCAAGCGGGTTTCATACAATCGTTCTCCTTACCATTTTTTTAGAAAAAAATGCTTTAAGCCGTACTTAGTTACCTCAAAATAAAAACAGAGGAATTAAGCCGTTTAAGCACTTAGGAACATTCAGTATAGCATAGAGAATTCTTGGCTTTAAGACAGAAAAACGAAATAAATCAATAAGATAACACTAATACCAAACGCAAACCCCCATAGAAAGGGGCTTTGCTGGATACATTTATTTTTCATTAAATTTAAAACAAAATAGCGCATTAAAGATGCATATATTCTTTAAATTTTAATGCATTTAAAACACTTATTCAGAACTTGTTTTACAAAATAAATAAGAATAACAGTGCCTTATCCCCCTACCCGGCTTGCATTGCTAAAACCTGTTCAATACTTTGAAACGCCTCATAACATTTAAACTGACTTTCTTGTTGCTCAATCGCAACCATCGTCATACGATCTGCAAGCTCATTTCCTTCAACACCAATGTGCCCATTCACATGCAAAATGTGAATACTGGGTTTTAGTCTTTGATAGCGTTCAAATATTTCCTGAATCAAAATTAAATTTTTAATTTCCCCCCCCTGTTTGGTCCAACCCTTTTTTTGCCAGCCAACGGCCCATTGTGTAATGCACTGTATGGCGTATTTAGAATCACAAAAAATGGCCAAACTATGCCCCAGCTCAACTTCTGTTTGAGCTAAAATCAAAGCTTGATTTAGTGCATTCAGTTCGGCGGTATTATTGGTTCCCTTAGGGTTGTACAGACCATACCAAAGAGACTCTAAGGTATTATGACGATAAACGGCCATACCAGAACCGGCTTTACCAGGATTTGGGTGACAACCACCATCTGTATAAATTTTAACCTCAACAGACATTTGAGCAATCTCGGCAGAGGTATAGGTTTTAATTCCTTTTGTGGCTATTGTCGGTTTTTTCTCCCCCCCTGGCTTTTTAACCGTATGGCTACGGCCATTTTTAAAAGCCAATTCTGCTTCAGCCAAAGTTGAATAGGATTTGTATTTTGCTCCCGCAAATTGATCAACCTGCTGTTTACAATGATTCCAGTCGTTGTAAATACCTGGCTTTCTACCTTGCCAAACCACGTAAAACTTTTTAGCCATTCTCCTTTCCTTCTATCAAACGCAAACGGGCTTGTCGCCTCTCTTCTTCCGCCAGAACTGCCTTAATTTCCTCTAAAACAGAATCGACATTCGCGGCTTTTTCTTTCACGTTATATCGACCTGTTAACTCTAAATCAAGATGCAATTCCCCAGCTTCAAAAAGGGCCCAAATTTCTTTGGCATATTGTGTTTTTAACAGCTCTGGCGCATATTGCGCATAATAATTTGTAATGTTATTCACATCTCGCGTCAACATTCGTTTGGCATTATTATTTGCTGCGGCATCCACTGCTTGGGGCAAATCAATAATCACTGGACCGTAACTGTCAACCAAAACATTAAACTCAGACAAATCACCGTGAATCAATCCAACACATAACATACGCATCACATAGTTCATAACCACAGCATGATCTTCTCGTGCTTGTTCGGCAGTCATTGATACATCATTTAAACGCGGAGCAACATATCCCTCCTCATCAGTAATCAATTCCATTAACAACACACCATCAAAACAACCATAAGGTTCGGGAACTCTGACCCCTGCGTCGGCTAATTTGTACAAGGCATCAACTTCAGCCGTTTGCCAAATGGTTTCTTGTTCTTTACGTCCAAATTTAGACCCTTTTTGCATCGCACGTGCTCGGCGGCTATTTCGAACTTTGCGCCCCTCTTGATACTCTGCGGCTTTTTTAAAACTGCGCTTACTGGCTTCTTTATAAACTTTGGCACAGCGAATTTCATTATCACAACGCACCAAAAAAACATCGGCTTCTTTACCACTCATTAAGCGGCGAATGACTTCATCAATCAAACCATCTTCAACTAATGGCTGGATTCGCTTAGGTGTTTTCATTATAAAATTTCTCCCCTGTTCTAATGCCAAATGGCATAAAATCCAAATGGACTTGCTGATTTTACAGGAATTTAAGGTTTATTTAAGGAATCTCTGATTAAGTCCCAATCAACATTTTCGTCATTTTATTAATCAATGACTTACATGCTTGTTTCTGGTAAAAAATAGACTTATTCAGAGGTTCCTTAAGGCTCTCTAAACGAAAAAAGTGCATTGTATGCACTTTTTAAAAAAACAGTTAACGCGAAAGATTTATACGAAAAAATACATAGGTAAAAAAAGAAAGACGCGTCTCATTTTCTGTCTTGACCTTTCTTAAGGAACCTCTGAATAAGTCCCTTAAAATTCTGTGAGTCTTCAAGTCTTCCTATTCTGGGCCTGTTTCGCAGGGAATGGTTATTCCATTCACAAGAAAGCATAACAACGAAGAGGAAGGCTTGAAGGGTCACCTTACGGGGCTTAGCTAGTTCACACCCCTCACATGCAAAGGTTTCAATGTAAATTAATCAGAACATTGATTCCATGCCATATAAGATCCTAAGTTATGCACCTCTTTGAAACCTTGTGAAATTAAAATTTGCATTGCCATATGAGAACGCTGACCTGAACGGCAAAAAACCACAACAGGCTTTTCTTTTAACAGCCTGGATACGCCCACTCGATCAATGTCTTGTAATGGAATGTTAATCGCTCCTGGCAACTTGCTGCTTTCAAATTCTTCTGGCGTACGAACATCCACCAACTGTGCACTCTTTTCTTTAATCAAACGCTTTGCATCTTCACATGGAATAAACATAGAACTCTCAATCTCCTAAAACACGCCCAAGAGGATTTTAAAACCAGCCCTCTCCAAAAAAATAAGCACCAAAAATCTTTTACAACGGTACCGTATAAAAACTCTCATTTTTGTTTTTTGTTGCGTAATATACCTTAAATTTATAACAAAGACCAAGGTCAAATACTTTCCAAAGACTTTACAATACCCTTAAAGGTATCCCGCAATATAAGCTATCCCACAAGAAGTGCTGATTAAATCGCTTCCCAAAAAAACATCTTTTTAAAGGAGGCATTGAATTACGTTATAATAAGCGTCCATTAAAATGGACGGCACTTATGATAAAGGAATCAAACACATGCAACTAACAGAATTAACCGCTATTTCTCCAATTGATGGTCGCTATGGTACACGCTTAAACAATCTTAAAGAAATTTTTAGCGAGTTTGGCTTAATCAAAAACCGTGTTAAGGTTGAAGTTTTTTGGTTGCGTATGCTGGCCAATCACCCTGGTATCGAGGAAGTGCCTAAATTAAGCGATGAAGCAGAACAACACCTACTAAAACTGGTGGATGAGTTTTCACTTGAAATGGCACAACGCGTTAAAGAAATCGAACGCACCACAAACCATGATGTAAAAGCCGTTGAATACCTTATTAAAGAACATTTTGGTGAGAACAAAGAACTGAACACCATTGCAGAATTTGTCCACTTTGCCTGTACTTCAGAAGATATTAATAACTTGGCCTATGCCTTAATGTTAAAAGATGCTCGTGAGTTCGCCATTATTCCTGAAATGGATCATCTGATTGCTAAAATTGTGGAAATGGGCACAGACATGGCTGACATTCCCATGATGGCACGTACCCACGGTCAACCCGCTTCACCAACCAGCGCGGGAAAAGAGTGGGCAAACGTCGCTTACCGTTTACAACGCCAAGCCAAGCAATTAATGAATGTACAAATCATGGGAAAAATTAATGGAGCAACAGGTAACTATAATGCTCACCTTGCTGCTTATCCAGATGTAAACTGGTATGAACTGTCTGAACAGTTTGTACTCAATCTTGGGCTGGCCTGGAATCCCTACACCACTCAAATTGAACCTCACGACTACATTGCTGAATACTTTCATGCCATGTCTCGTTTTAACACCATACTAATTGACTTTGATCGTGATGTTTGGAGTTACATTTCGGTCGGCTTCTTTAAACAAAAAACCGTTGCAGGTGAAATTGGCTCTTCAGCCATGCCCCATAAAGTCAACCCTATTGATTTTGAAAACTCCGAAGGAAATCTTGGGATAGCTAATGCCATTTTTGAACACCTTGCCATGAAATTACCTATTTCAAGATGGCAACGTGATTTAACCGATTCAACCGTCTTGCGTAACTTGGGAGTTGGAGTAGCACACACACTTATCTCACTGCAAGCTACCTTAAAAGGTTTAAACAAACTGGAAGTTAATGCACAAGCCATGACAGAAGACTTAGATCATAACTGGGAAGTATTAGCCGAAGCAATTCAAACCGTTATGCGTCGTCACGGGTTTGATAAACCTTATGAAAAACTTAAAGATTTAACTCGGGGACAACGAGTCAATCAAGAAATTATGCAAAATTTTGTAGACAATTTGGTAGGCCTTCCAGACGAAGCCAAACAATATTTACGCAACCTAACCCCTGCGACCTATACTGGAAATGCAGCCAAGCAGGCAAATAACATTGAATTGGCGATTACCATTCTTAAAGGACGATAATCTCAACGATAAAGACAACCTCACTTCTGGTTGCAACAAAACCCACCTTAAGGAACCTCTGAATAAGTCTCTTAATTTCTGGCAACGCCATTTTATTCGCATCAAGGCAAATGACTGAAGCCATGTCTAGGCATTTAACGCTGAGGCGAATAAAATGGCTAAGCCCCGTAGGGTGAGCCTTCAAGTCTTCCTCTTCGTTGTTATGCTTCTTGTGAATGAAATAAATCCATTTCCCCTATTTACTTTGCAAAAGGGCACAATAACATGATTCAATTTAATGACATCACTCGCCAAACGTTCTTAACTGAATTTTGGCAAAAAAAACCCTTAATCCTGCGTAATGCTCTACCCGATTTTGATAGCAACATATCAGCTGAAGAGTTGGCAGGGCTCTCTTTAGAAGAGGAAGTGGAAAGTCGCATTGTCATTCAAAAAAGTGATCAAGATTATCAACTTCTTAAAGGCCCTTTTACCACTGAAACCTATAAAACACTACCCGACACTCAGTGGACACTGCTGATTCAGGGAGTGGACCGCTTACTTCCAGAAGTATCAGACCTGCTCAATGATTTTGATTTTTTACCCCGTTGGCGCATTGATGACATTATGGTGAGCTATGCCGTCACCGGTGGTAATGTTGGCCCTCACTTCGATCATTACGATGTTTTCTTACTGCAAGCCGCCGGCCAGCGTCATTGGGAATTAACCTCACAAGATTGCAATATCAATAATTACATACAAGGCGTTGATTTACGTTTAATGAAACGTTTTCGGGTTGAAGAAAAATACACCTTACAAAAAGGGGACATTCTCTATCTTCCGCCTAAGTGGGGGCATCATGGCATTGCATTAGACGATGAGTGCATGACCTACTCCATTGGTTACCGAACTTATCAAGGTCAGGAACTCTGGGACAGTTTTGGTGAGCATCTCTCTGAAATGGGGCTTTTTAAAGCACTCTACCAAGACCCAACATGGTCTGAGAATTTAAACCCTGGAGAAATTACCCAAACAGCCTGTGACCAAGCACAACAACTTTTACAACGTATTTTAAATGAACCAAAGCAGATCAAAACATGGTTTGGACGCTTTGCAACGCAACTTGATCAAGTAGCCATACAACAACTTCCTGAACCATTAAGCGAAGCAGAGATACCTAGCATTGAAGAATTTTCCTCAGCACTGTATTCTGAAATTGGCCTGACCAAAGACCCAGTTTGTCGTTTTGCCTATGCTAAAATTGAGGATGATACGACCCAAGCCACCACGCAACTTTACATAAACGGTGTCATTTGGAATACATTTGGAGCTTCACCAGATTTTTTAACCCAGCTCGCCAATCAATCATTTTTCACCCAAGAAGAACTACTATTAGCAAGTAAGCAATCAGAAAATTTAGCACTTTTATTTGATTTATGGAAATTACAATATCTGGTTTTTATTGAGTAATCTTTGCTTCTGTAAAAAAGGGTTGCTTTAGAGTGGCAAAAGCACCTAAAACAACCCTTTAAAAAACAAAAATCAACGTAATGATACCATACAACGTCCTTTTTATTAAAGAACCTGCAAAGACTCCAATACTTCAATGCTTAGTTGACCGTAAGCCAAGCCTTTTTCTTTTTGATACGCTCGAACCGCATTTAATGTATTTTTATTCCAAACACCATTAATTGAAGAGACGCCTCCTTTTAAATAACCCAAGCCATATAAGGCACGTTGCAATTTTGTAATAATTTCAACAGAACGGTCTTTCTTACACAATGTGGGCAATTCTTTAACATAGCCAACTTTGCTTTTTTTGGTATTTTCAACCAGTTCAGCAATATTTCCTTTATAGTCACCAGGAATCACCTGATTAACATAACAATGACTTGTTTCTGCCTTGGCAAACTTGGCATCAGGCTCATCTTTTGTTGGCTTAGTCTCTACTACCGCTTTAGGTTCTGGTGCGTTTACAACAGGGGGGACTTCAACCTTTGGTGTTTCAACCTTTGGTGTTTCAACCTTTGGTGTTTCAACCTTTGGTGTTTCAACCTTTGGTGTTTCAACCTTTGGTGTTTCAACCTTTGGTGTTTCAACCTTTGGTGTTTCAACCTTTGGTGTTTCAATTTCTACAACAGGTGTTTCCACCGATTTTGGTTTAAGTTCTGGCCTCGTCTGTAAAAATGCATTATCAGAAGGAGGCGCTTTCAACGTAGTTGTCGGTTGTGCCACCGGTTCAGGCTTCACCACCGTTTTTGTTTGTGGCTTTGGAGAGACTCTGGAATCCACAATATTATTAGACGTTTTACGATTCACAATATCTGAATATTGAATCACTCCTAAATCAACCAAAGACTCAATGCTTAACTGACCATAAGCCAATCCTCTTGATTTCTGATAATTTATCAACGAATTGAGTGTATTAACGCCCCAAATACCATCAATCACTTCTAAATCATAAGGAGGACTTGGTTTTAAGAAACCTCGCTCACTTAGCGCTTCCTGTAACTTCATGATAATTTCAGGAGAACGACTCCATTTACACAATGTCGGTAATTTAATGGAATCCCCTGCTTTTGCATTTGAATTTAAGATTTCAGGCAAACTGCCTAAATAAGGTTCTGGAATTGTTTGGCCCGCAAAACACTGCCTAAGCACTTTATCATAGTCAGCCTCCGTAGAAAATGAGGGAGCACTGGTTTTAACAACAGGAGAGACTATATTGTTCTCATCAACAACATAATACGAGCTAGAGTCCTCTATCATTTCTGCTGGAGGCGTATAAACCGTTTCTGTTGCTTTTTGCTGTGCCATATTTACTTTAGGCGCTTCCACAACTACTTCTTCTACTGTCGCTACGGCAACAGGTTCATTTTCCCTTACCGTTTTTTCCGAAGGCGCGCTCTCTGACTGAGAATACATATTTTTCCACTGTTCCAACAAAGGATCGTTAGATGATGAACTTTCTTGAGTGGTTGCAACGGCTTGAGGTTTAGGTTTTAAATGAGCTTGCCTTTCAACATCTTGCTCAATCCCTATCGTTGTTTTTTCTGGATGATTTAAGGCCTCAATTTTCGTTTCTAATTGATTAATTTTAATATCAGAAAAACGCTTATCGTCTTTATTTTGAGCCGCCAGTTCAGCCATTACACGAGCGCGCTCTTCCGCCTTCGCCTTTTCAATTAATAAATCCACATAAGCCGCAGACATTGCGGGTTTATATGTTGTATCAGGGTTTGTGGGTGCTGTTAAACAACCTGCCAAAGACAACACAGAACCACAAATAACCGTTAATTTAAAAAGCTTCATAACCAACCTTTCAACCTTTAATAAAAAAATCTTTTTTAAATAAGAGAGATTTTGCATATACCGATACGAAAATCTCCAAATCGTATTCTATGATAAATTACGCATAAAATCACTTTTCAATACCAAAAAAACACAGAATTTTAAGGGACTTATTCAGAGCTTCCTTAACGAACCGCAACCCCTATTTCAGATAAAGACTTAGGCGACTCGACATCATACATCGCCATTGTATCAAACTGCAAATAACGATATACATCATCAGCCATTGTGTTCAACATTGCAACTTCTTTCAAATACGCTTCGTGTGTAGGTAATTTACCAAGTGCAGCGCACACTGCCGCCAGCTCTGCGGAACCCAAATACACATTCGCATCATTTCCCAAGCGGTTTGGAAAATTTCGGGTTGACGTTGAAAAGACCGTCGATTTATCTGCCACCCGAGCCTGATTCCCCATGCACAAAGAACAACCTGGCATTTCAGTACGCGCACCAACCTTACCATAAATACTGTAATAACCTTCTTCAATCAACTGACGTTCATCCATTTTAGTCGGGGGGGCAATCCATAAGCGTGTCGGCACGGTACCCATATTTTCCAATACTTTACCGGCCGCACGATAATGACCAATATTTGTCATACACGATCCAATAAATACTTCGTCAATTTTTGTTCCCGCAACCTCAGATAATAACTTCACATCATCAGGGTCATTTGGACACGCCACAATGGGTTCTTTAATATCGTCTAAATTAATTTCAATCACTTCGGCATACTGGGCATCTGAATCAGCACTTAATAATACAGGGTTTTCAATCCATGCTAACATTTCATCTCGACGACGTAATAATGTGCGAGCATCGTTATAACCGTTTTCAACCATCCAGTTAATTAAAGCGACATTCGATTTTAAAAACTCAATAATTGGTGCTTCAGACAATTTAACCACACACCCGTTCGCTGAACGCTCTGCCGATGCATCCGATAATTCAAAAGCTTGCTCAACTTTAAGATGCTCCAACCCTTCAATTTCAAGAACTCGGCCATTAAAGACATTCTTTTTACCTTTTTTCTCAACCGTTAATAAACCGTCTTGAATGGCTTTATAAGGAATGGCATTCACCAAGTCCCGCAAGGTAATTCCTGGTTGCATTTTACCTTTAAAACGAACCAGTACCGATTCTGGCATATTTAATGGCATAACGCCTAGTGTCGCACCAAATGCAACCAAACCGGATCCCGCAGGAAAAGAGATTCCAATTGGAAAACGCGTATGAGAATCGCCTCCCGTTCCAACAGTATCAGGTAATAATAAACGGTTTAACCAAGAGTGAATAACACCATCACCTGGACGCAATGCTACACCGCCACGACTGGTCATAAACTCTGGTAAAGAGTGCTGCAATTCAATATCAACCGGCTTTGGATAAGCAGAAGTATGGCAAAAAGACTGCATAACCAAATTAGCAGAAAAGCCTAAACACGCCAACTCTTTCATTTCATCACGCGTCATTGCACCCGTCGTATCTTGCGACCCTACCGTTGCCATATGAGGCTCACAATACATACCCGGTCTAACCCCTTCAATACCACATGCTTTACCCACCATCTTTTGTGCCAGAGTATAACCATGTGTTGATTGAGACTTGTCCTGGGGACGAATAAAGACTTCTGAGGGAGGCAATCCTAACTCTATACGAGCTTTATCCGTTAAGCCTCGTCCAATAATCAATGGAACACGACCACCAGCACGCACTTCATCAGGCATGGTATCAGGCGCCAATTCAAATGTTGAAATGGTTTCACCCGCTTCATTTGTCACTTTACCTGCATATGGATGAATGGTAATCACATCCCCCATATTCATAGATCCAACATCACACTCAATAGGTAATGCACCTGAATCTTCTGCAGTATTAAAGAAAATAGGGGCAATTTTACTGCCCAACACTACACCTCCTTGACGCTTATTTGGCACAAATGGAATGTCTTCACCAAAAAACCACATAACAGAATTCATGGCTGATTTACGAGAGGAACCTGTTCCAACAACATCACCAACATACGCCACAGTGTGACCTTTGGCTTTTAAAGATTCAATCACACCTGAGACATTTTCAATGCGTTTTGTCAGCATCTCTTTTGCATGCAGTGGAATATCTGGACGAGACCATGCAGCGGTTGCAGGCGATAAATCATCGGTATTGGTCTCCCCTTCAACCTTAAATACCGTTACTGTCATTTCTTCAGGCATTTTAGGCCTGGAAGTAAACCACTCCGCTTCCGCCCAAGATTTCATAACCTGCATGGCATATGGATTGGTTTTCGATTTTTCTACAACATCATGATATGCATCATAAACCAGCAGTGTTTTAGACAACGCAACAACAGCGGCCTCTGCAACGGACGTATTATCGCTGTCTAATAAATCAATCAGGGGTTGAACATTGTACCCCCCCAACATCGTACCCAACAAAACAACGGCTTCAACAGAAGAAATCAAATGCGTTTTAACCGCTCCTTTTGCAACATCGGCTAAAAAAGCCGCTTTAACATAAGACGCTTCATCTACCCCTGGTGGAACACGTTCTGTTAATAACTCAAGTAAAAAAGATGCCTCTTCCTCTAACGGATTTTTAATTAATTCAACCAACTGTGCAGTTTGTTCCGCATTTAAAGGTAATGGAGGAAGGCCTTCTTTCTGGCGTTCAGCAACATGACGGCGATAAGCATCTAACATTCTGTAATTTCTCCTAACAACAAAAAAACCTTTGCACAATACAGGCTCGAAGGTTCCAATAAAAAATTTAATGGGCGGTATCTTAACATAATTCACACATTTTTAACGCTGAACAATGCCTCTCACGTCCTTGCATAGCAACACGAACCCAACACAACTCTTTAAAAAAACAATCATTTCAAACGACTCTACTGAATCTATGGAAGCAACGAAGCATCTAAAACCCCAAATATTATAAATACTTACATTATTTCTTACCTTTTTATGCAAGAATTTGAGTGTCCTCTCTTTTATTTATGAGTTATTCTGACCATAATGGGCCCATTCAGAGTAATAAGTCGCCAAACCCCCAAATTAATGTGCCCAAAACCATCGTAATATGAGAAAGCCATACTTTTTTAAGATGCCATTTAGATGGGGTTAAATCGGGCATATCCATATCGGCATCCACCTTTTCCAGTCGAGCGTACAAACGATTTAATTCACCATGCAATAAACTGTACTCACTCATAACAGCAAATAGCACAATTAAACTGCCTGAACGAGCAAACCATAAAGGCTCAAAAAACAGTCCCAATATCAAACCGGTTGCCCCAAAAAACCATGCTAACATTAAAAGCACAACACTTTTCTTTTTCATAAACATCTTAACTACAACGCTCTTCGACGCTTAATTTCTTCAAATGCAGCATTAATTTCTTGCATTTTTTCAGTACCTTGGCGAATTTCATCATCATCCATCCCTTGACCGTGCATGTAATCTGGGTGATGTCGCTTTACCAATTTTCGGTATGATTTTTTAATCACTACAAATTCATCGGTTTCAGAGCATCCCAATTCTTTATATGGGTCTTTATCAGAAGGATAGGCACCGGGCTTTTCTCCCCCTAAAACCTGGTTAATCATATTTGCAACTTGCGCTTCATCAAACAGTAAAACACGACCGATTTCATTCAAAATTTCCCGAGTACTGTCCGACAAACCATCCAATGTGGCAAAGGTAATTAATTGAAAAAACACCCCTGTTCGTACTTGTTCATTGGATTGACTTAAGGATTGACAGTAATATTGCACAGATTGTTGATCGTCTTTGGCCTTATTTGCCAAAGAAAACAGCTTGCGTTTCGTACTGTCAATTAAAATACTCGGAACACGTGCCTGCCTCATTCCGTTTAGCATGGATTTTATGGTATCACTCATAAATTCCACCTCTATCTTGCTAACCTGACCATCACTTTTGGCTACCTTAGCCATCAGAGCAATCACTTCTTCAGGAATGGACAAACGACTTTTTGAGTATTCGTTACTGGCAAAATTTTGATAAGCCTGGGCAAAACCATCACTGTTTTTAACCGAACCATAAGCATTGCGCCCCAAGTCAACCATCCCTCTAATGAATCTAAACAGTAATTTAAAGACGCCTAAAATCAAGAGTAAAAAAGCCAGCAAGGCCACCAAAATAAATTTAAAAAAACGTGCCATTTAACCATTTACCCCCAAGGTAACAAAAAATGCTTGAACACTCCAAATCGTGGCAATTGCAAATAAGGCGGCCAGCACATCGTCCAACATAATACCAAAACCACCATGTACTTTTTGATCAATCCAGCCAATAGGCCAAGGCTTCCATATATCAAAAACACGAAAGGCCATAAAGGCAAAAAACCAATAAAAAAACGTTTGTTCTGGCAAAAGAATCAACACCAACCAAATGCCAACAAACTCATCCCAAACAATACCGCCGTGGTCATGTACTTGCAACCATTCCGATGCTTTACCACAAATCAGACTGCCAAAAAGTGCACCCAAAAATAACACCGTCCATGCCAGCCACTCACTCCATGCTAAAACAGGAAGAAATAAAAGTAACCCCAGAAGGGTTCCCATCGTACCAGGTGCCTTTTTGACCAACCCCGAACCAAAGCCAAAACCTAACATTAAAAAAGGATTGGATAATAAATCACCAAAACGTGGTATAGGGGGGGGAGAATTTTTTTTCATTTCAATATAAACACTCTTGTACAAACAAAAACAGCGTTGAAGTCAACGCTGTGTTTGTTTAAAACGGTTTTTACAATGTTAATATCCAGATTCTTTAAGGAATCTCTAATTAAAAATACGATTTGCGTCTTTTAGCTGCCGTTTTCAATCGTAACGCATTTAATTTAATAAATCCTTCTGCATCTTTATGATCGTATGCTCCACCATCTTCTTCAAACGTCGCAATGTTTTCATCAAATAAACTGTATTCCGATGTACGAGAAACCACTGTCACATTTCCTTTATATAACTTAAGACGAACCTTACCAGTAACATAAGTTTGGGATTCATCAATCAAGGCTTGCAGCATTTCACGCTCTGGTGCAAACCAGAACCCGTTATAAACCATTTCAGCGTATTTAGGCATCAACTCATCTTTTAAATGTGCGGCATTGCGATCCAGAGTTAAAGACTCCATTGCACGATGTGCTTTCAACATAATGGTTCCCGCTGGGGTTTCATAACAACCACGCGCTTTCATGCCAACAAAGCGATTTTCAACAATATCATCTCTTCCAATCCCATTTGCCCCCCCCACTTTGTTTAAATACTCCATAACGGTTGCAGGAGACATCGTTTCACCATCAATAGCAACAATGTCCCCCTTTTCATAAGTAATTTCCAAATACGTTGCTTTTTCAGGTGCTTTTTCAGGTGACACTGTCCATAACCACATATCTTCTTCTGGTTCATTGGCAGGGTCTTCAATCACACCACCTTCGTACGAAATATGCAATAAATTTGCATCCATCGAATAAGGCGACTTTTGCCCTTTTTTCTTTTCAACCGAAATACCATGCTCTTCTGCATATGCCATTAATTTTTCACGGGACAACAAATCCCATTCTCGCCAAGGTGCAATCACATGAACCTCTGGCATTAAGGCATACGCATTCAATTCAAAACGCACCTGATCGTTTCCTTTTCCCGTTGCTCCGTGTGAAATGGCATCCGCTCCTGTCTCTTTGGCAATCTCAATCAAACGTTTGGAAATAAGTGGGCGAGCTATCGATGTACCTAAACGGTACTCACCTTCATAAATAGCATTGGCACGCATCATTGGAAAAACAAAATCCCGTGCAAATTCCTCACGTAAATCTTCAATATAAATTTCCTTAATGCCCATCGCTTTTGCTTTCTCGCGCGCTGGCTCAACTTCTTCACCCTGACCAATGTCAGCCGTAAATGTCACCACTTCACACTGATATTCATCCTGCAACCATTTTGCAATAATGGATGTATCCAAACCACCCGAGTAGGCAAGAACGACTTTTTTAATTTCAGACATTACTTTTTCCTTACACAATTCTATTAATTGCGCGAATTATACATTAAAATCACTGAACTATAAGCACAAAAAACATTGGTAAACACTCAATATGATTAACTTTACAGACTTTATTAAGGTCGTCCCACAATACTTTATCCCCAAGCACCTACTCTCTTCAGGGGTGCATTGGTTTATGCAGGTCGAAACACCGTGGATAAAAAATAACACCATCAAATTGCTCACCAAACTCTACAGCATCAACCTCAGCGAAGCTGTCAATGAAGATATCAACCACTACCGGCATTTTAACGATTTTTTTACCCGTGCACTCAAACCAGAAGCACGTCCTATTGATGCCACTGACAACGCTTGGGCAAGCCCAGTTGATGGCATCATTAGCCAGTCAACACATATTGATGGCAATCAAATCATTCAAGCCAAATGCCATCCCTACACAGTTGAAGCCTTAGTCGGTGGTGACATCAACTATGCCAAAACATTTGAAAATGGAGATGCGGCAGTTATTTATCTTTCTCCCAAAGACTACCATCGTATTCACATGCCTACTGAAGGCAAGTTGCTTTCCATGACCTATATTCCAGGCGATCTATTTGCTGTTAACCCCGCGACAGTTCGTAACGTGGATGGCTTATTTGCACGTAATGAACGCCTCGTTATTCGTTTTGAGAATGCACACGGCCCATTTTGTCTTATTATGGTGGGGGCTATTTTTGTAGGCAGCATGCAAACGGTTTGGGAAGGTAAAATTACTCCGGAGTACAGCCCCATGTTAAAACACTGGGACTATCACGATGCAAACTTGATCTTTAACAAAGGCGATGAAATTGGTCGCTTTAATATGGGATCGACTGTGGTACTCTTAACGCCTGAATCCCAACTGCCTGAATTAGGGCAACTTAAAAATGAAACACCAATTAAAATGGGAGAATACCTTGTTCGCTATCCAAATAGCGAACAAACCAATTTAAATACACAAGAAAACTCTGAAAAAGAGACTTTTTAACTTTTAATTAAAATGAAGGCCTTTGCCAATACTGGCCTCAAAATAACTTCTAAAGGAAAGCACATGAAACTGATTACAGCCATCATCAAACCTTTTAAACTAGACGATGTTCGTGATGCATTGCATGAAATCAATATTCACGGCATGACTGTCACCGAAGTGAAAGGCTTTGGCCGTCAAAAAGGGCACACCGAAATGTACCGCGGAGCGGAGTATGTGGTGGATTTTTTACCTAAACTTAAAATTGAAATTGCCGTTGCACAAGATGCGGTTGAATCCGCTTCAGAGGCCATTATTAATGCCGCTCAAACAGGCAAAATTGGTGATGGAAAAATCTTTATTACCAATATTGAAGAAACCATACGTATCCGTACTGGTGAAACAGGTCCAGAAGCATTATAAAAAAGACACTCCCACACAGTTCGTCTGAGAGGTGTGCTTATCCACCTCTCCAAGAGGAATCAGTGTCCAGAACCATTCATTAACTGCTTTAGGTGGCTCAATATCCCACCATGGATCAAAGCAGTCTAATACCTTGCCTGTTGCATCCGACTCCACCCCTTCACGGTCTGCAATCAAGCACACCTCACCTTTAAAAGCCTTTAAATACAACAGATGCGCTAAAATTAACTGTTTGCCTAAAATATCACCCTCAATTTCAGACACTTCAAAGTGCTCCATTACCCAGCGCACTGGAATAAGTGGTAACTGGGTAATTAAATTTAATGACACCACTAAATCAATCGTAGTATCATCCAACCAAGCCATAGGGCGTTCAACAAATAACTGCCCATTTTGAATCGTTACCAAAGACTCAGTCACATCATGCTCAATCAATTCAATATTATCAAACTGTTCCGCCAGAGCTTTTGCTGAGTTTAAAAACACCAAGTCAACCAATAATACCCGCTCAAATTGAGCCGATAAAATACCCAATGGGATATCATGCAAAGAACCTGCTCCAAAAATTAAAACCGTGCGTTTTTGTACCGCACGCTGAGAAGCCGTCAAAATGGCTTTTTGGCACGATTGATAATGGCCTCCCCAACTCTGTTGACAGCGCTTGGCACGCGCTTCCATTGCAATGGCTTCCTTTAAAAACCCCATCTCTTTCGCAAGAGGCAATGAGGTCGAACTGGACACATACTGCCAAAGTTCTTTTAACACCTTATCCCTCCCTTCTTACTCAATCTGTCATCACGCATCTGTCAATTATTCATCCATATCCAAAGACTGAATTTTACGGGTTAAGGTATTACGCCCCCACCCTAATAAGATAGCCGCTTTTTGACGATGATTATGGCTGGCTTTAAGTGCCACATCAATTAATACCCGCTCAAACATCGCCTCAGCGGCGGTATGCAAACCTTCACGACCACTTTGTAAAAACAATTCAGCCCAATGTTGCAACGGTTTTTCCCATTGATCTGTCGCTTTTGGATCCGAAATACTTTCCAACGGTGTTTTTAACTCCAATGGTAAATCTTCAAGGTAGACCATTTTGTCAGGAGCCATAATGGTTAACCATGTACACAAACTTTTTAACTGGCGTACATTACCTGGCCAAGGCAAATTAGATAAAAACTGCTCCACTTTAGGGTTTAATACTTTTTCATCCAATCCTAATGCCTGAGCTTCACGCTCCATATAAAAACGTAATAAAAGTGGCACATCCTCCCGACGCTCTCTTAATGCAGGCACCTTAATTCGAATAATATTTAAACGATACAGTAAGTCTTCTCTAAACAAGCCGTCTCTGACCAACTGTTCCATATTTTGATGCGTTGCAGCCACAATACGTACATTCGTCGTCACAGGAGTACGCCCTCCGACACGATAAAACACACCATCATTTAATACACGTAATAATCGAGTTTGCAAGTCTACAGGCATGTCACCAATTTCATCTAAAAACAGCGTACCTCCATCGGCTTCTTCAAATCGTCCAATTCGCTGAGAATGTGCCCCTGTAAAAGAACCTTTTTCATGCCCAAACAACTCCGACTCCAATAAATCTCTTGGAATGGCTGCAGTATTTAGTGCGACAAAAGGCGCTTCTGCTCTAGGGCTTAATTCATGCAAGGCTTGCGCCACCAGTTCTTTACCCGTTCCTGTTTCACCATTAATCAATACCGTTACATCCAGCTGTGAAACACGCCCTAAAATTCGAAAAACCTCCTGCATGGCGGGAGCCGCGCCAATAATATTTAAAGGTTGCTTGCCCGTTTTAAGCTTTCTTTTTGCTCGCGACACTCCTCCCGATAAACTGCGTTTTAATGCACGTTCCACCAATCCAATGGCGTCATCAATATCAAACGGTTTTGGTAAATATTCAAAGGCCTTACTCTGAAAGGACTTAACAGCGGTGGTTAAGTCAGCGTGTGCCGTCATAATAATAACGGGAATTTTTTTATTTCGTTCATGAATAGCCTCCATAAAAGTTAACCCATCCATATCTGGCATACGTACATCACTGACCACGACCGTTGGCGGATTCTTTTCAAAATCACTTAAAGCCAATAAAGGCGACTCAAATACCTTAACCTCATAAGGTTTATCTTCAAGCGCCGTTTCCAACACCCAACGAATAGAAGCATCATCGTCCACAATCCAAACAATGGGCATTATATCTTGATCAGTGTTCACATTAGTTCTCCCTTTGCTCCAGTGGCAAATACACATTAAATACGGTTTTACCTGGTTGGCTTTCTGCCACAATCAAACCATCGTGTTTACGTAATACATTTTGAGACACGGGCAACCCCAACCCTGTCCCCTCTTTTTTACTGCTCACCATTGGGTAAAAAATAGAATCAAACACGGCTTCAGGAATCCCTTCACCTTCATCCATAAAACTGATCACGGCAACCAGAGGATACGTTTGCGTACCCAATGTAAACTTATGCTCCACTCGTGTTTTAATGGTCAGTAATCCGCCGTGTTTTTCCATTGCTTGCATGGCATTTTTAACCAAATTCAAAATGGCTTGCACCATTGCATCAAAATCAAGCAAAATATCTGGAATGCTGGGGTCATAATCTTGTTTAATAAATACATTGGAAGGTTTTTCCCCCCCCACAATTTTCAACACATAACGAATTAATTCATGAATATTGTGCCACTCTTTTTGGTGAGTATGTTTTGGTCCTAACATACGATCCACCAACTGGGTTAAACGTTGTACCTCTTTAGCAATAACTTCTAAAAAAACCAAGTCTTTATCGCCAGGTTGATGACGTTTTTGCAATAACTGGGTTGCACCTAAAATTCCTGCCAATGGATTTTTTACCTCATGCGCCAAGGTTTTAACCAGTAAGTTTCCCGCTTCGTATTGATGCCAACGCTCATCTTCTTCCACAATACGATGATGACGCTCAGTGTTATACAGCTCAAACAACCACCCCGATCTACCCAACATCTCATAAGGCGAAATGGTGCAACTCACTCGAATTTTATCCATACCCACAACATTTACAATGTACTCATGAATGGTAATTTTTTTTTCTGACGCTTGTTGAATGTCCTCCACCAGCTGAGGAAACAGCACCGTCCAATTTTGGTGATACAAACGATTTGGACTTAATTGAAACAACTCCGCCGCCGCCGCATTCATATATTGAATAGTCTCATCCTCTGCCACCCATACCACTGAAGTCATCAAGCCCTCTAACAACTCTTGATAAAAACCAGATGCTTTTAACACATCAGGCAAAGGAAGCATAGACTTAGAGAAACTAGAACCCTTGTTTACTTTATTCAAAAAATTCTCCTCCCACTAAGGAAGCTCTGACTCCCCTGATTCAACCTCAATCGCGTCACTTGAAGCTGAAATAGACGCCTGTCCCATTGAAGATTCCGAAGACAAAGGGACTTGGGCTTGAGAGGACTCTGAAGAAGGCATTGGAATATGCTGCCTCGCCATTTTTTCCCGCACGACATCTGGTTCAGGAAACCCAAACACATACAACCCCACAAAGGCCGCCATAAAACCAAGACGCGTTAAGGTTTTAAGTGGCAATTTTGGTAAGCTCACCAACGACAAGGCAAGCCCTGTTATCACACCATTTACAGAACCTAAAGAAGCGGATAACATTGCACCCAAAGCACCCAAAGCCATGACATAATAGTGCCAGGTAAACGTTGCTTTTTGTTCATTCATACTAATGATTCCTGTTATTTACCTATTAAGAAAGCTCTGATTAAGCCTCTGAAAATTCTGTGAGTCTTCAATCCTTCCTATTCCAGGCCTGTTTCGCAAAGAATGGTTATACTCCATTCACAAGAAGCATAACAACGAAGAGGAGGGCTTAAAGGCTCACTCTACGGGGCTTAGCCATTTTACTCGCCTCGGCGTTCAGTGCCTTTGCAAGATCTAAACATGGCTTCAGTCATTTGCCTTGATGCAAATAAAATGGCGTTGCCAGAAATTAAGCGACTTATTCAAAGGTTCCTTAAATAATTCGACTTATTTTACTCGAAAAGTCTAAAATAAGCTCTAGTTTGGTGCAGATTGCACTAAAAAACTTCTTAGCCTCACGGTAAAGTCGTTACAAAATAAAACAAATTAACTGAGAAAGGTACTTTATGAAACAGCCCGTTATTGTTATTGGACTTGGAGAACTTGGCAGTGTATTTGCACGAGGGTTTTTAAAACTTGGCTACCCTGTTCAAGGGGTAACACGAGAAATGTCCGCTGAAAAAATGGCACAAAATATCCCTAACCCTACTGCGGTACTCGTTGCCGTAGGCGAAGCCAATATTGCAGAAGTATTAAATAGCATGCCTCAACAATGGAAAAACACAGTCATTCTATTGCAAAACGAACTCCTCCCCCGTGATTGGCAAGCAGCAAAAATAGACAATCCCACGGTTATTTCTGTCTGGTTTGAAAAGAAAAAAGGCATGGACAGTAAGGTGATTATTCCCTCTCCAGTCTATGGACCACATGCCAAGCTGGTTTGTGAAGCACTCAACACTCTCGACTTACCCAGCTTTACTCTCAGTTCAGAAGACGAACTCACTTATGAACTGGTTCGAAAAAACCTCTATATCCTCACCACCAATATTGCAGGTTTAAAAGTTGGCGGTCATGTTGAGCGACTTGAAACAGAACATTTTGAACTCATGCAAGCGGTTGCGAATGACGTACTGGACATTCAAGACTGGCTCACTCAACAAAGCAATGACCGAAAACGCCTAATGCAAGGCCTTATTGAAGCCTTTCATGGTGACCCACAACATGGTTGCATGGGGCGCTCCGCCCCCATACGCCTGACCCGGGCCTTAAAACTTGCACAACAAGCAAACTTGCCCGTACCAACACTAAAACGGATTGCTCAAGAGCAACCTTAACATCCTACCCTCGTACCTGCTTTGGAGTAGGTACAGAATCTGAAAATCGTACCTACTTTGTACCTGCTTTTGCAAGTGCTTTATAGTTATACTGGGTAATAAGTATACACAAAAAACACAAAAAAACCCCGAATTAACGGGGCTATGGTAATAAAGGGTGATGATGGGTAATACTATTGACGCATGTGCGGAAATAACAACACATCACGAATGGAAGCCGAATCGGTAAACAACATCACCAGACGATCAATGCCAATTCCCTCTCCTGCCGTTGGTGGCATACCATGCTCCAAGGCTCTAATATAGTCCTCATCATAATGCATTGCTTCATCGTCCCCCGCCTCTTTAGCGACCACTTGCGACTGAAAACGCTCAGCCTGATCTTCTGAATCGTTTAACTCATTAAACCCGTTCGCCAACTCTCGTCCACCAATAAACAATTCAAAACGATCCGTAATAAAAGGATCTTGATCATTACGACGTGCTAACGGGGAGACTTCAGCAGGGTATTCGGTAATAAACGTTGGATCCATCAATTTTTCTTCCACCGTTTCTTCAAAAATTTCCGTTAAAATTTTACCCAAACCATTACTCTGTTCCACCTGAATATTCAATGATTTGGCAAGTTCTAAAATGGCTTCATGGCTTTCAAGCTGCTCTGGCTTAATGCCCTCATTGTATTGAAGCACGGCTTCTTTCATGGTTAAGCGCGCAAACGGTTTACCAAAGTCAAGCTCCATACCTTGATAAGGCACTTTCGTAGAACCAACGGACAACTCGGCCAACTCTTTTAACAGCGTTTCGGTATAGTCCATTAACTGGTGGTAATCCGTGTAAGCAGCATAAAACTCCACCATCGTAAATTCAGGATTATGGCGAGTCGAAAGCCCTTCATTTCGGAAGCTACGATTAATTTCAAACACACGCTCAAACCCTCCTACCACCAAACGTTTTAAATACAGTTCAGGGGCAATACGTAAATACAGTGGCATATCCAGTGCATTGTGATGGGTATTAAAAGGCTTTGCAGTCGCGCCGCCAGGAATCACATGCATCATTGGCGTTTCGACTTCCATAAAATCGTGTCGAATTAAAAAATTACGAACATGCTGCACAATTTGAGAGCGCAGTTTAAATGTATTACGACTCTCTTCATTCACAATCAAGTCAACATAACGCTGACGGTAACGAATTTCCTGATCTTGTAATCCATGAAACTTGTCTGGCAAAGGACGAAGAGATTTAGTAATCAACTCAATGTGTTCCACATGAATGGAGAGTTCATCTGTATTCGTTTTAAACAAGTACCCTTCTGCTCCAACAATATCGCCTAAATCCCATTTTTTAAACTGCGTATTGTAAAAGTCGGTTGGTAACTCATCGCGTGTCACATACAGTTGAATACGACCCGTTGGGTCTTGCAAGGTTGCAAAACTGGCTTTGCCCATAATACGACGCAACATCATTCGACCCGCAACCTTCACTCGAACAGGCTCGGCTTCCGCTAAGGCTTCTTTACTCATAGCATCATACGCCAAATGCAACGCTTCAGCATTGTGCTCACGACGGAATGTATTGGGGTAAGAATGCCCATTTTCTCGTAACGCAGTTAATTTTGCACGACGCTCTGCAATGATTTTATTTTCATCAATTTCAGGCGAATTTTTTGGGGATTCCGACATGACAACTCTCTTAAACAAATATAAATAGTAAAGGGGGGGGGAATTTTTTAAATTCAAAGGTATTTTAAAGCTTTGAAAGCCTAAAAACCAGCTTTCAAGCTTGCTTCCATAAATTGATCCAAATCACCGTCTAACACACCAGTGGTGTTTCCCGTTTCAACATGGGTTCTTAAATCTTTAATACGCCCAGAGTCCAATACATAAGAGCGAATTTGACTGCCCCAACCAATATCCGATTTGGAATCTTCCAACTCTTGTTTTTCCGCATTACGGCTTAACATCTCTAGCTCATATAACTTAGCTCGGAGCTGCTTCATCGCTTCGGCTTTGTTTTGGTGTTGCGAGCGACCGTTTTGGCACTGAGTCACCGTATTGGTTGGCAAATGCGTAATTCGCACGGCCGATTCGGTTTTATTGACATGCTGTCCACCTGCACCACTGGCGCGATAGACATCAATTCGTAAATCCGCAGGATTGATGTCCACTTCAAAACTGTCATCAATTTCAGGCGAAATAAACACTGAAGCAAACGAGGTGTGACGTCGATTACTGGAATCAAAGGGGGATTTTCGAACCAAACGATGCACGCCTGTTTCGGTACGCAACCAGCCAAAGGCATAGTCACCCTTTACATGTACCGTAGCGCCTTTAATACCTGCCACATCGCCAGCACTGATTTCAACTATTTCGGTTTTAAAGCCACGACTATCAGCCCAGCGTAAATACATTCTCAATATCATGTTCGCCCAGTCTTGCGCCTCTGTTCCACCAGAACCCGACTGAATTTCTAAATAGGCGTTATTCGCGTCTAATTCGCCTGAAAACATGCGTTGAAACTCCAGCTTTTCAAGCTTTTGGCCTAACGCATCCAATTCTGAAATGACCTCATCAACCATCTCTTGATCATTATCCATCTCGGCCATTTCTAAAATCTCTTTGACCGACTCAACGCCTGATTCCAGCTCATCAATGGTAGAAACAATCATTTCCAACTGAGACTGCTCTTTAC
>WFPP01000034.1 GCA_015487495.1 Thiomicrorhabdus sp.
AAAGCGAATGGCCTAACACCGTTTAGTTATCTTATGTTTTTGCTTGAAGAGTTGCCCAAGCAACCAGCAGATTTAGAGTATTTGATGCCTTGGAATGTTGAGTTGTAGGCGACTATTTAAGGGGCAAGGTGTCTTTGGCCGGACGCTTACAGTGTAGATTACACAACTGTGGGCATCGGTTATAAATCATCTGTTGTTGATAATCTTTCACTTAGCATTGAATACACGCAAAATACGGGAAGTAAATCATCGGTAGATTACACGGCGAGTATATTTTCAGTAGGGGCACAATATAATTTTTAATAAGTGATAAGTTGAATTTATTATTTCCCCCCCTGCTATTGTTTAGCAGAGTTTTTGGGGGTTGAATTTATGACCTTGGTCAGTTCCAACTCTTTTTTATCCTCATTTCTCAATAATAAGATACCGCGCTTTCTTAAATAAGACCATGTAAAATAAACTGCATATTTAATTAATATGGCTTATTCCGTGAACTTCACTCAACCCATCCCTTTAACCTTATATGTACATTATCCATGGTGTGTGCAAAAATGTCCGTATTGTGATTTTAATTCGCATAATTTGAAACCTGATGTGGATGAAGCCGCTTACATTGATGCGTTGATTAAACAATTGGAACAGACCTTACCTATGATTTGGGGGCGGCCGATTCATGCGATTTTTTTTGGCGGTGGTACACCGAGCTTAATCTCTGAGGAGGGGCTAAATCGTTTTATGTCGCATGCTCGTGCCTTGCTGGGGTTTGACCCGAGCATTGAGGTCACATTGGAAGCGAACCCCGGTACGGTGGATTTTGAAAAGTTTTCGGGATTTTATCAAGCGGGGGTTAACCGTTTGTCGATGGGTATTCAGAGTTTTGACGATGAAAAGTTAAAAGCATTAGGTCGTATTCACAGTGCCGATGAGGCGTGTTTGGCCATTGAAGCCGCTAAGAAAGCGGGCTTTACCAATTTTAATTTGGATTTAATGTTTGCGTTGCCAAATCAAACCGTTGAGCAAGCGTTGGCGGATGTTGAGCAAGCCCTGTTTTTTTCTCCCCCCCATCTTTCACACTATCAGTTAACCTTAGAGCCAAATACGCCCTTTTATAAAAACCCCCCCCCCTTGCCTGAAGACGATTTAGCGTGGGAGATGCAGCTTGCTTGTCAAACGCGCATTACGCAAGCGGGTTATGAACATTATGAAGTGTCTGGTTTTGCGAAAAAAAATCGGTCGTGTCGGCATAATGTAAACTATTGGCAGTTTGGTGATTATATTGGCTTGGGGGCGGGCGCACATGGCAAAATAACCGTGCCACCAGAGGGTAACATTTGGCGCACCCAAATGCCTGCTTCGCCAGGGGGGTATGTTGCGGAAATGCAACGCCCTCAACCTGGTTGTCAGGTTTTGGTGTCGGAGCACGATGCGTGTTTTGAATTTATGCTGAATGCACTGCGGCTGCAAGATGGGTTTGATTTATCGCTGTTTGAACAGCGAACAGGACTGCCTCTTTCTAGCATAGAGGAAGGTCTAAACATCATGCAGCAAAAGGGGTGGCGAATGGTATCCGAACCACAGTATCTTAAATTAACGACTAAAGGTAAGCATTATTTAAATGATGTGGTGAGTGTGTTTTTGTCTTAATTTGCATGATTATGCTGAGTCGTTACAAAATGAGAAAAGGATATAATCTTATGAAACGTTGTGAATGGGCAAATTCAAACCCATTGGAAACTAAATATCACGATGAAGAGTGGGGCGTGCCGGTGCATGATGATCGCTTGTTATTTGAGATGTTGACTTTAGAAGGTGCTCAGGCGGGGTTAAGTTGGGCAACGATTTTGAAGAAACGGGCAGGCTATTTAGAGGCGTTTGATCAGTTTGATATTCAAAAAATAGCCACCTATTCAGATAAAAAAATTGCACAGCTGTTAGAGAATCCAAATATTGTTCGCAATAAGCTCAAAGTGAATGCAACGGTGGTGAATGCACAGTGTGTATTGGAACTTCAGCAAGAATATGGCAGTTTTGATGCTTATATTTGGTCGTTTGTGGATGGTAAACCCATTCAAAACCAGTGGCAATCTCTTTCGGAAGTCCCGTCTAAAACGGCTATTTCTGATGAGATGAGTAAAAGTCTTAAGAAAAAAGGGTTTAAGTTTATTGGTTCCACAACCTGTTATGCTTTTATGCAAGCCGTGGGGATGGTTAATGATCATGTGGTGTCGTGTTTTCGGCATAATATGGGTTAGAGAGTTCGGAATATAAACATGGATACAATGAAATGGTTCAAATAGATGCATTAACTCAATTGTTTAATCGAGCGGGCTGGTTATCAGAGGTTGAGGAAAGTTTGGCAGTAAAGGAAAGTGCTTCTGATGTTAGAGCGGCCTTGTTTATTGATTTGGATCGTTTTAAGTGGGTTAATGACAGCTTGGGGCATGGTGCGGGTGATCTGTTGTTGCAGAAGGTTGCGCGTTTAATTGAATCTTGTGTGAATTTGGAAGGTGTGCGTTCTGACAAGGTTGGACGGTTTGGCGGGGATGAATTTGTGGTGTGGGTTCAGCACCCTGACTCGTTGGCCTGTTTAGATGAAGTTGCAAACAGGATTGTACGCTCACTGTCGCAACCGATCTGTTTAATGGATGCTTGTTGTGATGAAAATACCGAAGTGGAGATTGGTGCGTCGATAGGCGTTGCACGTTACCCTCAAGATGCTCAGGAGATTGAAGGGCTGTTAAAATTAGCCGATTTGGCAATGTACCGCGCTAAGCACTCTGGGCGTAACCAAGTGGTGTTTTATCGGCCTGAAATGATACAACAGATTGAGAAACGGCGTCAGATTCAAATACGGTTGCGTAAAGCGTTAAGGCAGCAACGATTAGCACTTGAATATTTGCCTTTATTTGATACTAAAAACCAAACAGTGGTGGCGATTGAGGCTAAATTAAGCACGGATGCTTATCCTGAATTAGAAGGGGTTGAAATTGATCAGCTGTTATCCATTGCGGACGAATCTCAAGTAGGGGTTGCGTTGGGAGAGTGGATGATTCAAGAAACCATTTGTTTTAGTGGGCAGTTGTTGCAGGAGGATTTGGAGGTTTCGTGTGCGATTGAGGTGCGCCCTAATTTGTTTCAACAAAAAGAGTTTGTAAACTGGTTGGCGGAGTTATTGGAAACGCATAATGTGCCACCAGAGAGTTTGATTATTTTATTAAGCGATGGCTGTTTGAACAGCCAGCGTTTTTCAACATTAAGTCAGTTAACGCTTTTGTCTAAATTGGGCGTTGAAATTGCGGTACGTTCTTTTGGTTCGGGGAGTTGGCCGTTATTGAGGCTATATGATTGGCCGATTGACCGTTTAGGGTTAAATCCGCGTTTTGTGCAAGAGATGACGAATAATCGTAAAATGTCGGCGATGACGGGTTCGCTAATTGAAATGGGGCTGGCTTTAAATAAGAAAGTGATTGCACGTGGAATTACCTCTGCTGAGCAAGTGGCTTTTTTAAACAGTTATGGCTGTTTTTTAATGGAAGGGCCTTATTTAAAAGAAGCGCTTTCTAAAGAAGAGATGGAGGCTTATTTATTGCAAGGATTGTTAATGAATGATTTGGAGAGTTTGTCACCTTATTATGGCTCTTTTTCGGAGGAACCGTCTTCTGGGGAGGAGGATTTTGAAACAGAGCCATCGAAGTTAAATTTTTAGTCCTAGCTCAGGTGGCTTAACTACGCTGAGTTATGGTTGTTGTTAAAAAGAGAGTTGTTTGGTGAATAAACAGAATTATTTTAAATGGTTTAAGCGTGCTACGCTGGTGTTGGCGATTATTCCTGTTTTATTATTTTTGGCGTTTGCTGGTGCGGTGAGTTTGATTGACTTTAATCAGTATAAACCACAAATCGAACAGGAAGTGTCAAATTATACAGGGCGAGAATTTAAAATTGATGGTTCGATTGACGTTTCTATTTTGCCCTTTATGTTTCGTGTTAATGAATTAGCATTAAAAAATTCAGATGCATTTGATGCCGAGAATTTATTAACGGTTCATTCGGCTCAAATTGAGTTGTCTTTAATTTCGTTTTTGTTTTATAAAGAAATGAATGTCATTCGTTTGGAGTTGTTTGAGCCAAAGTTACATTTAATTAAAAATGCTCAAGGTAATAATTGGTCCGATATTAAAGGGTTGGCAAACTGGTTTGGAGAGCCGTTGAATTTTGAGGCAGGAACTCGGCATGTTCATACGCCTCAAACTGCATCAGAATGGTTTGAATCATTGGAAAAAACTCAGGTAAGTGTGAAACCAGAAGCACAGAGCATAACTGAGGCGACAGACTCCTCGGATAATTTAGGGTTTCTTTGGGCGTTTGATAGCTTGGTGGTACATGACGGCAAAGTGCAACTTTATGAAAAGGTACAAGGGTTTGCAGAAACCATTTCAAATATTAATGTATTAATGTTTGATGTGGCAAAAGAGCAACCATTCGATGTTAGCAGTGACTTTGTGTATCAAAACAGTTTATCGGAACGAGTGTACGATGTGCATTTGAATGGTGTATTAACGATTAAAGATGCATTTAAAGTATGGCAACTGCGTCAATGGAATGGCGTGTTTCGAGTGCGTTTGCCAGAAGAGCAAAAAATTCCAGATATTCGCCTGACAACACAAGGTGAATTGTTTGAATTTAATATGGATACGCTGGAAATAGCCGTTCAAAATGGTTTTTTAAGTGGGCTGGATGGGCAATTAACCACCAGTTTTTCAGGGCAGTTTGGTTTAAATACGTTGTTGTCAGGAACAGTGGACTTTAAACAACTTGATTTTAAAGAGTGGGCGTATCATTTAAAGGTTCCACTGCCTAAATTTGTGGACAGCACTGCGTTGTCGGAAGGCAATGGTCGGTTTGAATGGCATTGGGATGGCAGTTTATTTTTGTTAAATAAGCTGGATTTACAGGTGGATGAGACGACGATTAAGGGAGATCTTTCATATCATTTAGATCTGGATAAACAGTTAACGTTTGATTTAACGGTGTCTGATTTAAATTTAGAGCGTTATAAAGCGTATGTGCCTTTGTCTTTAAATCAGGAGTCAGAGGTTTTGGGTTCAATAGGGGGGGGAAAAAATTTAACCAATCCGCCTGAAACGGCTTTGACAAAGACGCCTGTGTATTTACCGGTGCCTTTATCAAAGCCTTTTTTGGCTCGCTTAAATGCGGATGGTGATTTAAAGGTCATGAACTTGTCTGGGTTTGATATAAAAATTGATTTGTTAGAGGTTGAGTTATTGGCACAGGCAGGCCTGTTACAATTTGCTCCTTTGGATGTGCATTTGTATCAAGGAGAGCTACTGTCTCAACTTAAAATAGATTTAAGGGTGGATGAACCTGTTTTCCACTGGAAAGGGCGCGTTAATCATCTTGAACTTGCGGAGCCTCTCTCAACAAGAAGCAACTCACCCATCAGGTCTGGATTATTGGTAAGTCGATTTGACTTAAAAACCAAAGGTCATCATAAGGAAGCATTGAAGTCGCAATTAAATGGGGTTTTTTCGGCGACACTTGAAGATGTTCCCCTTTCAGGGCTGGATTTAAATGCACTTTTGGCAGGTAATTTGCCTTTAACGGACTCGGGGACAACGGTATTAAAAAAAGTAAGTGTCTTAGGGCGTTGGAAGGGGGGTATTTATTCGGCCCGTAAGCTTGATGCACGTAGCGAACGTTTTTCTGTTACGGGTGCAGGCACTTACGATTTAACGCATTCAGAAGTGGATGCGTATTTAAATGTGTTAATTGAAAAGCCAGAGGGGGGGGTAAAAATATTAAAAGGATTTAGTTTGCCTTTTATTTATCAGGGGGTTTTAACTTCTCACTCTGCTGAAAACAAGGCCTCCTGGAAAGTGGATCTGCCTCGGACAGCCAACCGTAATAAGGCTCAAAAAGCATTAATTCAAACCCTGTTCAAGGACATTTTAATTTGAGTGCATGCATTTGCTTCCTCCTTTTTTTGTGCTTTTAGGCACTGTAGAGGCTGTTATGAGTGCATTTTAAATACGTTCAAATACCAAATCCCAAACACCATGACCCAGACGCTGGCCCCGTTGTTCAAACTTGGTTAGAGGGCGATAATCCGGTCGGGTTGTGTAAGCGTTTTTGCCTGCAATATTACGATATTCTGTGGCGTTATTCATTACTTCCATCATGTGTTCAGCGTAATCTTCCCAGTCAGTCGCCATATGAAAGTGTCCGCCTATTTTGAGGTGTTGTGCAATACTTTTCACAAAACTGGGCTGAACAATTCGGCGTTTATGGTGGCGTTTTTTATGCCATGGATCGGGGAAAAACAGATACAGTCCAGCCAAACTGTTTTTTGGAATTTTTTGTTCTAAAACATCAATGGCATCATGGTTAAAAATTCGAATATTCGTCAACCCTTTTTCAGCAATTAGCCTTAACAGTGCGCCGACACCAGGACGGTGTACTTCAATACCAATGTAGTTGATATCAGGGTTTGCTTCAGCCATTTCCGCTAGGCTGTTTCCCATACCAAATCCAATTTCTACAATGGTGGGGGCGTCACGTTGAAACACCTGAGTAAAATCAAGCAGTTCATTATTGACCTCTAAACCAAATTGAGGCCAAAGTGTCTCCAAGGCATTTTGTTGCGCTTTAGAGAGGCGGCCTTGGCGAAGTGCAAAGCTTTTAATACGAAAGTGTTGAGAGGGTGTTTTGTCTGATGTGTCAGGAGATGTGTCAGTCATAATGGTATGTTTTGTTCAAGTTAATCGTAATGCGCTATAGTATACCGCGTTTCAATTTTTAAAAATAAAAGGGTTTATGTCTAATTTTTCAGAACAGGTATTAGGTTGGTTTGATTTGCATGGTCGTCATGACTTACCCTGGCAACAAACCATTACACCGTATCGGGTATGGGTTTCCGAAATCATGTTGCAACAAACGCAAGTTAAAACGGTGATTCCGTACTATGAGCGGTTTATGATTGCGTTTCCTGATATTGCGTCTTTGGCTGCGGCTTCGCAAGAAGAGGTGTTGGCGCACTGGTCAGGCTTGGGGTATTATGCAAGGGGCCGTAACTTGCATAAAAGCGCACATTATATTATGGCGCATTTTGAGGGGGTGTTTCCAAGTACATTTGAGGATATTGTGGCTCTGCCAGGAATTGGTCGCTCAACAGCAGGCGCCATTTTGGCAATAGCATTGCAACAACGGTATGCTATTCTAGATGGCAATGTTAAGAGGGTACTTAGCCGTTATTTGGCTTTACAGGGCTGGCCTGGGCATAAAAAGAATGAAGCCTTTTTGTGGCAAAAAGCAGAAGCGTATACGCCCAAGCAACGCTTTGGTGATTATACACAAGCGATTATGGATTTGGGGGCAACGGTATGCACGCGCTCCAAGCCTCGTTGTTCGGCGTGTCCTGTTGCAAAAGGCTGTTTGGCAAAACAAACGAATCGTGTTGAGCAATTTCCATTTTCAAAGCCCAAAAAAATAAAACCAGTTAAACAGACCTTTTTTTTAATGTTGGAAAATACACAGGGTCAGATTTTCTTGCAAAAACGCCCTCAAAAAGGAATTTGGGGTGGGTTGTGGAGCTTTCCTCAATTCGATTCTCGTCAAGCGTGCCTGGAGCAAATGAAAGCGTATGAAACTCAAACGGAATGTGTTCAGAGTTTGGTAGAATGGAATTCATTTCGTCATACCTTTAGTCATTATCATTTGGAAATTATTCCAATGGTTGCAAAAGGGGTGAAACATCAGAAAATGCAGTGTGAAGGGGAATGGTTCTGTCGCCAGTCACTTTGTGTGGAGCGTGCGACATTGGGATTGCCTGCACCCATTACTAAATTAGTCAGATTAATGGAGAGAGAACATGTCTAGAAAAGTACAGTGTGTCAAAATGGGTGAAATGCTAGAGGGGTTGGATTTTCCTCCGTTTCCAGGTGAGTTGGGTCAGAAAGTATATGACAATATCTCAAAAGAGGCGTGGAAACAGTGGTTGGGTCAACAAACAATTTTGATTAATGAGTACCGTTTATCCAGTTTAGACCCTAAAGCGCGCACTTTTTTGCATGAAGAGATGCAAAAATTCTTATTTGATGATGAAGAACTTGAAATGCCTGAAGAGTTTAAAGCGATTTAAACAGCGTGTTTTGGAACCCATCTCAACTAAAAAGTGCCGTAAACCTGTTTTAAAGAGGAAGGAGTGATGCAAGATACGATTGATATTTTTATTGGGCGCCAGCCCATTTTTAACACTGATATGAAAGTGATTGCATATGAACTTCTTTTTCGTTCCAATACCGATGACAATTATGCCTCTATTGTTGGAGGGGATGTGGCTTCGGCACAAGTAATGATGAATGCACTGGGTGATATTGGTTTATCTGAAATTGTCAATGAAGATCAAAAGGTTTTTATTAATTTTACTGAAGGGTTATTGCTTAAGGAATATCAACCGTTTTATCCTCGAACCAAAGTGGTGATTGAGGTATTGGAAGATATTAAGGTAACGCCTTTGTTAATGGAAAGTTTAAGCAAGCTGAAAAAAAAGGGGTATTTGATTGCGTTGGATGACTATATTTTTAATCCTGAGTTAGAGCCTTTGGAGCAGTTTGCCAATATTATCAAGGTGGATATTTTAGAGGTTGAGCTTGATAAAATTGCAATGCATCTCGAGCGTATTAAAGACAAAGGTGTTCGTTTACTGGCTGAAAAAGTAGAGACTCAGGAGGAATATGAGCAGTGTCGTCAACTGGGATTCCATTATTTTCAGGGGTATTTTTTTGCAAAACCGAATATTATTGCAGGAAAACGCTTGCCTAATAATAAGCTTTCTTTGCTGAACTTATTATCTAACGTCTATGATCCTGATATTGATATGTTCGTTTTGTCAGAGATGATCGCTAAAGACGTTGGTTTGAGCCAGAAATTACTTCGATTTGTGGCTCAAACCTTATCCATGAAACAGTCCATTACTTCTATTCATGATGCGGTGGTGCGATTTGGGTTACGGCGTTTGCAAAGCTGGACGAGTATGTTGGTTTTATCGGGAGTGGAGGATAAGCCGATTGAGTTGTTTATGACGTCTTTAATTCGGGCGAAGTTTTGTGAGTTATTGGGCGAAAAGTTGGGCGGAGCTTCGTTAGATGCTTATTTTATTGTTGGTTTATTTTCGTGTTTAGATGCGGTGATGGATGCAGAATTGTCTGATCTAGTGAGTAAGTTAGGGTTGGATAAAGAGATTAAGCTTGCCTTGTTAGAAGAAAGAGGCAAGCTTGGGCTGGCATTAAGCTTGGTGAAAAATGTCGAAAAAGGAGGGGCTTCTTTTACTTTACCTGGCTCAATAACGGCAACAGAGCTTTCCCAGTTGTATGTTCAGGCGATGCGTTTTGCAGAGCAGGTTGATTTGAAATAGCGATTGTTGTTTACCGTTATTTAGGGGGAACTGACAATAAAAATGCCCGTTGTTCCCAGGAACAGCGGGCATTTTTACTTTTACTAGCGTAAAAAAATGGTAATGAGATCCGTCATAATAATGTTGTTATGGAGGGTGCAGTATCTTATTTGTGGTATTGAGCACTTAATTCGGTTACGGCATGAATAAATGCCCCCGCGTGTTCAGGGTTGATTTCAGGGTGAATACCATGACCTAAGTTAAAGACATGGCCTGAACCATTTCCATATTGCTTCAGGATGGTTGCCACTTCTTGGCGAATGCGTTCTGGTGAAGCATAAAGGATGCTTGGATCCATATTGCCTTGTAATGCAACACGATCTCCGACGCGTGCACGAGCATTGTCAATATTGGTTGTCCAATCCAGTCCTAGTGCATCAGCCCCCGTGTCTGCCATCGCTTCTAGCCATTGTCCGCCACCTTTGGTAAATAGAATAACAGGGACTTTTCGGCCATCATTTTCACGCTTTAGACCGTCCACTATTTTATGCATATAACGCAGTGAAAATTCATTATAATCACGGGGGGTTAAGACGCCTCCCCAGGTATCGAAAACTTGCACTGCTTGTGCTCCAGCTTCAATTTGAGCATTGAGGTAAGCAATCACAGAGTCTGCCAATACATCCAAAATATGGTGTAACGTAGCGGGTTGATCGAACATCATGGCTTTGATGATTGAGTAGGTTTTACTGGAACCGCCTTCAACCATATAGGTTGCAAGAGTCCAGGGACTGCCTGAAAAGCCAATTAAAGGCACACGACCGTTTAGGTCTTTACGAATGGTGCTGACGGCATCCATAACGTAGCCCAAATCGGAAGCCATATCGGGAACATAGAGTTTTTTTGCATCTGCTAAGGTACGTACAGGTTTATCAAAAACAGGGCCTTCTCCTGTTTCAAAACGCAGTCCAAGCCCCATTGCATCTGGAATTGTTAAAATATCTGAAAATAAGATAGCGGCATCCAGAGGAAAGCGCTCTAAAGGTTGCAAGGTTACTTCACTGGCCAGTTCTTTATTGCGACATAAATCCATAAACGATCCTGCCTGTTTACGCGTGGCACGGTATTCTGGAAGGTAGCGCCCCGCTTGTCTCATCATCCAAACGGGCGTGCGGTCTACTGGTTCTTTGAGCAGTGCACGTAAAAAACGATCGTTTTGTAATTCAGCCATATTGGAATGCCTTTTTTGATGTTTAAAAAAATAGTGAGACTATTCTAGCGGAAAAGAAGGCAAGGCGAAAACTAAAAAATAACGATTAGGCATTTTTTAGTATTTTTTTAGTGGGCAAGTGGGGGTTAGGGGCATTAAAGGGTGTTATTTAGGGGGTTAAAGGCATCAATGGCCGCAGGTTGTTTAATAATCATAAACATAACGCCCTTATAAAGGTAAGCCAGACCACGAACTTCAATGGTTTTTCCTTTGAGTTGCTTAATTTTATTGTAGTCAAAGTTTTTCCAATGTTTTTTGGGAATGCGGATGCCAGTGGTATCCATATTGATAATGTAGTTGGTTGAGCTTTTCATTACTTTGAGCACTTTGCCTTGAATAATGCGATAACCCGTGTCTTGAGAGGTGAGTTCACTGCTTTTGACTAAAGGAAAGTGGCTTTCAGGGTGTTTTTCCAGATAATCCCAGAGCTGATATTGACCTTTTCGTGCACGTTGTTCGGCTTCAAAATAACATTTAGCGTGCTTGTTGTTATTGTGTGCGGGTCGATTAATGGCAAAACCATTTTCTAAAATGCGTTGCTGTACACTGCTGCCATCTTTTAAAAAGAGGTGAACCAGTTGGCGATTAAATTCATCCACTTTCGTGGTGTCGTATTCCACTCCCACTTCTAAGTCGTGATTGGCCAGGAGTTTATTTAAAAAGAGCTGTGCTTCCTTGGCAAGTGGTTGTGCAGGGGTATTAAATTTTTGTTTTTGCTCTCTTTGAGGGCTGTAAATGCCAATTAAACGAACGGTCTTTCCTTGAATGATTAAGTCACTTCCACTGGTCGCGTAGCTGGCTTTAACCCAAAGTTCAACATTTTTAGCAGAGCAAACTTGCTTGTTAGCCGCAGAGAGGTTGAAGGAGGCTATCGTTAAGGCAAGGATGGTAAGTAAAGAGTGTGTGATTTTTTGCATACTTTGATTGTAATGACTTTTAACCAAAATACCAAAAAAAAAGCGCAATGAAATTCATTTCATTGCGCTTTTTAATCACCATTGCCTGGCTTCCAAGCAGGAAGCTGGCAACGCGATTATCGACGACCGTATTTTTGCTTGAACTTTTCAACACGTCCTTCTGTATCGACAAGTGTTTGTTTACCGGTATAGAAAGGGTGAGAAGCACTGGAAACTTCGATACGTACGACTGGGTACTCGTTACCGTCAATAGTAACTGTTTCGCCAGACGTTTTTTCAATTGTTGAGCGAGTAAGAAATGTTTCGCCAGTTGAAATATCCTGGAAAACAACGTCTTTATATTCTGGATGAATGTCTGCTTGCATGATGACGGTCCAATTAATTAGTTAATTCTTTAAAAGAAAGGAATTATATTGATTTAAAAAAGAATTGCAAGCTTCTTTTTCGCTCTAAGTTCACCCAGCCATATAGATAGAGTAGAGATTAGAGGTGTGAATGAGGGCGTTGCTTTCTTTTTTAAGGGGACTTAATCAGAGGTTCCTTAACGTTTCATGGCTTCAAATAAAGCAAGATTGGTTTTACTGAGTTTCATTTGATCAATAAGTGTTTCGATTGCTTCCACTTCATTTAATGTTTGTAAGAAACGACGGAGAATCCAAATGTTTTGCAACTCTTCTTGTGTGGTGAGTAGCTCTTCTTTGCGAGTGCCTGATTTGGTGATATTGATGGCTGGGAAGGTGCGTTTTTCAGCAATGGTACGCGAGAGGTGGAGTTCCATATTTCCCGTTCCTTTAAATTCTTCAAAAATAACTTCATCCATCTTTGATCCCGTTTCAATCAGTGCTGTGGCAATAATAGTTAATGAGCCCCCTTCTTCAATGTTTCGGGCGGCACCAAAGAAGCGTTTGGGTCGATGCAGTGCATTGGCGTCAACCCCTCCTGTTAAAATTTTGCCAGAGGAGGGAACAACGGTATTGTAAGCACGAGCCAAGCGGGTAATTGAGTCCAGCAAGATGATGACATCCTTTTTATGTTCAACGAGGCGTTTGGCTTTTTCTATCACCATTTCAGCCACTTGCACATGACGCGTTGCAGGTTCATCAAAGGTGGATGAGATCACTTCTCCTTTAACGGTACGTTGCATTTCAGTGACTTCTTCAGGTCGTTCATCAATCAGTAACACGATGAGATAGGCATCAGGGTAATTTTCGGCAATAGATTGGGCGATTTGTTGCAATATGACTGTTTTACCTGATTTGGGCGGAGCAACAATTAAGCCACGTTGTCCTTTACCGAAGGGTGCGGCAATATCAATAATACGCGGGGTAATGTCTTCGGTACTGCCATTGCCCACTTCCATCACAAGTCGTTCATTTGGGTGAAGGGGGGTCAGGTTTTCAAATGCAATTTTTTTACGTGCCACATCAGGGTGTTCGTAGTTAATGGTTTCTACTTTTAGCAGGGCAAAATAGCGTTCCCCATCTTTGGGGGGGCGAATTTTGCCTTGAATGGTGTCGCCCTTTCGTAACCCAAAGCGTCGTATTTGACTTGGTGAAACGTATAAATCATCTGGGCCAGCAAGGTAAGAGCCATCCGCTGAACGCAAAAACCCAAAGCCATCAGGCAAAATTTCCAGAGCACCTTCTCCATAAATATCTTCCCCTTTTTTAGAGTGGGCTTTGAGTATGGCAAAGATAATGTCTTGTTTTCGCAAACGAGCAAGATTGTCTAATCCCATGCTTGCAGCAAGTTCAAGTAAAGAGGCGGCAGATTGTTTTTTTAAATCGAGTAAGTGCATAAGTTTATATATTTAGGTGTCTATAGAATTGGATAAGAGTAGGGTTTTTGCTTTTAAGTGATTCTTTTTATGGTGGGAAAGTATATTTTAGCCACCTGAATTTTTTATTGTTTAGATGGCTAAGAGATGGATGATTACAGGTTTTCGTTTAAAAAGGCATTAAGTTGAGATTTTGATAAAGCGCCGACGTGAGTCGCATCCACTTCGCCATTTTTAAACAGCATTAAAGTCGGGATACCACGAACGCCATATTTTGGTGGTGTGGCAGGGTTCTCATCAATGTTTAATTTTGCAATTTTAACGCGGCCTTCGTTTTCTGTGGCAGCTTCATCCAAAATGGGGGCAATCATTTTACAAGGGCCACACCATTCTGCCCAAAAATCGACAAGAACAGGCAGGTCGGATTGCAGTACTTCGGTGTCAAAATTAGCATCACTTGTTGAAATCATATTTTCTCCTACAAATTGTGTTTTTTTTACGAATACAGTCCATATTTCTGCTTACCTTTTGTGTTTTTAGATGGTAAGCGAGATGGATTTGATTCGTGCGGGATGGTTACTTGAGTTTAAAAACCTTACCTTATTTCTGCTTATTTGGCTCGGTTTTAAATCATTAGAATATCTTGAATGGGGTAATTATTACATTAATAAGTTTTAAATAGCAAACTTTTATATGGTTTGTAGGGGAATTTAATCGTAGCGAAGCCCATTTTATTGTGAGATTTTATCGTAGAATACGCCAAACGAAATAGCAAAAGTAAACAATTATGGACATCTCTTTTATATTAAATGACTTAAATGATGCACAGCGCAAAGCCGTGACCGCAGAAGATACTCATGCTCTTATTTTAGCTGGGGCTGGCAGTGGTAAAACGCGTGTTTTGATACACCGTATTGTTTGGCTAACTCAAGTTATGGGATTTTCGCCTTATAATATTTTAGCGGTCACGTTTACCAATAAGGCTTCAAATGAAATGAGGGGGCGCATTGAGTCTTTAATTGGACAGGAGAGTGCAGGATTAACCTTGGGGACATTTCATGGCATTGCGTATCGATTATTACGCCAGCACTATCAAGAGGTGGGTTTGCCACAGACTTTTCAAATTTTGGATGCAGATGATCAAAAACGAGTGATTAAGCGTCTGTTAAAAGCGATGTCGCTGGAGGAATCGCAGTGGCCTCATAAACAAGTGCAAGCGTTCATTAATGGTGAAAAAGAAGAGGGGCGACGCCCACATCATATTGATATTGGGGCAAACCCCTTTATTGCAAAAATGGTTGAGATTTATCGTGCTTACGAAGAGCAGTGTCAGCGTTCAGGCTTGGTTGATTTTTCAGAGTTATTACTTCGAGCGCATGAATTGTGGCTTAAAAACCCTTATGTATTGGCACATTACCAAGCACGTTACAAACAGATTTTAGTGGATGAGTTTCAAGATACCAATGGCTTGCAATATGCATGGTTAAGAGTCTTGGCGGGAGGGTCGGGAAAACTGTTTGTGGTGGGGGATGATGATCAGTCCATTTACGGCTGGCGTGGTGCACGAGTTGAAAATATTCGCCAGTTTGAAGAGGATTTCTCGAATGTTAAAACGATTCGTTTAGAGCAAAATTATCGTTCGACGGGCACCATCTTGAAGGCGGCTAACGCACTGATTTCTCACAATACTAGGCGAATGGGAAAAGAGCTTTGGACGTCAGGAGAAGAGGGGGCATTAATTCAGCTCTATGAAGCTTTTAATGAGGTGGATGAGGCTCGCTATGTTTGCAACCAAATTGAATACTGGTGTGAACATGGCGGAGCTCGAAATGAAGTTGCGGTGTTGTACCGTTCCAATGCTCAGTCTCGAATAATGGAGCAGGCGTTACTGCAAGCACAAATTCCGTACCGAGTGTATGGTGGTTTGCGTTTTTATGATCGTGCGGAAATTAAGGATGTTTTAAGTTATTTGCGGTTATTGGTTAACCGGGAAGATGATGCGGCCTTTGAGCGAGTTTACAATCACCCTCCACGGGGGATTGGGCAAAAAACCGCCGATAAAATCAGAGACGTTGCAAAAAATAATGGTTTGTCTCTTTGGCAAGCCACTCAGCAAATGGTGGCGCAGGGGTTAACGGCTCGGGCAAAAAGTGCCGTTCAGGGATTTATGACCCTGATTGACTCATTGGCAAAAGAGACATCTGGATTGACGTTGGAAGACCAAATATTAAAGGTTGTTGCTCGGTCTGGATTGCAATCGCATTTTGAAAAAGACCATTCGGAGCAGGGGAAAGGGCGGTTGGAAAACATTGATGAACTCATGAATGCGGCCAGTCAATTTCAACAAACAATCGCACAATCGTCCTATTTAAAAGAGGCAGAAGACGCGGTTCAAATGCTGGATTCGCAAGCACAAATTGATGGTACATTACTGCAAGTTCCTCGTTATGAACATCCGTTGGCCGATTTTTTGGCGCAGGTGGCACTTGAAGCGGGTGAGCAACAGGCGGATGAATGGGCATCATCGGTGCAATTAATGACATTGCATGCGGCAAAAGGATTGGAATTTCCACTGGTGTTTATGATTGGGGTGGAAGAGGGGCTGTTTCCTTCCCAACGCAGTCATGAGGATCCTGTTCGTTTAGAAGAAGAGCGACGTTTGGCTTATGTTGGTGTGACACGCGCAGAAAAACAGTTGGTGATGACGTTTGCGAATCGGCGTCGTATGCATGGAACGGAGTTTTACCCATCTCCTTCTCGCTTTATAAAGGAAATTCCAGAAGAGTGTTTGGAGTGTGTACGTCTTTCAGGAGATGTCCGACCAACGTTAGGAGGGAAAAACGATGCATTTTCTTCTTCCTTGCAATCGGCTCTGAAAGAGGATAATCAAACGGGTTTTTGTGCAGGGGAGCGTGTCTTTCACCAGAAGTTTGGAGAAGGGGTGGTTCTCGGAACAGAGGGGGTGGGAGAGCATGCACGTGTGAATGTTCAGTTTACCCATGCGGGTTCTAAATGGTTGGTGACGGCTTATGCAAATTTAGAAAAATGCGAAAGTATGTGAATTTGGGAATGAGGGGGCGGCATTTTTTAGAGAAGTGCTGATTTAACCAGCGCTTCTCTAAGTCTGACAGACTTCTATGAGGGATTTTGTATTTTTGTTTTAAAACTTAAGGTAAGATAATGCCGTGTTTTACAAATGTATTTTGAGAGACCTTATACGACGATACTGATACGATGCTGGTTAAATAGGAAAAATTTGACCTCTCAGTAAAGGTAAAATTAGGGAGAGGTCGATAATGAAAATTTGGAAAATATCAGTTATTTTATTCGTGGTTATATCAAGCAAAGGTTTTTTAATCAATTAATTAGGATGGATTCAATGTTTAAGAAAATGAGCGTTATTATTGCAAGTACTGCATTTCTTGCGGCCTGTTCAGGCACAAGTGATTATGCCCCACCCGCAGGAGCAACAGGGGAAAATATGCATGCGGCCAGTTGTGCCAGCTGCCATAATGGTGAGTTTTATCACTGGAAGCTTGCCCCAGAAGAACAAAATGCGGAGTACGTTAAAAAAGTGATTACAGAAGGCACAATGGGAATGCCCTCTTTTCCAAATATTAAAGGAAAAGAGTTGGATACACTGACGGTATTTGTTTTAGAAAAAAGCGCTAAATAATAACGTTTAAATGGGGTTTTAGAGCTTCCTTCAGGGATGCTCTTTTGTTTTTAAAAACAGGGTATTAATGAGCTCTACCGTTTGACTGTTGTCAGGAATAAGGTCGGCTAAAGTGTATTGTTTAAGGTGCGACAAGTATTTGTCCTGAGCTTCAAATAAAATACCGGCGAGGTGGCATCCTTGTTTGATATTACAGGCCGGCTTTTCACAATTGACAGGGGTGAGTGTGGCTTCCATTAAAATAACCACGTCTGCAATAATGATTTCTTCGGCAGGACGCCCCAGCTTGATACCTCCTTGCTTTCCTCTTGTTGCATGAACTAACCCCGCTTTAGCCAGTTTTTGTACAATTTTCATCACATGATCACGGGACATATCAAAGGCTTGAGTGACTTCTTTAATGGTTGAAAGGTTATCGCTTTTTTTGGCGGCTAAATAGATTAGGACCCGAAAGGCATAGTCAGTATGCTTGGTTAGTTTCATTTGTCATTGTCCTTGCATTGATTTATTTTGAGGGCGGTATTGTGTAAAGCCTTTATTTTTTTGTTTTCGACATAAACCTTGATTCTAAGTCAATAATAGCACGTATTGTGCGCTACCTTAAGATGCATTGTAGATGCGATTTTTTCTCTATAAGGCGATAAATGCATACAGCAAGATCTTTGCATAACACAGAACTCTTGATGCCTGAATCACGGGGGTAAATCGAGAAAGAAAATGAGCTAATATGTTTTTGATTGAGTTGGAAAATGCCGTTAATAGCCAGTTTTTGGTACGTTTCCTCATGAAAAACAGGGAAATATTAGCCGTTTTTATTCATGATTGTTATGATTGCATTGTGTAAAGATCGTACAAAATAATTTGTTTAGTTTAAACTCCTAAAAGTCACTCAATTAAAATTTGCCATTACTCTTTATTGGAGCTTTCTATGATATCTGAAAAAACATTAAAAATAGTCAAATCCACCGCATCAATTTTGGCTGAAGAAGGTGAAAAAATCACACAATTATTCTACCAAAAACTGTTTGAAAACCACCCAGAATTAAAAAATATTTTTAATATGGCAAATCAAGGCAAAGGGGAGCAAGCGAGAGCACTGGCGGATTCTATTTTTCAGTATGCTGTTCATATTGATAAATTGGATGCGTTAGGGGACGCTGTGAACCGAATTGCACATAAACATGCCAGTTTGCAGGTTGCACCAGAGCAGTACCCGATTGTAGGCCGTTTTTTATTAGAAGCCATTCAAGAACACTTGTCTTTGGAAGCAGACGATCCTGTTTTAATTGCATGGACTGAAGCTTACGGTGCTTTGGCAGCCATTTTTGTCAATACAGAAGAAGCCATTTATAAATGTAATGAGGAGAAAGAGGGGGGGTGGCGCGGTGATCGTGAGTTTGTTATTTCACAGATTAAGGAAGAAGGGGAAGGAGTCAAGTCCTTTTACCTGAATGCAAAAGACGGACAATCTGTTGCTTCTTTTCAAGCAGGGCAATATGTCGGGGTAAAAGTGCGACCAAATAACAGTGAATTTACTGCGGTTCGCCAGTATTCTCTTTCAAATGCCCCTAATCATCACACTTACCGGATTACCGTTCGTGCGGAAGCGCATACGGATACCCCTGAAGGGATTGTGTCTCATTTTTTACACCGTTTAACGGTTGGAGATACCTTGTTATTACAGCCCCCAACAGGGGAATTTGTTGTACAGCACTCAATAAAAGACGTGGTTTTTATTGCAGGTGGTGTAGGGATTACTCCTTTGATTAGTATGTTATTAGATAAAATAGAGCAAGGTGAAAAGATGTCTCAAGTGACGTTTATTCAGTGTTGTCGAGATAAAACACACCACCTTTTTGCTGAGGAATTGCAAGCTCTTCAGGCTCAGCATGGTTTTCGTTATTTTGTATGTTATCAAAATGGTTCGGGTGCGGATATTGAGGGCACTCTTACGACAGAAAAACTGGATCAATGGTTAACAAATAAGCAAACGGATGTGTATTTTTGTGGCCCCAAGTCTTTTATGTCGGCTCTGAAAAAGAGTTTGCTCGAGATTGGGTTTGCAGAAAATCATCTGCACTATGAAGTTTTTGGCCCCAGATTGGCATTAACTTAATTGAGTTAAATTTAACTTAACTGGCCAGTTGATTTTAGGTAGAATGGCTTTGGGTATTTTAACTTATTGGTGCTTTGGCGGTGTGTGATGAGTAGGAGTAGTATTCAGTTTCAATTAATTTTTCCGATTGTGATTTTAGGCATTATTTTTTCTATTGTGTTTGTTTGGTGGGTTCCTAATGCAGTTAAAAATAATGTGATTGAACAGGCGGTGAGCAGTGCAAAACAGGTTACACAGCAATACAAGGTGTTGCGTGGGTATTATGTTAAGAATATTGTATCGCCAACCAAACAGAAAAATGCCATGCAATTTGGTATTGATCATGCACAAAATCCAAACATGCTTCCTCTGCCTGCAACAATGATTTTAGATTTAAGCAAGTTGCTTGAAAAAGACGGTGTTTATATTTCTCTTTACAGTCAGTACCCTTTTTCTAACCGGAAAGATCGAACACTGGATGACTTTCAATCTAAAGCCTGGAAAATGTTGCAAGATCCCAAAAAGATGATGACTCAAATTGAAAAAGATGCCAAAGGTCGCCAAATTATTCGGGTGGGTGTGGCTGATGTTATGTCTGCCCAAGGATGTGTTGATTGCCATAATTCTCACCCAGATTCACCTAAAACAGACTGGAAGATTGGGCAGACACGCGGTGTTTTGGAGGTAAAACAGGACATAACGGATGAGTTGGAAAATGGTGTGCTTTTAGGGCGTTTAGTGGCACTGGGTGTGCTGGTTATGATGATATTGGTGGTGTTTGTATTGTATTTAACGTATCAAAAAAAGGTGGCGAAAAAGTTAAATATTGCGGTAAAGGTGTCTCGTAATATGTCGAAGGGAAAATTTGATACAGAGTTTTCAACGGATGGAAAGGATGAAGTCTCTTTATTTTTAAACGATTTGCAAACCACACAAAATAATGTGGGAAGTACGGTTAATGAGTGCGTATCGGTGATGGAAAAAATGGCCGAAGGCGATTTCAGCCAACGGGTTACTGCGAATGTATCGGGGAAATTGGCAGAACTGAAAGAGGGCATTAATAGCTCATCAAAAACCATTAATGGCACGATGAGTGAACTTAAAAAAATGATTACTAATATGCGTGATGGGTATTTTGAGAATGAGGTGACCTTTAATGCAAAAGGGGAGTTTCACGTTATTATGGACTCTTTGTCTTGTGCGATGGCAAGTGTTCATACCTCAATTACGGATATTTCGAATGTGATGGAAAAAATGCAAAAAGGGGAGTTTACGCATCGTGTAACCGTAGAGGCAAAAGGAGACTTGTTGCACTTAAAAGAGCTGATTAATAATTCAATGGACTCACTGGAAGCGGCGATTTTAGAGATTTCTAATGTCATGAGCGCTCAAGCAAAAGGAAATTTGACACAGCAAGTACAAGGTGATTTTCAGGGGGCATTGGGGCAGTTAAAACAGGCGATTAATGATACCTCTAAAAAATTAAATGAAATTGTATTTGAAGTGATAAGCTCTTCTCATAATATTTTAGAAATTTCTTCTCAAGTGGCGTCGGGTAATCAGGATTTAAGTCGTAGAACGAGTGAGCAGGCAGAAGCTTTAGAGGCAACGTCTTCTTCTATGGAGGAGATGACGGCAACAACCTCTCAAAATTCAGAATCGGCCAAGGAAGCGCAAAAAATGACTGAAGAGGCGATTTCTAAAGCAGAAACCAGTGTTGCGATAGTGAATCAAACAATGGATTCTATGGAGGCGATTTCAGAGTCGAGTGATCAAATTTCTGACATTATTACCTTAATTGATTCCATTGCATTTCAAACCAATCTGTTGGCTTTAAATGCAGCTGTAGAAGCGGCGCGAGCGGGAGAGCATGGCCGGGGGTTTGCTGTTGTGGCTTCTGAAGTACGCTCTTTGGCACAAAAGTCTGCGGAAGCATCTAAAGAGATTAAAGCCTTAATTGAAGACAGCGCCGTTAAAGTAAATGATGGTTCCAGATTTGTAAGGGAAACGTCTAAAGCATTAGAGGATATGAATGAATCCATTGAGCGTATGGGAACCATTATTGTGAATATATCAAATTCATCTAATGAACAGCTTCTGGGTATCACTCAAATTAATAGTGCAGTGAATAGCATGGATGAAGTCACACAACAAAACACTCATATGGTGGAAGAGAGTACTGCCGCGGCAATTGAGCTAAAAGAGTTAGCCACTAAAATGGCAAAATTAATGAGCTTTTTTAAAACAAAATGAGGCTTTGAGGCTTTTGCATGAGATCGGGCGCGTGAAATAAGGTGCCCGAAGTATCTTGTATACCCATTACTTTGGGTATGTCAGGTTATCTCTTTAGTGCGGTTTGTACGATGGCTTTGGCTTCGTTTAAAATTTGCTCCAGATGTGTTTGGTCTTTAAAGCTTTCAGCGTAAATTTTATAAATGTCTTCCGTTCCAGAAGGGCGTGCGGCAAACCAACCATTTTCAGTGGTGATTTTTAGTCCCCCTATTGCCGCTCCATTACCGGGTGCATGAGTCAGTTTGGTGGTGATTTTTTCGCCTGCCAGCGTATCGGCTTTTACCATTTCAGGAGAGAGATTGCTTAAAACGGCTTTCTCTTCTCGGGTGGCTGGGGCATCAATTCGGCGATAAATCGGGTTGCCAAACTGTTGTGTCAGCGCTTGATACAACTCTCCAGGGTCTTTGCCTGTGACGGCGGTGATTTCAGCGGCCAATAAGTTAAGAATAATACCGTCTTTATCGGTGCTCCAAGGCGAACCATCTAAGCATAAAAAAGAAGCGCCAGCGGACTCTTCGCCACCAAAGCCAAATTCGCCGGTCTCTAAGCCTTCCACAAACCATTTAAAGCCAACTGGCACTTCGGACAAGTTAAGATGTAAAGCGTTTGCAACACGATCTATCATGGCGCTTGAAACCAGCGTTTTTCCAACCGTCGCATTCTTTGGCCAGTGTGGGCGGTGAGTGAATAGGTATTGAATCACCACCGCTAAATAGTGATTGGGATTCATCAGTCCGACTGACTTGGTGACAATGCCGTGGCGATCGACATCAGGGTCGTTGGCAAAGGCCAAATCGTATTGATCTTTTAGGTTAATGAGCCCCGCCATGGCGTAAGAGGAGGAGCAATCCATGCGAATTTTGCCATCTTTATCCACGTGCATAAAGGAGAAAGTGGGATCGACTTGTGGATTCACAATGGTCAGGTTTAAGCCATAAAAATCGGCAATGGGCTGCCAAAAGTCAACCGCCGCACCCCCCATTGGATCAACGGCTAATGATAATCCGGCCTCTTTTATTGCTTGCATATTAACGACTTTATCGAGGTTTTCAATATAAGGGGTGATGAGATCGGTGGGGGTGACAAATTCGGAAGCAAGTGCCTCGACAAACGGTAAACGTTTTACGGCCACTAATCCATTTTGAATAATGGCATTGGCACGGTCTTGAATCCAAGAGGTCGTTTCGGTATCGGCAGGGCCACCATTGGGTGTATTGTATTTAAAACCCCCATCTTTGGGCGGATTGTGGGAGGGCGTAATGACAATCCCATCGGCCAGCCCTGCTGTTTTTCCCTGGTTGTAGCGTAAAATCGCATGAGAGATGACTGGCGTGGGGGTGTATCGGCCATTTGATTGAATTTTGATGTGAATTTGATTGGCCGCAAAGACTTCAATGGCCGTGGCATGTGCCGCTTCGGACAGGGCATGCGTGTCCATTCCGATATAGATAGGGCCATTGATATTTTGTAAATAGCGGTATTCCACAATGGCTTGGCAGATAGCTGCAATGTGGTCTTCATTAAAGGTGCTTGTACTTGAACAGCCACGATGCCCAGAGGTCCCAAAGCTAACGGCTTGCTCGGTTTGATTGGTATTAGGCTTGAGGGTGTAATAGTCCGTCATTAACTTGGGGATATTTTCAAGCAGGCTGTATGGGGCTTTTTGTCCGGCAAGGGTGGCGTGTGTCATCGTATCGTATTCTCGTCGTGTCATGAAAGGCGTTAAAAAACGGCCTTATAATACCGTAATTACACCGTAATTTATGTAAAAACTGAAAAAGAGGATTAAGGAATCCTACGTGGATGATAAGTAGGAGAGAAGAAAAATTTAAGGGGGGATGCTTGAAATAGTCCATTTTTACCCTTATTTATATGGCATTATTGACATAAATTAAGATTACAGGTAGTTTGCATTTTTTTAATGCAAACATCTTACAAAGCACTTAATGCCCCAGTTTTCCTGTATTTTTAAATTATGGGATTAGGATAACAGAGAGAGAAACAGAGTAGATGAGTCAAGATTACTATGCAAGTTTGGGCATTTCCCGTTCTGCGACAGAGGCTGAAATTAAAAAAGCCTATCGCAAAATGGCTGCCAAATATCACCCTGATAAACCCACAGGGGATGAGGCCAAATTTAAAGAAATTAGCGAAGCGTATGAAACGTTAAGTGACCCTGAAAAACGAAAAATGTATGATCAGTTTGGTGCGGGTTATGAACAACACCAGGCGGGTGGATTTGGTGGGTATCAGCAACACACGAGTGGGTTTGGTGGTGCAGAAGATTACAGTGATATTTTTAGCTCCATGTTTGGTGGAGGGTTTGGTGGTGCTCAAAGTCAGGGAGGCTTTGGTCAGCAACAGGCGCGTCCCCAAAAAGGAGAGGATCAAACACTTACGGTAATGGTGACGCTTGAAGAGGCGATGGAGGGGGCAGAAAGAACCATTAATGTTCAAACAGGAAATTCACGTTCTGGTTCTTATTCATACGACACCAAGCCCATTAAGGTTCGTATTCCAGCAGGCGTAACCAAAGGTAAAAAAATTCGGGTAAAAGGCAAAGGCTTTAGTGGATTGAATGGTGGCCCTAATGGGGATGTAATTATTGAAATTAATCTTCAAAAGCATCCACTGTACCGTGTGGAAGATTCTGATGTGTATTTGGATTTACCGATCACGCCTTGGGAAGCCGCCTTGGGGGCAAAAATTGAAGTTCCTACGCTCAAAGGAAAAGTGAAATTGGGGATTGCAGCAGGTACTCAGTCTGGCACAAAATTACGAATTAAAGGGCGAGGCTTAGGAAAAACACCAGGGAATCAGTATGTGGTGGTTCAAATTCATACCCCAGAGGCTAAAACAGAAGAACAAAAAGCGTTTTACAAAAAAATGGAAGAAACCATGCCTTTTAATCCAAGGGCGCATTTTTAAACCTAAATAAAGGGAGCATTTCGCTCCTTTTTTTATGGCGAATTTTCTTTATGGTAAAGTATTCAGTAATGATTATTAAGGGGTCTAAAAAAATATGAAACGCAGAGATTTTATTGGTGCCATTGCGGGTGCAACCGCGGCGACCGCTTTAACGGCGTGTGGAACAGAAAGTGGTTCGACCAATGCAGGTGGGGAGTGTACGCCAGCGAAACCCATCAAGTGGAAAATGGTGACCACATGGCCTAAAAATTTTCCGGGACTTGGGACGGGGGCGAATAATATCGCCAAATTGATTACGGAAATGTCGGGCGGCCGTATTGACGTTAAAGTCTACGGTGCAGGTGAATTGGTGGGCGCGTTTGAGGTATTTGATGCGGTCTCGCGTGGCAATGCGCAATTGGGTCATGCGGGGGCGTATTACTGGAAAGGTAAAATTCCTGCGGCCGCGTTTTTCTCTGCTGTTCCGTTTGGGTTAACCGCCAATGAAATGAATGCGTGGTTGTATTATGGCGGCGGTTTGGAATTGTGGGAAGAGGCGTATAAGCCATTTGGTTTGATTCCCAACCCCGGTGGTAACTCAGGCACTCAAATGGGCGGCTGGTTCAATAAAGAGATTAACAGCCTAGACGATTTAAAAGGGTTAAAAATGCGGATTCCCGGATTAGGGGGAGAAGTATTGAGCCGAGCGGGGGGCATTCCCGTCACTTTACCTGGAGGCGAGTTGTTTCCCGCATTGCAATCGGGTGCCTTGGATGCCACTGAATGGGTTGGCCCTTATAATGACTTGGCCTTTGGTTTTTATAAAGTGGCCAAGTACTATTACACCCCTGGTTGGCACGAGCCGGGTACGGCGATGGAGTGCATGATTAATGAAAAAGCCTTTAATGCACTGCCTGCCGATTTACAAAGCATTGTTCGCAATGCCATTAAGGTCGCTAATGCCGATATGTTGGCTGAATACACGGCACGTAATCAGCAAGCACTGCATACCTTGTTAACGGAGCACAATGTGCAGCTTCGCCACTTTCCCGATTCCGTATTAAAAGCCCTCAAAAC
>WFPP01000035.1 GCA_015487495.1 Thiomicrorhabdus sp.
CGAGATGGCCCCACCTGATCCCATTCCGAACTCAGAAGTGAAACGTCTTAGCGCCGATGGTAGTGTGGGAGGTCCCATGTGAGAGTAGGTCATTGCCAAGCTTATATTACGAAAGCCCGCCATAGCTCTGCTGTCGCGGGCTTTTTTTTGGATTAAATAAGGCGAAGTGTGTATGACAATGAATTTAAAAGCGCTTAAAACACGCTTTAAGCAAGTGTTACCACATTATCAATTTATTGGACTGGAGAGTGTGTCATCTACCAGTGGTTATCTTAAAGAATGTTATCAGCGTTGTTCTGAACCGGTTTTTTGTATTACGAATGATCAGACAGATGGTTATGGGCAAAGAGGGCGAGAGTGGTTGTCTAATGAAGATTCTTTAACATTTAGTTTTTTGTGTCATGTTCCAGTGCCATTAAATGAGTTAGATGGTTTTTCTCAATTGATTAGCTTGGCGCTTGTTGATTCTTTGAATGTCTGTTCTAAAGAAAAGCTTTATATCAAGTGGCCTAATGACCTTTATTCTTGCTCAGGGAAAGTGGCAGGCTTGTTAATTGAGAGTGTTCAGTTTGATGAGCATTCCTGTTCTTTGGTCATTGGGATTGGAATTAATTTTTCATTTATTGATGAGCATAAAATTTCTCTTAATTCTTTGGGGAACCGTATTTCATGTCTGGTAGCATCGGAAGAAAATAAAGTTTCTTTTTTACTTTGTTTAATGAAAAAAATAGAGGATTTAACGAGTTGTTTTAAAACAGGTTTATTTTCTCAATACTTAGAAGAGTATCAAAAAAATGATTATTTTGATTTAGATCAAAAGGTTATTGTGTATGATACTGGGCAGTCAATATATGGTCGCTATAAGAGCCTTACTCAACGTGGAGAATTATTGTTTGAATCAGAAGGGAATATGATGACGTACCGTTCAGGTAATGTTTCCATCCGAGCAATGAATGATATTTAAGTTATGAACAAGTTATTTTTAGACATTGGTAATAGCCGCATTAAAAGAGCACTGATGAGTCATGGTGATTATCAAATTTTACCCCCCCTTGATCTTGAAAGCTTTTTACACTCCAACGAATTTGATTGTTGTTGGAATAAGAAAAAAATAGAGGCGATTTATATTACCTCTGTGACATCGCATGAAAATCTCGAAAAAATTAAAGCGCTTATTCAAGAGAAGTGTCAGTTATTTCCGATTATTTTAACGGCGCAAAAACAAGGGTGTGGGCTCACTTCCGGTTATATTGATTTCCATAAATTAGGGGATGATCGTTGGATGAGTATGATTGGAGCAATGGGCTTTTATAAAGACCCTTTACTTATCGTTTCAGCAGGAACGGCTATGACTGTGGATGCGGTTATGGAAGGGAAGCACCTTGGAGGTTTTATTGTGCCAGGTTTAAATAGTTTGCGTGCTGCTTTAGCGATGGATACTGCCGCATTGCCTTCAACCAATTCTGAAAGTCTTGAATATGAGTCAGAAGCAAGTTCTGATTCTTTGTTGGCAACGGATACGGTTTCAGCCATATTGGGTGGCACATTATATATGACGGCTGCCTATATTAATTGTTTAAGAGATGACTTGAATAAACAATTAAAAACACAATTTCGGTTGCTGTTAACAGGCGGCAATGCTAAGCAGTTATTTCCTTTGATTGATGGGCCGTGTGAACTGATTCCTGACCTTGTTTTACAAGGGATGATAAACATTGAAGAAAGTGTAAAAAAGAATTGACAGCTAAAAAAAGTTCCTTATAATACGCACCAACTATTTGCCGAAATAGCACAATTGGTAGTGCAACTGATTTGTAATCAGTAGGTTGTTGGTTCAAGTCCAATTTTCGGCACCATATTTTAAAGCCCATAATTTCAATTGAAGTTATGGGCTTTTTTTATATCTAAGGAAGGGACTTAATCAACGCTTCCCTAAGTAGCTTAAAGCAATTTTTTCTTAAATTGAGTGCTTATAAGTCTTTATGATGACTGTATTTGAATTGCTTTCAATGTAGCTGGTATAATGCGTCTTTATCTTTTGAGAGAAAAAACTAGGAATCCATGAATGGAACAGCAATCGAGTTATACAATTGAAGAACTTTTAGCCAGTGGTCGTGGTGAACTTTTTGGCCCTGGTAATGCACAACTACCCAAACCTCCTATGTTGATGATGGATCGGATTACACATATCTCTGAAGAGGGTGGTGAGTTTGATAAAGGTTTGATTAAAGCAGAACTTGATATTACTCCTGATTTATGGTTTTTTGATTGTCACTTTAATGAAGACCCTGTTATGCCTGGTTGTCTGGGTGTGGATGCGATGTGGCAATTGATTGGTTTCTTTTTAGGCTGGATAGGTGGTCCTGGTCGAGGTCGGGCATTAGGTTCTGGCGAAATTAAATTTTTTGGTCAAGTGTTACCGACGGCTAAAAAAGTAGAGTACGTCATTGAGATGAAACGTGTGATTAAGCGTAAGTTATTTATGGGATTGGGTGACGCTAAAATGTATGTTGACGGACGTGAGATTTACAGCGCAAAAGACTTAAAAGTCGGTTTATTCACAAATACGGAAAATTTTTAAGCTATGAAAAGAGTTGTGATTACAGGTGTAGGGATTGTTTCAAGTTTGGGAAACAATAAAGAAGATGTAACGACCTCTTTATTTGAAGGTCGTTCAGGTATTGTGGCTGCACCCGAATATGTTGAAAATGGATTGCGCTCACAAGTTCATGGCGCTGTAAAAGATCTTAAATTCTCAGACCATATTGATCGCAAACAGTTACGTTTTATGGGCGATGCAGCGGCTTACTCTTATATTGCTATGAAGCAAGCGGTTGAAGACTCTGGCTTAGATGAAGCGCAAATGTCAAACCCCCGTACAGGGTTGATTGCTGGTTCCGGCGGTGGCTCTAATTCAAACTCAACACAGGCCGTTGAAATTACTCGCACCAAGGGGGTTCGTCGTGTCGGGCCTTATATGGTTACTCGTACTATGGGTTCAACGGTTTCGGCTTGTTTGGCAACGCCTTTTAAAATTAAGGGAATTAACTATTCGATTAGTTCCGCTTGTTCTACGTCGGCACATTGTATTGGAACGGCGGTTGAACAAATCCAACTGGGTAAACAAGACGTGGTGTTTGCAGGTGGTGGTGAAGAGCTTCATTGGACCATGTCAGTTCTGTTTGATGCGATGGGCGCATTATCGACTAAAAATAATGACAACCCAAGCAAAGCATCACGTGCGTATGATGCTGATCGGGATGGATTTGTGATTGCGGGTGGTGGAGGTATGGTTGTGGTTGAAGAGCTGGAACACGCCTTGGCACGTGGTGCAAAAATTTACTGTGAAATTACAGGGTATGGTGCTAATTCGGATGGTTATGATATGGTCGCTCCTTCTGGAGAAGGTGCGGTACGTTGTATGCAAATGGCGCTTGACACCGTTGAGGGTGACATTGATTATATTAATCCTCATGGAACATCGACGCCTGTTGGAGATACTAAAGAAGCGGCGGCCATTCGTGAAGTTTTTGGCAGTAAGCTTCCTAAAATTAGCTCAACCAAATCGATGTCTGGTCACTCATTAGGTGCGGCAGGTGTTCATGAATTTATTTACAGTTTAATGATGTTGGAACATGATTTTATTGCACCATCGATTAATATTGATACTCTGGATCCAGAGTGTGAAGGGATGCCCATTGTGACCGAGCGCATTGATAATGCGGGATTAAATCGAATTATGAGTAATAGTTTTGGTTTTGGTGGAACCAATGCTTCGGTCGTATTCGAGCGCTATAAGGTCTAACAATTCAATCCTTATTATTTGAAGGACTTGGGTGAAATATTTCCCCCTCTTTTTTTTATGAATAACAAAGCTGGGTAAGAAATACGATTTCTACTCGGCTTTGTTGTTTTTTAGTGATAGTCTTTATGAACATCTACGGTATTGTTTTTGATACATTCGAGCGCGTTTTGACACTTTTTTGGCTACCTTTAATAACCAGGGCTTTTTAAGATAGGTGCGCCGAGAGTAGCCACCTTGCCCTTCATGATAAGCCAGATAAAGTTTATAGGTATCTTTACGAGAGATTTTAAGGCGTTTATGGGATTGCTTATTGTACCAACCCATAAAATCCAAGGCATCGTAAATATCGGAACGGCTGGCACTCCAGCGGTTAGTGGCTTTTTTATAGTCGCTCCAGGTACCATCTTGTGCCTGAGAATAACCATAAGCACTGGAGTTTCTGGGCAGAGGAATCAGGCCTAAAAAGTAAGGTCGATCAGGTTGGGCATGAGGCTTAAATCGTGACTCTTGATGTACCATAGCTAATAGAACATAAGGCGGGGTTCCCCAGCGTTTATAAGAGCGTTGTGCGGCATGTTTCCAATCTCGATCATGGTCAAAAATATAGCAAATATTATCATAAGTGTTTTTAGGTGGAGGCGTACTACTACACCCTGACAGTAACATAAAGAGACTCATGAGTAGCAGGCCACCACCAAATTTAATATTGTGGGCTTTCCATGAATTTATTGTCATTTTTGTACTCCATAAGTAAAGGTTTTACGATAGATGACCTCTTGTTGGTGATTTAAAACTTCCACATCCCAGCGCCCTTGCCAAGCACTGCTCATTTTTTGTGTTGACCAAATAGTTGTATTATCAGGTGTCAAACTGAATGAAGTGGTATTTAAATATTGATCATTAAATCGCCACCGATGGTAAAACCGTTGTGGTTTTTTTACCTTAATTTGCGTTAAAAAATGGATTTTCCGAATGTATTTTGGAATTTTGTCAGAAAGTTGATTAACGGGTGTTTTATTGTGAACCTGTGTGGTAAATACCGCTTGAGAGAGAGGGACATTGTTTGGAACTACGGGTTTTAGAGGGGGTAAGGGGTTCATTCTTTGTGCTTGTTCGGCTAGATTGGCTAATAAATCGGTTCGTTGTTGTTCGGACAAAGCACTTAAATGGGTTTCTGGTTTAGACTGTTCTGTTGCGTGCATTTGTTGGTCTTGTTGTATTTGAGCCCTCTGCGCTAATTCTGTTTGTTCTTTTTCATAACTGTAAATAATTGAGTAAGCCGTCGCAGCTCCCCCTAAAATCATAATGGTTCCCCAGATAAAACGACACTTCCAACAGGGTTGCACATTATATAAAAGGCCCTGTTCAACGTCTTGTTGAGCTTGCTCCCATCCTTGCTGAAAATAATCACGCATCTCTAAATTACAACGAATAGCACTGGGCATGCTGGCCATGCTTTTTCCTTCCAGTGCCAGACGATAGCCCGTTTTAAAGGCGTATTGAAAGTGAATATTATCGGTTTCAGGTATTTGCATAATGCACTTATTTTCAGATTTTTTTTCATTTATATCTGGTCTGGAAGCCTCTTAATTTTTGGAGGTTTGCTCAAACAGTGCTTTGGTAAAGGCTTGGCTATCGAAGGGGCGTAAATCATCAATAGACTCCCCAACGCCAATAAAACGAATGGGAATACCGCTTTGCTCAGCTAAAGCAAACACAATGCCGCCTTTTGCTGTTCCATCCAGCTTGGTTAATGTCATACCTGAAACTTGAACGGCTGCTTTAAACTGTTGTGCTTGATTAAGGGCATTTTGTCCTGTTCCAGCATCAATGACCAGCATTACTTCATGTGGTGCAGAAGCATCCACCTTAGCCATAACACGCGTGACTTTTTTAAGCTCTTCCATTAAGTTGGATTGTGTGTGAAGTCGTCCCGCAGTATCCGCAATTAACACATCTATTTTTTTTGCTTTGGCGGATTGAATGGCATCAAATAAAACGGCCGCAGAATCGGCGCCTGTTTTTTGAGCAATGACAGGTACGTTATTGCGTTCCCCCCATGTTTGTAGCTGTTCTACGGCGGCTGCACGGAAAGTATCGCCTGCGGCCAGCATGACCGATTTTCCTTCAGATTGAAATTTTTTGGCCAACTTACCAATGGTGGTGGTTTTTCCAACCCCATTAATGCCAACCATTAAAATAACAAAAGGGCCTGAGTTTTTGGCCAAATGTTCATCGATTTTTAAAGGATGAGCAACGGGGGTTAAAATGGCTTCAAGTTGGTTTTTTAGGTTAGAAATTAAAGCTTCTGGATCCTTAAGTGTTTTACGGGAAACTTGATCGGTTAGGTTTTTAATGATTTTATCAGAGGCATCCACCCCCACATCAGCGGTGAGCAAAATCATCTCAAGTTCATCTAAAAGATCGTCATCAATCTCTTTTCGTCCCAAGACTAAACTGGCAAGGCTGTCGGTAAAGTTTTGACGAGTTTTGCTTAATCCTTGTTTTAAACGGGTAAAAAAACCGGTTTTTTTACCCGTTTCGAAGGTCGTCTCAGCTTTTGGATTTGAATTTTCTTCGACCATTTTAACGGGTGTATTTTTTGCTTGAGTGGCTGTAACGGGAGGCTTAGATTCGGTTTTTTGAGTGAGCTCAGCGGCTTCAGGTTGCTTTGGCGAATCATTGACAACAGACTCAGTAGAGGGGTCAAGCGTCTCCTCAATGGGTTGCGCTTCTTGAGCATCAATCGGGTTCTCTTCAGAGAGTGGTTTTTTCTTACGGCGTAAAAAGCTGAACATTCGGTGTTCCTGTTCTAAATTGATATGGCAGTGGAGTCGTACAAGGTTTATTAATACTTTACCCAAGTTTTTAGGCTATTATAAATCAATTCAAATCGCTTATAAGGAAGAAAAAATGATAAAAATATCCTCTCCTAGGTTTAGTAGCGTATTAGCGCGAACACTGGTTAGTGTGGCCACCTGTTTTATGCTGTCTTTTCCTGTATTGGCAACGGTTACCGAGTATCAACTGGATAACGGTATGCACGTTGTGGTCAAAGAAGATCACCGTGCGCCAGTGGTGGTGCATCAAGTTTGGTATCGAGTGGGCGGTAATTATGAGCAGCCCGGTAAGACAGGGCTGTCACACATGTTAGAACATATGATGTTTAAAGGAACCAAACACCTAAAACCAGGAGAGTTTTCAAAAATTGTTTCAAAATTAGGGGGACAAGAAAATGCTTTTACCTCCTCTGATTTTACCGCTTACTACCAAGTGGTGGGTAAACAGCATTTAGAGCGGGTCATGGAGCTGGAATCTGACCGAATGCGTAACTTGATAATTGATGATGAGGAGTTTTATAAAGAACGGGATGTCGTGACCGAAGAGCGTCGCTGGCGTTTAGAAGATAAACCCAGCTCCAAACTGTATGAACAGTTTAATGCCGTTGCCTTTTTAAACAGCCCCGCGCGTAATCCCGTGATTGGTTGGATGACCGATATTCGCAGTTACACCCCACAAGATATGCGAGATTGGTACAAACAGTGGTACGCACCTAATAACGCTATCTTAGTGGTGGTGGGTGATGTGCAGCCAAAACAAGTCTTGGCATTAGCCAAAAAATACTATGGCAAATATCAATCTGAAACCATTCCAGAATTAAAGCCTCAAACCGAAATTAAGCAAGAGGGGATACGCCGTATTGAGCTAAAAGGCGCGA
>WFPP01000036.1 GCA_015487495.1 Thiomicrorhabdus sp.
AAAATACAGAAAACAAGGGGTTTGGGCCTCAGTCACCACGGGATATTGATTCCGTTGTTGGGCATAATGCTAGAGTATTTAGTCCTGCACCAGCTTATGAAAAAATGAATTTGTGCAATATTCACTTTCATAAAAATGCAGAGCATAAGGGAGGAGAATTTACTCTTTATGCCGGCAACGGAAATGGCAAGGGGGCTCAGAGTGGATATAAGTACTCTGGTCAGCTAACCAGTGCTGAATTGAAGCCGGTTCAGGGTGAAATCTGTCCAAGTAAAATGGGCGATCTTGAAGTCGGTGATACCATTGAAGTGCATTATGTGCATTCGACAGCGCAGGTCAATCCTGGTCCAACACTATCATCGTGTCTTAGTGACTCTGTTATGAACCCGCAATTGCGTGTGGAAACACAAGTCTATGTCTTGGTTAATGATGAAGAGGCTTTGGATTTTGTTGACCTAACCAAGCATGGCATGAAAAATGGTGTGAACCAAGCGTTAAATATACCTAAAAATACGGGTGTTCCTGTTCAATATGAAGGTTCGACAACAGGGCCGGGATACAATGAATCAGGCTCTCCTTTGAAGGTGACTTGGAATGTTCGCCCTAAAGTGGCTAAGGTAAATATTCTCACGGTGAATGATTGGTGTAAAGGAAATGCCTTTGATGAACATTACGCGCATGGCGTAAGAAACCTTGTGATTAACCCCGATCTTTTATCTAACATAAAGTAATTATTTGATAAGCTTTATTGTGTTAATAGAGATAAGCTAACGCTAAAAAAAACCAGCAATTTGCTGGTTTTTTTATTCTTCGTTAAAAGATGGTTGAGTCGAATGGTTACTTTTAGCGAGCGATAACGGTTGGACACTACAGTTTCTTTTCAGTTGTTTTTCAAAAAAACATTCAATTCCTTTATAATAGCCTGTTTTCTCTCTCTTTATTTTAGACAGGTGTCTTAGAGTGTCCTTTTTTAAACGGTACTTCATTGCAGGTTTATTGATTTGGTTGCCGTTAGGGGTGACCATTGTCGTCATTAAATTTTTGGTCGATTTGTTTGACCGTAGTTTATTGCTTTTACCACCAAATTATCGTCCAGAGGCGTTGTTTGGTGTGGACATTCCTGGTTTTGGTGTCTTGTTGTCACTGACATTGATTTTGTTAACTGGTGTGGTGGTTGCCAATTTTTTAGGCAGTAAGGTGGTTGCAATTTGGGAGTCATTTTTATCTCGAATTCCATTGGTTCGTTCCATTTATAATGCGGCAAAACAAATTTCCCAAGCGGTATTTGGTTCGGGCGATCAAACCTTTCAAAAGGTGTTTTTAATTCAGTATCCCAGAAAAGGGTTATGGACTCTGGGGTTCCAAACCAGTCATTCTCAGGGTGAAGCACAACAAAAAACGGGCAAGAAAGATATTGTAAATTTATTTGTTCCTACGACCCCTAATCCCACATCGGGTTTTTTTATTATGGCTTCTAAAGCGGATCTTGTAGAGTTGGAAATTAAGGTTGAAGAAGCGTTAAAAATGGTGATTTCAGGGGGGGTGATTGTTCCAGATATCGTCCATTTACCCGTGGTTAAAAAAGACGAATCCACCGTGATAGAAAATAAAGAACCGTGATAAAGAACAAAGTACAAAAATTCATAAAATATTTAGTAAAAAGGGTTTAAAGAATATGCGCACGCAGTATTGTGGACACGTCACAGAAAAATTTATTGGTCAAACCGTCACCGTTGCGGGCTGGGTACATCGCCGCCGAGATCACGGAGGAGTGATCTTTATTGATTTAAGAGATCGTGAAGGGCTTGTGCAAATTGTGGTGAATCCTGATACGGCTGAAATTTTTGCCAAAGCAGAGCGTTTACGCGTTGAGTGTGTTTTGCAGGTTATAGGGAAGGTGATTTCACGTACCGAAGGCACGATTAACCCAAATATGGCCACCGGTCATATTGAAATTGTGGCGAGTGAATTAACGGTTTTAAGCATGGCTGACCCCATTCCATTTCAGTTGGATGAAAAAAATGTCAGTGAAGAAGTGCGTTTAAAGTATCGCTACATTGATCTACGTCGTGACGAAATGCAAAAAACCATGAAGTTGCGTTATAACGTAACGCGCACCATACGTCGTTATTTAGATGATCAAGGGTTTATGGATATTGAAACCCCCATGTTAACCAAATCCACCCCTGAAGGGGCGCGTGATTATTTGGTGCCGAGCCGTACCCATCTTAATAAATCATTTGCACTGCCGCAGTCGCCTCAGTTGTTTAAACAATTATTGATGATGTCTGGTTTTGACCGTTACTACCAAATTACCCGTTGTTTCCGAGATGAAGATTTACGTGCCGATCGTCAGCCTGAATTTACCCAGTTGGATATTGAAACCTCTTTTATGGAAGAGGATGCAGTGATGAACTTGATGGAAGGCTTGACCAAAACCTTATTTAAAGAAGCCATTGGCGTAGAGTTTGATTATGACTTCCCGCGTATGCCGTATTCGGAAGCGATTGAAAAATACGGAATTGATCGTCCTGATTTGCGTATTGATATGCAGTTGGTGGATGTGGCCGATTTATTGCAAAACATTGACTTTAAAGTATTTGCCGCACCAGCAAAAGACCCCAAAGGGCGTGTTGCTGCATTGCGTGTACCAGGGGGGGGTAAAATGTCTCGTAAAGAGATTGATGCCTACACCAAGTTTGTCGCCATTTACGGCGCAAAAGGGCTGGCGTATATTAAAGTGAATGACTTATCGGCAGGCATTGAAGGCTTGCAGTCGCCGATAGTGAAATTCTTTCCCGATCAAGTAATGGATATTATGGCGAGAGTGGGCGCAGAAGATGGCGATATTGTCTTCTTTGGTGCTGATAAAGCAAAAGTGGTTAACGAAGCCTTGGGCGCATTGCGTGTTAAAATCGGCGAAGACTTGGGCTTGCTCAATGGCGAATGGAAACCCGTTTGGGTCGTGGACTTCCCCATGTTTGAAGAAGATGAAAAAACCGCACGCATGACGGCCATTCATCACCCCTTTACCCAACCGAAAGCCACCACCGAAGAGATTTTAAATCATGATGAGCCAGAGCAAATGCTCTCTAAAGCGTATGATTTAGTCATTAACGGTTTAGAAGTAGGGGGCGGTTCGGTGCGTATTCACAACAGTGACATGCAAGCGGCGGTCTTTAAGTTATTAGGCATTTCAGAAGAAGAAGCACGAGAAAAGTTTGGCTTCTTGCTAGATGCCCTTAAATACGGTTGCCCGCCACACGCGGGTATGGCGTTTGGTCTGGATCGTTTGATTATGATTTTTGGTAACATTGATTC
>WFPP01000037.1 GCA_015487495.1 Thiomicrorhabdus sp.
ACGGTTCCATAGGGGGGCGTTGGGGGCGACGGTGGAACCGTGTGGGGTGTGGCAAAAGACACATACGCGACTTTCGCTTGTTGCCTTGAGGGTTCCGGGGCCGCTAACGGAGAGGTTGTGTTTGGTGTTGATGATGTCTTCGACGCCTGCTACGACGGATAATGTAACCAACGATAACACGCTTCCAGTTATCCATCTCTTCAACATAAAAATCATCTGTTTAGCCATTTTTCTCCCCCCTCTTATACGTATAATATAGCAAGACGCTTAATTTGGTAATCGGAAAGTTAGGTTATTTTTTATTTTCGTCTGAACTTTTTTCAGTTTGATCTAACGCTTCTTTTTTATTTGCCTTCTCTCGTGCGGCCTGCCACTCCCAGAGTGCTGCCCGTGCCTTTGCGACATATGGGTCGTCTTTTGGGCTTAAGTGTACATAGGTTCGCATGGCACCTAGTGCGGATTCCATGTCTCCCAAAACTTCGGATGCCATCGCTAAACCATAATAAGCATTCAGTTGGTTCAAATTTAACTCAATGGCACTCGCAAAAAAATCACGCGCGGCTTTGGCGTCACCACCGCCTAAAAACGCATACCCCATATTTACATGGGCTTCGGGCATTCTTGGTGCAAGTTCGAGTACCCGATGCAGAGCTTTAACAGCACTGTCGTATTGTTTTGCATGCAACATCATAACCGCTTGGCTAAATCGCAGATCAATTTCTGCTTTTTTAGCTTGTCGTGCATGTTGATTAGGCTGTAATTTTGGGTCAACCCGTTCTATATTTTTGGTGGCTATCTGCTGTTGCTGTGCCGCTAATTTTGTTTTATCAGAAACAACACTAATAAAAAAACCAAATAACGCGACCAGCATCAACGAGATCGCCGCTGTAAATAAAGAGTGTTGACGTTGATTCATTTTTAATTCCTTAACTTTTCTTGACTTATCACGCGATATTTTCCAGTAAATGCATAAAAAGTAAACCCGACAAATAAAAGGGTTGCCAAGATGGATAATACACCGCCTAACCCCATAATACCCATTGAAATACGCTCCAGATTGTCATCCACCATCATGGGTGTTTTTCTGGGCACCCCCAACAAGCCCGAACCGGCCATGCCTAGTACATAAAAGACCATACCCGACGCATACAAATAAAGCTGAATGGACTGCCATTTATCCGATATCGATTTAAGTGAATAATACGGGATAAAACGATAAACCAACCCCATAAAAGCAACGGTTATTGCCGCATTGGTTGCATGATAGTGTGCTGTTACAATAACAGAATCATCACGAATTAACAGGCCTATTATTACGCCTAATAGTATCAAAAATACGGAGGAAGCGATGCTTACATCAACTGTTTTATCAAGCAACCGATTACTTTTAACTTCTCTTGTCCACCACCACAACATGGGTAATAACAATAAAAACATGCCGCCTTGCATTAACAGGGTATAAGCTTGTCGAGAAGCCATGCTTTCAGGGTCTAAAAAAGTCATAAACCCAAGAGCAAACAAGACAATAACCAATACGATTCTTGACTGAGAGGTGAACAAAATCGCATTCGGCCAACGCCACACAAACCATAAAATCAAGACATAAACAAACTGCAACACATGCCCCGCCCCCCAAAAAAGCCGTTCAAAAAACATTATGGAATCCGACTTTTCCAACACCATAAGATGAATACTAAACACAAATAAGGCAACAAACCACATCATCGCGGAGGCTTTCAAAACGCCCCAGTCATGCTCCCTTATAACAAAGCCGCCTAATAGGAAAATGGCCAAAACAAACAAACACAACCCCAAAAAAAAGACAGGCGAATCAATCACAGGAACATAGTTACTCATAATAGGCACAACATCACCAAAGAAAGGGGACATTAACATTAAGAATGCACCAACAAAACACAAGATTAGTGCGAATAAATTTAGCGGTGAGCGCAATGTTGCAAGATGATACACCCAGATAAACCCAATAAACGAAAGCAACCAAACCAATACCGCAAAATTAACATGCAACACTAAAATGGTATGAAACAGGGGTTGCAGCCCAAACCATTCTTGAACATGAGGCGCTCTCGAAAGCACCAAAAGAATGGCTAATAGTGCTGAAAGGCCTAATGCAAATGAGGATAGCAATAGCCAGGGACGAGCGGCTGAAAAATTAACATTCATTTAAAGTCAGCCAAACGTACCTTGATGAGGTGCATCACTTATAAATGGTATGCCGTAAAACGTTAAGAAACCTAACGCAAAAACCGCAAAAATAAGATAAGCCCCTTGTTCATAACTGAGCTTAACGGTAGCGCGTAAATGCAATGCAATAACCAATACCAACCACGTGATAAAAGCCCATGTTTCTAATGGATCCCAACCCCAATAGCGTCCCCAGGCATCGTGCGCCCATAGTGCGCCAGCAATCAGCATGAGTGAATCAAAAATTAAGGCGACGGCCATAAAGCGAAAGGCTAAATCATCTAGGCGTTCATTGCTGGGTAAGTTGGAAAATTTTCTCTCCCCCCATGCACATTGACGCAATACAATAATGCCCCCCATGCCAACCGCAACCAATACGGCGCCCATAAAGACTTTACCAAACCCAATATGAATCCAAAGCCAAATGGTGTCAAAAGAGGCGGGTATCATACCGGCATCATGTGGCACAAACATCATCCACGCCATCATAATAAATAAGACAGGCAACACAACCGCAGCACTGGGACGAACAGGCTTGTAACGCCAATAAAAAATGATAAAAAACAACATCAGTGTAAATAAGTTGCTGGACAAAATTTCAAACATGGTTAAGTACGGGCCATGCTCTAAACGGATCCATCTGAGTGCAATGGCCACCGCATGCAACGCCAAGCCCGTACACATAAAAAACAGAATGCTTTTTTCGTATTTTTTAGCAAACACCACACCAAAAATAGCCAGCATACCCGCCAGTACATACGCAACCACAGCAAGCCATAAGCTCAGTTGTTCTTGTTCCATCTATTTTTTTCCTCTTCTTCTAGTGAGTTTTGCCACGGTGTGGGTGCAAACTTTTTCCAAAAATGCCCAGCCAGGCCAAATAAGGCCAATAAAGATGCGCCTAACATCCAGGGCAGTGACCAGTCATAAAAAACTTGAAAACCCATCCAGGTATTGAGTCCCAAGTACTCCAAACGGCCTGTCGGAAAATCAATGAAGTCCCCTGGTTGTAATTCATACCGTTTTTCGTCCACTCTTACAATCAACAGTGGGTCATCAGGAATTCTAAAAATAGAGGGGCCTGTTGAGGATAAAATCGGGTCAAAAAACTTTAATGTTAACCAAAGTTTATAAGGGGTATTTGGAATTTGAAGATCGTTGGCTTGATTCAGTTCATGCTCAGGCCATGCAGGCAAGTGCACCGACCCTTCAACAGCCCCCCCTTGGTTTGGATACCATTTGAACATGGGGGCAAACCCCTTGTTATGAGTGGTATAAAGCTTATAACCATAAATTTTAAGCGGTACTCTATCCCCCACAACACCTTTTTTTACCTTACCTTCCTCATCCACCCAAGTAATATATGCTTGAGTATCTAACCGAACAACCTCTCCGTGAGAAGATGCATAATTAATGTTAAATTTTTCAAGCTTAAACTGTAACCTATCTAAACGATTCCGATGAAAAATGCCTTGCTGCCATTGTGCAGAGGATTGATCATACACCGTTCCATTCGTCACCTCGACACTGCCAATTAATTTTGTAACCTGACTGATTCCAATTAAAAGCAACAACAACAACAGCCCTACATGAAACAATAATAACCAACCGTGAATACGAAAAATTTTATTCGTGAGCATAGACGTTATTAAATTAAACGCCAAAAATAATAAAGGAATGGTAATTAGCCAATCTTTTAATTTATGTTCCGTAAAGTGCCATAACACAACACTTATTCCTAAAAAAAGAAATAAAAGCAATGTTAGCTTTAAAGAAGAGCTATAGGCCACTAAACGACTAGAAGATGCTGTCATCTTACACTCATATTATGATGTTATAAATCATAGTGGGTTACGACACCCTCCTAAAATTGCAGTATCCGTTGCCATCCATCCACCACAACCGGAACCACTCTGATTATTACAATCTCGAGCCTGCCACTCACCACTGACTCGCCAATTAACTGGCCCTGCTCCTCCTAAATAAGCTTTTTGAATATAAGGACATGGCGTATCAATGAAACTATCAATGTCAGGGCCGTCTACACACGTTGATTCAGGATCACTGGAAATATCCACCAATAATGCTTTATTTCGCCAACCATGAGGAATAGCTGCATGACACCATGTACAATGCAAGCGATTAGTATTACTAAGCAGATATGAATGTACCCAATGTAAATTAGCCCAACTACTATTTGAAAAACCACTGCTCTTCGTACTTCCTGGACCAGTTACATCTGAATAACTGTGTAATGCATGACACCTTATACACAACTCATTTGCTGTAACAAGATCTAACTCATTAGTATCCCAGTTTCCTTTTAATATAAACGAATTATCCGAACCATGCGGCCCCCATGCACCATCAGGTCCTGGTTCAACATTATGCGTATTCACATCGCCCTCTACATAAGGCAATGAACTACCGTGACAATCAGAACAGTACATAGTCTGCATTCCTGTACGCTCTACGCCATCATTTTGCCAAGGAGGATAAAAAACTTCAGACGCCGCTTTTCGGATCGCAATCGTTCTGCCCGTTGGCTTCATAACCGGATGCCAAGAACGGTGATTGGCAGCGGCACCCTCTGGCAAAGGCAGACCCAGTGGCAACCCTGTAACAGGGTCTATTCCTCTTTCCCCTTTATCCCCATCGGGCGCGTGAAACTCCATCGCCTGATTGGTGTATTGGGTTA
>WFPP01000038.1 GCA_015487495.1 Thiomicrorhabdus sp.
TCACCACCCTTACCTAGGGCACCTAGACCACCAGCCATAGGGTTAATATCCGCTGTTGGCGAGAAGTTAAATAAATCTGTCCCTTGAGACATTTTTAATGGTGTATTATGGCGACCCATTAAGACCGTACCAAAACCACCCGCTACACCAACATATTGGTCACGATTTTTTAACGTATTTGCTTCATCAAGTTGAACTTCAAATTCATACTTATAAACAGCTGTTAAACCATTGCCTAAATCTTCAGAACCCTTTACACCCAACTTAGAGGTACGTGAGTTCACTTGAGCACCAGAACTTGTCTTAACCTTATCTCCATTAAAATCCTTAACAGAGTAGTTCTCAACATTCATGTTTACATCACCGTAAAGTGTCGGTGCGTCAGCCATTGCAGCAGGAGCGGCTACAACAGAAGCGATTGCTAGAGCAATAATATTCTTTTTCATTTTTCAAATCCTTAAATGGTTAAATGTACCCACTACTGCGGGCTTGGAGAAAACTATAGGACATAAAATTACTTAGTGCAACCTTTTCTTGCAAAAAAACCACAAAGTTTTAAATTGTTGCTTTTTTACCACACCAACCCCACCCCTCCCCCTGCAAAGGGGGAGGCTGGAAGGGAGTTTTCAACCACCCATAAAAAAAACCCACTGCAAAGAGTGGGTTTTTGATAAGCCAAAATAACAAGCTTAAGTCCTTTTTGTAAAAGACCTTTGTTATTAACGCTTTGAGAACTGTGGACGACGACGTGCTTTGCGTAGCCCCACTTTTTTACGCTCAACCTGACGTGCATCACGCGTTAATAAACCACGCGCACGTAAAGCCGAACGATTGCCTTCATCATACTCAACCAATGCACGAGCGATGCCATGACGAACCGCACCAGCCTGACCTGTTGTTCCACCACCGCTCACGGTAATGTATGCATCAAATTTTTCAACGGAATCCGTTGCTTCCAAAGGCTGGTTTATCACCATGAGATCGGTTTCACGTGCAAAAAACTCGGTCATATCACGACCATTTACTGTCATTTTTCCAGAACCCGAACGTAAAAATACGCGAGCGACTGAGCTTTTACGACGACCTGTTCCGTAGTATTGTTCTGTTGCCATTTTGCTACTCCCTTATAAGTCTAATGTTTTAGGCTGTTGTGCAGTATGTGGATGCTCGGCACCCGCATAGACTTTTAGCTTTTTAAACATTGCACGACCTAAAGGCCCTCTTGGCAACATCCCTTTTACTGCGAACTCGATTGGACGCTCAGGCGCTTTTTCAAGCAGTGCTTCAAGACTGGTTGTTTTTAAGCTACCAACATACCCTGTATGGTGATGGTACAGCTTGTTTTTGCGTTTATTACCCGTTACCGAAAATTTATCGGCATTGATAACAACAATGTAATCACCACAGTCGGTATGAGGGGTGTACTCTGGCTTATGCTTTCCACGTAAACGGGCGGAAATTTCAGCGGCCATACGACCTAACGTTTTCCCTTCTGCGTCTACAACGTACCAGTCGTGCTTTACTTCTGCTGGCTTTGCAACAAATGTTTTCATAATTTGTTCCTAATAATTAAATAATCCAAATCCAGGACGTTATTAATCAAACAATGATTAACTCAGTCCACTTACTGTTTTAACGGGCAATAAGGGGGAAGGATTAACAAGCGCAGAATTATAATGTTTTTTATCATTAAGCGCAATCACTTTTGTGGGCTCTTTAGCAAGAGCACGTAATAACATCACCTGCTTATCTTTACGTAAAACCAAACAAATAAACGATTTCACACGGCTTTTTTATTGCATTCAAACCAAATAAAGTTAAGATTAAAGAAGAAACGTTACCCCAAACTATTGAATACTTAAAACTCTTGAATACTTAATAAGTGGCGACACCTGCTTTTATCAATTCATTCTATCAGGCATTAAAAAAATGAAAAAACACACTGTTCACTCTATTATGGAGCGTTATCAACAACCCTCAACACATAAAACGCTTGATAAGTGTCTGCTAGAACAAAAAACCCTTCAAAAAATTGAAGAGCTTCAACTTCAAAGCAACCCGATTCATTACTCTGTAATTTATGAGTGGCTGAGTGAAATAGACCCGTATTTTACCGATACCGTTCAAACCAATATTGACAGTCACAATTATAATGACAATACTGCAGAAACGTTATACATGAACCTGGTGGCGCAGTTTTTACATGAAAAAATTCCAAGTGAACAAGTCGAATCGTTACTTAATGGCCTTATTTCACACATCAATAACTGGATAACTCACTCCAAACAACGACAAGACGTTATTTTGAACGACCTTCATTTTGTGCTGGAACAGGAGTTACCCGCTTTGGTAAAAAATACGCTCAATAACAGCGTTATGCCTAATTTTTTAAGCCTGCATGAAGAGACAGAGCAACTCAGGGAGCAAGTCACTCAGTCATCTAACGCAGTTGACAACTTAAAAGAAGAACTTAAAAAAGCCAATTTTTTTGCCAAAACAGACGAGCTCACCAATATTCCAAACCGACGTGGCTTTAATGAGAATATAGAAGAAACCATTCGGTTTTCAATTAAAAATCAATCGCCTTTTGCGCTTATCCTGCTCGATTTGGATTTTTTTAAAACCGTTAACGATACTTTTGGCCATATTGTCGGCGACAGCGCCTTACGCTATGTTTCCAAGTTGCTCAAAGAGGAAACCAAAGGGCGTGATTGCATTGCACGCATAGGGGGGGAAGAATTTTCCATTATCTTACCTGATACCAATTATCGTAATGCCCTTAAAGTGGCCGAAAACATTCGGCTAAAAATTGCCAACAAGACATTAAGTGTTAAAAACCAGGAAAAACCCTTAAAGCTTACCCTCTCTTCCGGTGTCGCCATCTACCGACAAGACGAAGACGCTGAAACCTTGTTTCAACGTGCAGATGACGCACTGTACCTTGCCAAAAACAACGGTCGGAACCGTGTTTGTGGAGAAGAAGATCTGTAAGGCTTTTTGAGACTTTTTACTTACACTAAATAAACTAAACATCAAGTTTTTTATTAAGGTTTTGTTATAAAATTTATTAAGTATCGATAAAAAAAATTATCTTTAAATTTATTCATTTTTAAAAAAGCTTACACACACACTTATCCACAAGCTGAAAGCACGACTTATTAAGGAATTCTCCCTTTTTTCCACAACCATTTTGCCTCTTCTTTCTCTACCTCTCCTTAATTAAAAACACTTGCAACCCTTCTAAAAATCCACTATATTTTGCGTGCAATCAATAAGACTTAACCATATATTGTGCATACAACGTCTAATAAACACCATAAGATATTTGTTTATTTTAGACAGCAACTTGGCTCTATCTACTAACTTACTGAATTTACTCAGTTTTCAAATAATAGAAGCCAGTTTCTATTTTTTTGTTTTATACACAGGTTCAAAATTTGTCCATGAAAAACCAAACTATTCTTGTTTCCAAACGCAATGGCTCTAAAGAACCCATTAATTTAGAAAAAATTCACCGTGTTATTTCATGGGCTGCTGAAGAACTTGAAAATGTCTCCGTTTCCGAAGTCGAGTTGCGTTCGCATATTCAATTTTACGATGGCATTACCACCTCGGATATTCACGAAACCATTATTAAATCCGCAGCCGATCTAATTTCAGAAAACGCACCAGATTACCAACACCTCGCTGCACGCTTGGCCATTTACCATCTGCGCAAAAAAGCCTTTGGACGCTTTACCCCGCCTGAGTTGTTTGAGCACATCAATAAAATGGTCAACAGCGGCCATTATGATGCTCAAATTATCCAAGACTACTCTAAAAAAGAGATTGATGAACTGGGAGAGTACATTCAACATAACCGTGATCTCTCTTTTAGCTATGCCGCCGTGAAACAGTTGGAGGGCAAGTATTTAGTTCAAAACCGAGTGACGGGCAAAATTTATGAAA
>WFPP01000039.1 GCA_015487495.1 Thiomicrorhabdus sp.
ATCCTGCTTTCAATAATCCGTAAATCTGGTATCGTTCACCTTCAGTCAGTTGAGTATATTTCATGTGCTAATCTCGTGGTTGTGAAAAGCCATTAAGTTTAACTCAACTGGCTTTCCTTTTTCCGATTGCACTTATTATCCGAATCCACGTAAACTATCCATATAGGTTCTTATTAAAGAACCATACTCTTTTTCTATTTTCGAACTTTCCAAAGTCTCAAATCCCGCACTTAGTTTTTGAGGTTTTTTACTACAATATTTACGTAAACATTTAATCATTCCATCAATATTGATTCCACCTTCTTTTAAACGACTTTTATATTTTCGTGAAAGATTGTCATCAGAAAGTAAGCAGCTTAATAGTTGGCATAAGTCCTCTTTATTAAAACCGCCCGTAGTGGATGTAGGTGTCTCGGGGAAAGGTTTGTTTCCACCCTGCCATACCGCAATTGTTTTAACTTGCTCTCGCGTAAATGATTTACCTTTTAAAGACCGACCTGTTGCTTTAATAAGGAATTTATAAACACCTGATAGCGTTGTTGTAAGGCTTGATTCATAAACACCGTCCTCCGTTTGTTTAAGTGCAATCACTTGAACTTGTTTATTCGGCATGGTTAATTCGGCAACAACAGAACACTTAGTATCAAGCGGTATGCCATATTGACTTAAACGAACACCAATATTCACCGTCGCCCCTGGCTCGTGATGCGTTTGACTTAAGTTTGTTTCCATTTTTAAATTTGAATAAGAGTGAACTAAAAGGCTATAAGGCACTTCTTTTTGCTTTCCTTCTGATGCAGTAGCCTCTGCATAATATTCAGGATTATTATGAGACATCACCATACGATTTACGTATTTTGAGTCTCTAGCAACCAAAATAGCTTGCCAAGTTCCCTCTTTTTCTGGCACATTCAATGGTAATGGTAAATTTAAACGATAGTAAACAACATTACTGCCATAGCTAAATGTAAGCCCTGGTGTGCTCATACTATCACTTGGTCGAATAATGGTGCCATTTGGGGTTTCTAAAAAGAACTCCACGGAAGATGGACTGGGAACCATTGCAATCACATCAACCGTAATATCAGCTTCATTAATCACAAATGGAATTTTATGTACCTGACCACCAAATAGTGTTCCGTCTGGATCAACCACTATCTCTTCATTATTAACCGCCGCTTGTATTTGAAGAAAATATTTTGCTAATTTAAAAATACTGTCTTGCCCTAAATCGTCCGCCAACAACATATACCCATCGCTGGCGTTTGTTACTGCATTTAAGGCCGCAGGATTAATGCTTTCGGCTTTACCCAAACCAATGGCAAACATTCGGTCATTAATTTGACCAGAAACGTCTGCAATATATTTTGATGCCGTTTCTTTGCCGTCGGTAAACACAATGGTGGATTTAGAGTCAAAACCTGTAACAGGATTGAGCCGTGCTAATGCGCGTTCAATACCATCTCCAATCGCGGTTAAACCAGATAAATTTGGCGAAAAATTATTAATCGCACTCTTCATGTCTGTTCTATCTTGATCAAACGGATTAGAAGGACTAATTGGCGGACCAACAGGGCCTTTAAAGCTCAAGACATCATGCGGATCATGATCAAATGAAACAATACCCAGCCCATTCCCTTCATGCAACACATCAATCATAATATTGGCTGAAAATCTTAAAACATCAATCCGTTTAAGAGAACCAATGCCTGATTGAGAATCCATGCTGCCTGATTGATCTAAACACAGCATAATAGCAGAGCTTGGTCGACTAATAACATTTGCCGTGACAGGGAGTGTCCACTCTTGTTCCGTTTCTGTATTTTGCACCGTAACGGTAATGCCATCTGCCATCGTCACAGTATCACCCGCATTTGTACCCGTATACGTTACCCAAAAATACACTTCTCGTACCATACTGGAATCACTCGAAGCGCCAAGGAGGATTGAGGTATCAAGCAGTTCAAATGGGGACGTCGCCGCAAATGCTGTGGCCGAAAAACTGGTTGGCCAAAGGCTTTTCACATTAAAGCGAATGGCTCTCGATACCGTATCTCCAGCAGGTACATCGTTAAAATTTAACGCTGTTGTAACAAGATCAATATCCCACCCAGCTTCTCGGACGGCGGCACCTGCATCAACCCGTCCATAGCCATAAAACTCACTAAAAAATGGCGTTCCATTATAAGCCGCTGAATTAGAAAAATTACCATTTACATCTTGCCACCTTCCTGTTGCGTTGTTTTCCGTAGGGTTAATTTTAACCGCTGTTTCTCGCATTAAATCCCGTACTTGTGTCCAGGTTAACTGGGGGTTGGCTGATAACATAAGTGCTGCTATTCCTGCACAAATAGGCGTTGAATAAGAGGTGCCACCAAAATTGCTTCTATAATCTGGGGCTGAAGTAAAAACAGCCGTGCCATTTGCATGATTGTTAAACAAGCCTCGATTTAACGTCACTTGGTTTGTGCCGTTATTAATGGCACTAATTAAATGCGCCTCAGTAATGCCACTTCCAGGAGCGCCAAACATAATCGCTTGACCGTTTACCATTCCAGCCACGCTATTAACCGATACAACCGTATTACCTACATTTTCATTAGCTGTTAATGTTGTTTGAACGGTTGGTCGACCAACCGTTCCATCACCCTCGGGGTCTGCTGTAGGGGTAGCTGTAAATGCACCATAAGTTGCCGTTGGGTTGTGAATAACGGGTGCCCAACCATCATTACTTGGCGCACAAAATTCAACAACAGAACCAAAGCTACTATATGCGGCCTTAATCTCTGCCACACCATCATTTGCTAATGTTGAGGCGGCAACCGAAAAACAACGGTTATACATTCCCCACGGGCGTGCAAAGGTAACATCTAAATCACTATTCGCATTACCAGATGAAAAAAATAATAATGTCCCCTTTCCATCACGACCATCATCGGTCAATTTATCAAATACCGCGCTCATGGTTCCTGAAATAGCAACCCCTGTACTGAACCCAAAACTATTTGAGATAACATCGGCACCAGGTGAAATTTGATCAGGAAAATCATCATCACTGCTTTCAGGATCAAAACCACCAGCCCACAAATACATGTCGGCATACCTTGCTTCAGAGCCGCCTCTTCTAATGGCTAAAATCCGGCAATTTCCTGCTACACCAGCAACGCCTTCATTTATTCCCGCCACCGCCGAGACATTATTTGTTAACGAAGCCGCAGCACTTGCACAAGATGTACCATGGCCACTGCTAAGAGAGTTGTTATTGGCCACCATATTTGAAAAATCAAATGATCGATAAATTTTGCTACTGCCGTTATTCACATTGCCATTGAAATCAGGGTGATTCAAATCGACGCCTGAATCCACAACCGATAAGATAACGCTAGGATTTCCAAAGGTACGGTTTACATTAATATTACGCAAAAATTGCCAAGCATCTGGTGTTTGTATGAGTTGGTGATCCCATTGCTCTGGAAATAAAAAATCTGTTGGGGTAATGGCATCTTCCTCAACCGTTGAATACACATTAGGCTC
>WFPP01000040.1 GCA_015487495.1 Thiomicrorhabdus sp.
CATTGATATTTATGGCGATTAAAATACAACAACTTGGCTTACAACCTTACGAAACCACATGGCAAGCCATGAAATCCTTTACCGAAACCCGCCAAGAAACCACCCCAGATGAACTCTGGATTGTCGAACACCCCGCCGTATTTACCCAAGGGCTAAATGGCAAAGCCGAACACCTACTGCAATCCAACCAAAACATCCCCATTGTAAAAACCGATAGGGGGGGACAAATTACTTTTCATGCCCCCGGACAACTTATTATCTACATTTTATTTGACCTAAAACGCGCCAAATTAGGGGTTCGAGCACTGATAACCCTCATTGAACAAAGCATCATTGACTGCTTACAGCAACTAGGCATAACCGCCAATGCGCGTCAGGATGCACCTGGAGTGTACGTTAACCATCAAAAAATCGCCTCATTGGGGCTTAAAATTCGCAAACAAAAAAGCTACCACGGGCTTGCCTTAAATGTAGACATGGATTTAACCCCCTTTCAATACATCAACCCCTGTGGCCTAAAAGCGATGCAAATGACCCAACTCAGCAATCTGCTTCCCACGCCACCAACGCTATTACAAGTAAGTCACACCTTAAGCCAAATATTACTAAAACGACTCAGTTCATCTCATTTATAATAGAGCGTAATTCAATTCTCGTCCTGCGATACCCTACATGTCAAATATGCCACAATACCAAGAAATTAAGCTCGACCAAATCGGTAACTTAAAAGCCCGAAATAAAACCATGCCCAAAGGACAGTATAAAACCAAGTCGCTCAAAAACCGCCCTGATCCTTTAGCCCCTAAACTAAAAAAACCCCGCTGGATTAAAGCCAAACTGCCCAAAGCCAAAGAGATTCCTAAAGTAAAAGCCTTAAAAAATATCTTGCGTGAACAAGGCTTACACAGCGTATGCGAAGAAGCCTCCTGCCCCAATTTGGGTGAATGCTTTGGACACGGCACCGCCACCTTTATGATTATGGGCGACATTTGCACCCGAAAATGTCCTTTTTGTGATGTCACCCACGGGCGGCCTAAAGCCCTCAATACAGAAGAACCCAGCCATTTAGCGCGTACCGTTAAGGCCATGAAACTGAACTATGTGGTCATTACCTCTGTAGACCGAGACGACCTGCGTGACGGTGGCTCCAAACACTTTATGAACTGCGTTTCTGCCATTCGATACGCCTCACCCCATACCAAAATAGAAACCTTGGTTCCTGATTTCAAAGGACGCTTGACCGTTGCTCTAAACACACTCAGTCAAACACCGCCCGATGTTCTCAATCACAATCTCGAAACCGTCCCCCGCCTTTACGAAGAAGCTCGCCCTGCGGCAAACTATCAAGGCTCTTTAGACCTGCTTAAACGCTTTAAAGAGATGAACCCAAACATCACCACCAAATCGGGGCTCATGGTGGGACTGGGCGAAACGATGGAAGAGTTGTTGCAAGTCATGCAAGACTTAAGAAATCACAAGGTAGACATGCTCACCGTAGGGCAATACCTACAGCCCAGCAACTATCACCTAAGCGTAAAACACTATTGGACACCCGAGGCCTTTAAACAAATTGAAGACGCCGGCTATGCAATGGGCTTTCGCAATGTCGCATCTGGCCCCATGGTACGTTCCTCCTACCATGCCGACCTGCAAGCAAAGGAAACAACGTCATCATATAGAACATGACACAATAAAAAAATCTCCCCAATTTAATAAAACTCGATCACCACTTATCTTTTGCATTATTTATAGAGCAACGAGTGAATTTACTGAGGCCAAGACGTTACTATTTTGGTTGTATTTCGGGTTAAAATAATCGAAAAAATGGCCTTAAAATAGCTTTTTTTATAACATTCAACCTAAGTCCAACAAATTTCTTAGGGGGAATTCAGTTATCAAAAAATTAGAATATTTTTGAACCGAATCCTTTCCGCTCTATCCAACCCACTTGCGGGCATTTTTAAATAATCGCATCCACGGTGCATCTTCACTTGTCCAATCATCAGGATGCCATGAGTTTTGTACGGTTCTAAAAACACGTTCAGGGTGTGGCATCATAATGGTGACTCGCCCATCAGTAGTGGTCAGTCCGGTCATGCCGCCTTCTGTTCCATTTGGATTAAAAGGGTAGCGTTCAGTAGGCATCCCCGTTGCATCAACATAACGAAGAGTTACCAAGCCTTCTATACACTGGGAAGACTCTGTTCCAAAATCCATCCGTCCTTCACCGTGTGCCACGGCAACAGGAATACGAGTCCCCTCCATCCCAGCGAATAAAATAGAGGGCGACGCTTGAATCTCTACCTGTGAAAAACGGGCTTCAAACTGTTCGGACTCATTGCGAACAAAGGCGGGCCAGTTTTGTGCACCCGGAATGATTTCTTTTAAATTTGAAAGCATTTGACAGCCGTTACACACGCCTAATGTAAAGGTGTCATCGCGGTTAAAAAAAGTTTCAAATTCGGTACGTGCACGTTCGTTAAAGAGAATGGAGTTTGCCCAGCCACGTCCTGCACCCAGAACATCTCCATAAGAAAAACCTCCACAGGCAACCAGCCCCTTGTAATGTTCAAAGGTCACTTTACCAGACAACACGTCTGTCATGTGTACATCCACGGCTTCAAACCCTGCACGGTCAAACGCGGCCGCCATTTCTTGCTGACCATTTACCCCTTGTTCACGCAAAATAGCCACTTTGGGCTTTGGCTTATTTGCAAACTCGGCAGTTATGTCTTCATTCATATCAAACGTCACCACTGGTGCAATTTCAGTATGTTCATCTTGCTCAATGGATTCAAATTCTTGTTGCGCACACACATCATTATCGCGTAACGCTTGCATACGATAGGAGGTTTCTGACCACCAGGATTGCAGTTGTTTCCGGGGCATCTCTAATAAGGGTTTGCCATGCGCCTGAATTTCAATCTGGTCCGAATCGGATACGCTTCCAATCCAGTGTGACCAGTAACTTAACTCGTAGTTAGAAATGAGGCCTTTCACCGCTTCTTTATCGGCCGATTTAATTTGCATCACCACACCCACCTCTTCGGCACACATGGCGGCAATGGGCTCTCTTCCTAATGCTGAAACATCCACACTTAAACCGCAGTGCCCAGCAAATGCCATTTCTAGCAAGGTCACAAGCAAGCCACCATCAGAACGGTCATGATAAGCAATCATTAACTCTTTTTTTAATAGCTCTTGAGTAAGATTAAATAGGTTTAACAAACCTTTATAATGATCCAGATTTGCCGATTCTTCTCCAATCTGGTTGAACACCTGAGCCAGACAACTGCCCCCAATACGGTTCTGGCCGCGCCCTAAATCAATAACCAATAATTCAGTCTCACCCAAATCAGTACGCAGTTGAGGGGTAACGGTTTTTCGCACGTCTTCAACGGGGGCAAAAGCGGTAATATTAACCGACATGGGAGAAATAACGGCTTTGGATTCGTTCTCTTCTTTCCATACGGTTTTCATAGACATGGAGTCTTTTCCTACGGGTACGGCAATGCCTAACTCTGGACACAACTCTAACCCCACGGCTTCTACGGCATCATATAACGCGGCGTCTTCTCCCGGATGCCCTGCCGCTGACATCCAGTTGGCGGAAAGTTTAATGTCACTAATGCATTCAATTTTGGCACAAGCAATATTGGTAATGGCTTCAGCAATCGCTAAACGCGCCGATGCTTTGGGGTTAATAAGCGCCACTGGAGGGCGTTCACCCGAGGCCATCGCTTCCCCAGTGTAACCATTATAATCCGAACAGGTAATGCCCGCATTCGCAACAGGGACTTGCCAGGGTCCCACCATTTGATCACGGGTGACCATGCCGGTAATGGAGCGATCACCAATGGTGATTAAAAAACTTTTACTGGCAATGGTGGGCAGTTTGAGTAAACGCTCGGTGACTTCTTTAAAATCCAAAACCGCTGTTTCAAACCCAGCTTGTGGTAACAAACGTGTTTCAGCCGTTCGGTGCATTTTAGGCGGTTTGCCTAATAAAATATCCAAAGGCATATCAACAGGGTTGTTTTTAAATACGGTGTCATTCACCACCAATTCTTGCACTTCAGTGGCCTCCCCCACAATGGCGTACAAGCAACGCTCACGTTGGCAAATCGCCTCAAATTGTTCAATTTTATCGGCAAAAACAGCAATAACGTAACGCTCTTGCGACTCATTACACCAAATTTCCATAGGCGACATACCAGGTTCATCATTTGGAATGGCACGTAAATTAAAGGTTGCACCTCGACCACTGTCATTAACTAATTCAGGAAACGCATTCGACAATCCACCCGCACCCACATCGTGAATAGAAGCGATTGGTGAGGCTTTTCCTAAATAGGTACAACGATCAATCACCTCTTGCGCACGACGCTCCATCTCTGGATTTTCCCGTTGCACCGACGCAAAGTCCAAAGTTTCTGAACCTGCACCACTGTCAACAGAAGAAGCGGCACTGCCTCCCAAACCAATTAACATGGCAGCCCCCCCCAAAACCACTAATTTTGCTCCAACAGGAATGTCGCCTTTCATCACATGTTCTTCACGAATGTTACCCAGTCCACCGGCCAACATAATAGGCTTATGATAACCACGAACCTCAATCCCATCATGCGTAACCAGTGCATTTTCATAGGTACGAAAATAACCATTAATGGCGGGACGACCAAATTCATTATTAAACCCTGCCGCTCCCAATGGCCCCTCAATCATAATTTCAAATGGAGAAACAATTCGGGCGGGTTTACCATAATCACGCTCCCAAGGCTGTTTAAATCCTGGAATATTTAAGTTAGAAACGGTAAATCCTGTTAAACCTGATTTTGGCTTAGAGCCACGTCCCGTTGCACCTTCATCCCGAATTTCCCCCCCTGCTCCCGTGGCTGCACCTGGCCAGGGCGAAATGGCCGTAGGGTGATTGTGAGTCTCCACTTTAATTTGAACATGCACAGGTTCTGGGTTGGTTTGATACACATGACTTTCGGGATTTGGAAAAAAACGACTGGCTTGCGCACCTTCCAATACAGCCGCATTATCACTGTAAGCAGACAACACGCCTTCTGGATTTTTTTGATGGGTATTACGAATCATGCCAAATAAAGAGTGGGGTTTATTTTCTCCGTCAATGCTCCAATCGGCATTAAAAATTTTATGGCGACAGTGTTCTGAATTTGCTTGAGCAAACATCATTAGTTCGGCGTCCACCGGATTACGATTTAATCCTTTAAAAGCGGTTACCAAGTAATCAATTTCATCCAAACTCAAGGCCAGCCCCATTTCCTGATTGGCTTGCACCAAGGCTTCACGTCCCCCTGTCAAAACATCAACCACTTGTGACGGCTTAGGCGTTTGATGCGAGAATAACCCCTCTAATGTCGCCACATCGTAAAAAACTTGCTCCATCATTCGGTCATACAACAAAGCTTCCATTGCAGGTCTGTCTGAATGTGACACGCCTTCAAAAAAATACGCAACACCACGCTCAATACGTTGAATATGCTCAATACCACACGTTTTAGTAATGTCTGTTGCCTTGGATGACCAAGGCGAAATTGTGCCTAACCGTGGGGTGACAATGCACACATCCGAAGTTAATTCCGAACTTAAATCTTCAGTAGTGTTATTTAACAACACGCTTAAATGCTCACGTTCTATAGAAGATAAAGCACCCTGTGTTTCTACAAAATACAGGAATTGCGATTGTATGCCAGAAATGGAGCCAACCGACTTTAATTTATGTAACAGTTGATTTAATCGATACTCGGAATGGGCAGCGTTGCCCCAAATGATTTGCATTGTTCTTGTCCTTTTAACAACAAAGAAAGCCTTAAATCCCCAGGCAAAAACGCACCGAGTTCCTTAAGGAAGCTCTGATTAAGTCCCTTAAAGCTTTCTAGGAAAGTAAATCTGATTCGTTATTAATGCTTATTGAGAACTTCCTGTATGTCAACTCAAGGAGCTAATAATCCAAGACTTTCAAACAGATAACGTCTTTGTTTACCATCAAGAGGCGTCTCCCCTTCTGGCGCGGTTACCATTAAAATGGTTTGCCCAGTTTGAGATTCGTCCATTCGTAATGACAATTTAACCGTACTGGGTAAATTTTGTTTATCGGACGAACGCCAAAATGCCAGCAAACTTAAAAAAGAATCTTCTTGCTGAATCTTTTTGGGTACATTCACCCAAAGTGAATGTCGATCTGCTAGAACCTCTTTGATACTCCAATCCGCACGGTATATCGTCGCCTGCAAATAACTCCAGCTTTTCTCCAGGCTGGCACGTAAGACAAGATGGCCAAACTCTTCACCGTCCAGCAGTTCAACCTTCGTTTCAGTCACTTTAAGTTGTGCCAATGCTTTTTCACTGCTTGAGCCAAAGAACACCATGGATTGATACAACGCTTGCGCTTCCATTTCAGGACGATAAGGTCTAACAATCCAGCGATCCCCCTGATCCAATGCCTCATTCACATCCGGTGAATAAAGTAAATGATGACTAAAATACACACGGGTGACTCCCGCCTGAACATCGGTTTCAACGCGTACTACAAATTTATCAAATACGCCGTCCGCCAATTCGGGACGCCAACTGTTCAATAGTTTCGTCATAAAACCAACATCATCCATTGGAACCAGTTCTAAGCGTTTGAGGTACTCGGTTTTTAAAAAACCAATGTCTTTACGTTCTTCAGCAATGGTAAAACCAAAACTGTGTAAAAAACGTTTTACATTTTTCCAAACTTGCTCACTGTCCGTAGATTCAATTTCTAACCAACGTTCAGACAAGTTTGACTGAATGGATACCCCCTCTGCCTGAAACGTTGGAATAGGCTTAGAACTCTCCTGTTCGGCACGTTTATCTTGCTCCACTTGTGCCAAAGCTAAAGCCAGTTCCCCTTTTGCTTTACCGGGATTAAACAGATTAGGTGGCAATTCAAGTGTTTTAACAATCTCCGTTTCACTGTCTCGGTAGTTATAATCAGAGCGGTCAAATACTGAACAGCCAGTTAAACCCAATGCAACCATTATGACGGACATCAATATTATTTTTTTAGAGGGAAGCATAAATTCTTTAAAACCTTAATAAATAAAAAAGAGAAAGCACGCCAAGTATTTTATGACGTTTTAACAGCAATTCCAGCTGTTTTTAATGCCTTTAAAACCACAGGACGACACGATTCAGACAAAGGCGTTAAGGGCAAGCGTATGGTTTCACCCATAAGCCCCATTTGAGATAAAGCCCACTTAACAGGAATAGGATTGGATTCAATAAAAATGTCACGATGAATGGCACGTAATGGTTGGTCTAAAGCCTGAGCAGTTTCTGCATCTCCTGCTAGGGCCGCCGCATACACTTCATGCAACTGCCTAGGGGCAAGATTGGCAGTAACCGAAATCCCCCCCTGTCCACCAGCTAAAATAAATTCAACTGCGGTTTCATCATCTCCCGTGTACAAATCAAAGTCTTCTGCCACACCCGCTTTAATCAATGCCACACGTGCCACCTCACCCGTTGCCTCTTTTACACCAATAATATTAGGAATTTTAGACAAACGAATAATGGTTTCTGGCAACATGTCTACAGCGGTTCGCCCAGGCACATTATAAAGAATTTGTGGAATATCAACGGTTTCTGCAATTTTTTTATGATGCAAAAACAAACCTTCTTGAGTCGGTTTATTGTAATAAGGAGTGACCAGCAAACAAGCATCTACGCCTGCCTTTTTAGCACAATCGGTTAATTGAATGGCCTCTGTTGTTGAGTTAGCACCTGTTCCAGCAATCACAGGAAGACGACCGTTCACCTTTTCAACCACAAAGCGAACCACGTGACAATGCTCTTCTACATCTAATGTTGCAGATTCACCTGTTGTCCCCATCGTAACAATGGCATCCGTTTTGGATTCAATATGAAATTCAATCAGCTTTTCAAGTGAATCAAAGTCAACAGAACCATCTTCTAACATTGGGGTGACTAATGCCACCATACTGCCTCTAAACACGGCGATTTTCTCCAAACGATTAACGCAAACACAAAAGGTGTATACTAACCGTTCCCCCCTTATACTTCAACCCAAATCCACCTTCCAACTCTTTATATCGCTCCTTATAATAGAAACATAAAAAAAGGGGGGTAAGTGTTTATACATCCCCCACATATCAAGAGAAACGCTGAACAAGTTGCCAAGAAATTCAAAAGTTGTCATACTAAATCCATACCGATGTTCAAGACTTCTTAAGAGAGCCTAAACCAGCACCTTAAAGCCAAAAACATCACTCACTATTTTTCAGGATTTTTTTATTATGAGCAATCACATTAAAGCCGGACAAGCATTAACAAACTTTTCTGTTGAAACAACCTCAGGAGAACCTTTTACCCCCCACTCCTTACAAGCACATTACACTGTCATTTATTTTTATCCAAAAGACAGCACCCCAGGATGCACCACAGAAGGCCGAGAATTTAATGAACGGCTTTCAGAGTTTAAAGCTCTTAATACGGTTATTTATGGTGCCTCTATGGACTCAATAAAACGTCACCATAACTTTAAAAAGAAACAGGGCTTTGAGTTTGAACTCATCTCCGATCCAGATGGCCACTTTTGCAAACAATTTAATGTATATCAGCTCAAAAAAAACTTTGGTATTGAATACATGGGCATTGTTCGCAGTACATTTTTATTTGACCCACAAGGTGAATTAATTCACGAATGGCGTAAAGTCAAAGTAAAAGGGCATGCACAAGAGGTACTGGAGACTCTTCAAGCATATCAAGCCAAAATTTCTCCCCCCCTAACTTTTCCTAACCTTCCCTAACCTTCCTTCCCTAACCTTATTAGACGGAGATAATCCCATGACCAATGAAGCAAAAAGACTTTTTATTTTGGACACCAATGTGCTAATGCATGATCCAATGGCACTTTTTCATTTTGAAGAGCATGATATTTTTATCTCCATGACCGTATTGGAAGAGCTGGATGCAGGTAAAAAAGGCATGTCAGAGGTTGCACGAAATGTTCGTGAAACCAACCGTCTAATCGATCAAATTATTTGTGACGCCAGCTTTGAAGACATTCAAAAAGGGCTTTCTCTGGAACGCATTTACCCCAGTCATAACGCTGAAGACCTTCATCTTGGTAAACTGTTTTTTGAAACAGAACCACTACTGGTAGACCTTCCCCCCTCTCTGCCCAGCCATAAAGCCGATAACCATATTCTGCAAACCGGATTGGCCTTAAAAGAAAAATACCACAACCGCAATGTCACTCTGGTTACCAAAGACATCAATATGCGTATCAAATCTTCTGCTGTTGGGTTGCACTCAGAAGATTACTACAATGATCGTGTACTGGAAGATGCCGATTTACTCTACCGTGGCTGGGAAACACTGGACGAACACTTTTTTGAAAGGCATGGTAAAGAGATGCGTTCCTGGCAAGAAGAAGGCCGGACATTTTACGAACTCAATGTGGATGAACATTGCAACTGGTATCCCAACCAATCTCTAATCAGTACCAATGATGCAGGCTTTAATGCCATTGTACGCAGCATACATAATGGCAAAGCCATTCTGGAGTACATGCAGGACTTTACTCAGGAAAACCATGCTGTTTGGGGCATCCATGCCCGAAACTCCGAACAAAACATTGCACTCAATTTTTTAATGGATCCCAATATAGACTTTGTTTCCCTTTTAGGGGTCGCAGGAACAGGTAAAACCTTACTGACACTCGCTTGCGCTCTTGAACAAACCTTGGACTTAAACCTGTATAACGAAATCATTATGACACGCGCCACCATTCCTGTTGGAGATGATATTGGGTTTTTGCCTGGAACAGAAGAAGAAAAAATGACTCCCTGGATGGGAGCATTAATGGACAACCTGGAGGTGCTAACCGCCAACTCTGGTGACAGCACAGAATGGGAAACGCAGAGCACTCAAGAATTACTGAATAAACGCATTAAAATTAAATCGATGAACTTTATGCGCGGACGCACTTTTTTAAATAAATTTATTATCATCGATGAAGCGCAAAACCTCACTCCCAAGCAGATGAAAACCTTAATTACACGATCTGGCGAGGGAACAAAAGTGGTTTGCCTAGGAAACATCGGACAAATTGACTCTCCTTATTTAACCGAAACCACAACAGGGTTAACCTACGTGGTGGATCGTTTTAAAACATGGAACCACAGTGCTCATATTACCCTAGAACAAGGAGAGCGTTCTCGTTTGGCACAATTTGCTTCTGATAATCTTTAAGGAATCTCTGATGCCATCGCTTGACGTTAGCCAAATTCCCAACGATGGAATCAACACTCCCCATCCCAAGGAAAAGTTTAAAAAAAGAGAGGGGGGGGGGAGAAATTTTTTCTATTTTAAATAAAAAATTGTTATTTATCTGGCATTCTAAACCCAAGCTCTTTGGCTCGCTCTTCACAATACTCCATTGCAAAATCCAGTAATTCGCCCACGGCTTTATGACGAAACTTATGTTTTTGTCGAATATGGGAAAAAGGGCGTAACAAGGGAGGATCTAACGGAATGGCTTTCAAGGTATCCAGTTTTAACTCTTTGGCCAAGGTTGTACGTGATACAATCGCAAGTCCGACATCCGATTCTACTGCCATCTTAACCGCTTCAGGACTGCCCAATTCCATCACCACGTTTAAGTCACTGTAACTCAACCCCTGCTCTCGAATATACGTATTAATCACTGCTCTTGAACCCGAACCTTCCTCTCGAGAAACATAACCATACTTACGCACCTCTTCAATCGTTACCTTATCTCGCTTGGCTAAAGGGTGGTCTTTCGGACAAATGACCTGCATTTCATCAATACGGCAAACATGAACATCCAAGTTTTTATTTTGAACGGGTGCTTCTACCAGCCCAAAATCAATCATATTATTTTCAACCATAGCCACAATGGCATCGGTATTCCCCACTTGAAGGCGAATATTGACATCATCGTACTGTTTTTTAAATGCGCCCAGTAAGCTAGGTAACATGTATTCCGCAACGGTGGTACTGGCTCCAACAACAAGCGTTCCGGTGACCTCACCAGTCATTTCCCGAACATCGCTGTTCATTTTTTCATATAAATCCAGAATTTGTCCCGAATAGTCATAAATGGTTTTACCCGCTTCGGTCAAGGTAATTTTATTGTGCGTACGGTCAAAAAGACGTGTATTAAAAAAGTCTTCTAACTGCTTAACCTGGAATGTTACTGCTGGCTGAGTCATATGCAATGTCTCGGCAGCTTTGGTAAAACTCATTACTCTTGCAACGGTATGAAACACCTGAAGGCGTCTATCTGCCATACGTAATTCCCTTGTTTGTCAATTTAGTTTATCTTTTTTATATACTGCATAAAATATTTTATGAGGAGTGAATATAGGAGGTTCTCAAACAAATGTCAATTAACTTTATTTAAGTTTTTTAAACTTTCACAATTTGCACAAACCCGCCATAAATACAGATTATGAGTCGTGATAAACTCTCTTTATAAGAGAGTCCATCATTTCTTTTGAGTCTCTTTTAATTCTTGTCTCAATGCCTCAATTTCTTTAGTCATATGAGCCATTAAACGCTTTGTATGCAATTCACTTTCTTTCATATAGCAAACAAAATCCCGTTCCATTTTTTTTTGATCCGAACCAATCAAAAACGCCGCAATGTTTGCAGACACCAACGAGAAGAACAAAACACCAAATAAGATTAAGACTGCGCCAAAAATACGGCCATTTTCGGTCAAGGGAACCACATCACCATACCCCACCGTTGTAATGGTAACAATGGCATACCAAACACCATCAATAAAAGGACGTTCTTCAATATAGGAAAAAACAGCACCAGCTCCCACAATAATAAACGCAAACGCCATTAAAATTTGACCAAACCGATTGCGGTTTAAAACCGCTGAAACCCCTTTAAAAAAAGAGCTAAAAAAACGTAAAAACAGTAATAACCTTAATGAACGAACCACCACCGCCCAGTCACCATTCCAGTTAATCCAGGGAAAAGCGATCATCACAATCATCACATTCAACCAGTTTTCACGTAAATAACGCATTTTATGATTAACCAGGATTAGGTTAACCGTTAACTCCAGAACAAAAATACCCCAAATAATGTCCGAAAGCCAAGACGCTTCAAAGGCCTCTCCTGAATAATACATAAACAACTGAACAAATACAGCCAATAAAGCAAGCAATACAAGCAACTCTAACCAACGTCCAACTTTACGAGCCCGCTGATTTTCTTTGCGATTGACGCCCGCCACGCCTAATAATTTTTTAAAATTATTCTTCATTCTGCCTTACTTTCTTGCCAACTTCGGTAACGCTTCACGCCCATTAAGAGCTTGTGCCATTAACCAGTTTTTAAGAGGGGTCAAGCGATTGGCTAACGGTAAAAACCCTTTTCTAAAAGGAACTTTTAATGTCGCATCTTGCTTAAACAACCAGTCGAACGCCTCCATAGAACGCTGTACAATGGCATTATCCCCTCGTCGCCAGCGCTCATATTTTCGTAATACCGAACGCTGTCCCCACGGTTTTTTAGCCGAACGAGCGGCTAATACGGTCTCAACAAGAGCCGCAGCATCCAACAACCCTAGATTAACACCCTGCCCAGCTTGGGGATGAATGGTATGAGCCGCATCCCCTACTAATGCCAAATTGGGTTTAATATAATGTTCAGCGTGTCGTCGCGTTAAAGGAAAAGCAGCACGCTCACCGACATCAATCACTGAGCCTAAACGATAATCAGACGCTTTAGAGACCTCTTTGGCAAACTCATCATCCGGTAATTCAAGCGCCCATTGCATTTTTTCCATTGGCAAATACCATGCAATGGAGCTAATGTATTTTCCCATCGATAAATAGGCAAATGGGCCATCCGCAGTATAACGTTGCCAACAGGTGTCCTCTGTAGGCAACTCTGTTTTAACGCACCCAACCACAGCACACTGTTCATAATCATGCGTATCCAACCCAATACAAGCCAACTGTCTTACCTGAGAAAAGGCACCATCTGCACCAACAACCAACTCGGTTCTCACCTCACCAATGCCTTCAATATCCACCCATGCTTTTTGTTCATCAAAACTCTGTACACGGTCATTATTTTGACTAAGTCGTACCCCGTTCAGTGCTCGGTTTAACACGACCTGAATGGCATCACATGTTTCAATTTGTTCCCATAGTGCCGCTTGAATCACACTGTTTTCAACGGTGTACCCCAAATTTGGTTCACCCATTTCTTGGGCCGAAAAATGAATGTTTCCCGATGTGAGTTCATCCCAAACATGCATCGCCGTAAAAGGGTGACAACGTCGCGCTTCAATGCCTTTCCAGGCACCCAAATTGCGTAAAATAAACTCCGAAGCACGGGTTAAGGCACTCACTCGAACCTGATAAGCTTGCTCTGAATTCCAGTCGGTATCAACCGGCTGTTTCTCCAATAATAAAACCGACATGCCTTGCTGCCCCAGCCCTAATGCAACGGAAGCGCCCACCATGCCTCCTCCAACAATGACGGCATCCCACGTTATTTGGGCAATGTCTGTCATACTGGGTGAACTTAATAATGACGCGGACTCTTCTGCACTGTTCATTATTTTTTCCCCCCCATTGCAAATCGGGAAAACCGGCGTTTTACCGATGGCATTGCCTGCATGGCCATTAATCCAATGCCTCTTAAGTGTCCAACCAAAGGTGAACGATGCTGAAAAATTTGAATTAACCCGTCCGTTAATCCCATTACCCTTTCATGATCTTTTTTTCTGTTTTGTGCATACCGCTCTAAAAAAGCAGGCAAGCCAATATCAAAAAAAGCCTCTTCTTTTATTTCGGTTTTTAAATTACTCCCCCCCTTATATTGATTTTTATATTGACTCGATTTCAGACTCTGAGAAACCTGTTCTAAAAACACATCAATATCCTGAATACCTAAATTTAACCCCTGTGCTGCAACAGGGTGCTGTGTATGTGATGCGTTGCCCATTAATACGGCGCGACCCTTAGACATTTGAGGAACATACGTCTCTTTAAGGGGATACGCCACACGCGAGCTGACTTGAGTAAACGCCCCCAAACGCTCTCCCATTTTTGACGCAAACAGCTGAATAAACTCGGTATCATCAAGCTGTGTAATGCTCTCCACCTCCTCTTCTGGACAAACTAATACGGCTTTATGAAAATGCCCTTTCATGGGTAACAAGGCCACAGGACCTTCTTCCGTAAAACGCTCATACGACCAGTTTTGGGGGTGCATTTCGGTTTTAATTTGAGCAATCACGCCATACGCATGATAGGACTTCACCTCAATAGGCAACGCCAACAATTTCCGAACTTGCGATTCCGTACCATCTGCCCCAACCATTAGTTGAGCGTGAACCTGTACCAAGGTCGTTTTGGTTATTTTATTCGCCTCAGAGTGCATTTCAATGCACGCTTTAATCCCTTGTTTGTCTTCAGTAAAATCCACCAAGCGCGCAGGGCATAGTACCTGAATCTCCGCCATGGTACGCACCTGTTGCCACAGTACCTTGCCTAAATCACTGGACTGAATACTGTAACCCAATGCAGGAACATTCACTTCTTCTGCATGAAGCTGTGTGATGCCTAAATACCCTTTTTGAGAGACATGCACGTGATGTATTTCGGTAACAAATGGTTGCAATTCCGGCCAAATTTCTAACTGTTCCAATACTTTCATTGACCCATAAGACAGTGCCAACACACGTCCATCAAAGGAGTTAGGCGCATCTTTAGAAGGCAAGTAAGCCTCGGCCAATACCACTTTTTGCCCTAGCCGGGCCAAACCAATGGCAAGTAATAAACCAACCGGCCCACCCCCAGAGATGACCACATCACATGTCATTGAAACGTGTTCATGAGAAGAGGCGGAAGAATTTTTGGTTTGGCTGTTTAACTGACCCATTTTCTAAATCCTGATTATTATGAGGCCTTTGTACCCAAAAAGGGGCGCATCCATGTTTCTATTTCATTAACCGTTCTTGGTAAGCCTTTGGTTAAAATCTCACACCCCGATTCCGTCACCACGACATCGTCTTCAATTCGAATGCCAATATTGTGCCATTTGGAATCCACTTGAGAGTGTTCTGCCGAAATATACAGCCCTGGCTCAACGGTGAGCACCATACCTACTTCAAAAGAGCGCCATTTTTGCTGTTTTTTATACTGTCCCACGTCATGCACATCCATTCCCAGCCAATGCCCTGTACCGTGCATAAAAAAGCATTTAAACGCCTCGTCTTCAATTAACTGTTCCAGTGACCCCTTGAGTAAGCCAAGTTCAAGCAACCCTTGCGTTAAAACCTGAACACTGGCTTGATGCACAACATCATAACTCACTCCTGGCTTAATGGTTCGAATGGCTGCTTGCTGTGCATTTAAAACCAACGTGTACAGCTGTGCCTGAGCTGGACTGAACACACCATTGGCAGGAAAAGTCGAGGTAATATCCCCCGCGTAGCCTTGCCACTCAGCCCCTGCATCCACCAAAACCAATACACCTGGCTCGATTGCTGAGCGATTTTCGGTGTAATGCAAAACACAAGCATTTTTTCCGCTGGCAATAATGGAGTTAAAGGCAACTCTTGGCGACCCCTGACGTACAAACTCGGCCTCCAGTTCGGCCTGAACCTGATATTCAAACGAACTGGAACTCACTGATTTCATCGCTGCCAAATGCCCTTGAACAGAAATGGCAGCCGCTTGACGTAAACACTTAATTTCAACCTCAGACTTAATCACACGCATCTCATGCAAAACAGGGTCTAAATCACAAATTTGATGGGGAGCTTCAACCCCTTGGCGTATTTTTTTCTTTAATTCAGAAATCCATTCATACAATGAAATAACCCAATCTGACGATTGTGAAAAGGACAGGTATACTGAGGCACTGTTTTCTAATAGCGATAAAATGCCTTCATCCAGTTCATCAATGCACCACGCGTGGTTTACCCCTAATGTTTCGGCTGCGCATTCCACTCCTAAACGTCGCCCTTGCCATGTTTCTTGCTTAGGGTCTTTGGGACGAACAAACAGATGACTTTCAACGTCATCCATTTTCATTAATACCAACACCGAGTCAGGCTCACCAAATCCGGTTAAATAAAAAAAATCGCTCTCTGGTCTAAATAAAAACTCCACATCTCGGTTACGAATTTTTTCCCCCCCTGAAGGCACAATTACCACACTATTATCAGGTAATTGTGCCATCAATTTTTGGCGATTTTCTTGATAGAAAGAAAGAGGCAGTGTCATCTTTTTTTAATGCACCGTAAAAGGTGCATCCTCCGAGAGGTCGGAAGCTTGCCCTTCCATTGGAATCGGGGACGCTTCAACAGGGTTTAATGACTCGTTAATGGTTATCACACCAATTTTGACAAACTCAATTAGTTGCACCAAATCGGCTTCTTCCGTTTCAAGCAATGCTTCCGTTGTCCCTACGCCCTCTACTTCAATACTGGCAATGTCACTAAAATCACTCACCAACTCTCGCACCTCGGGTGGCACTTCATTTTCAGCGTCTTGCAAACACCCAATTAACCCAAGACCATACAAAATCCCTTCACACAGTTGTCCCACCATCATCGCGCGATAGGCTAAAGGTTCATCATCATCGGGTAAGCACAATGTCAGCTCAAACCCCGAACCATTAAGGCTTTTATTGGTTTCCAAATACAAATCATGCAACCCTTTTAAAAAGGATTCTTTAATTGATTTAATATTAGCCTCTTCAATCAATTTTTTAATCCAAACCGCTTCTTGAATATCATTGTCTCCACATAAAAGTCCAATTAACATTCCTTGAATAAAGGAGGGGGAGTCCAGCTCGGAATGGGGGGCTAACATTTCTTTAATTTGATCAAAATTCATGAAACCTTCTCTTTCTCTTGTTAAACCGTAATGATTGGGGAATAATAACACAATAGTTTATTCAAATTTTGCTCTCAATGGGTCAAACCCACTTATGCAAAAGCCTCACAACCTCTTTGGAGCCTTCTCGTGCTAACACTGACCTTAATGAACCACAGTTTTGAAATTCCCTGTGAAGAAGATGATAAATCACGTTTAATTGAAGCCGCAACCTTATTAGAAGACAAGTTGGACCAGTTGCCTGAACTCAAGGGAGAAAGCAAGGTTTTAATGGTTGCACTTAATTTATGTTATGACCACCTACAACTTTTGGAAGACACCAAGCAGTATACGCAACGCGTAGAAGAACAAGCAAATACGGCAATTCAACAAATTTCAGGCCGTTAGCCTAAGGAAGCTCTGAATAAGTCCATTTTTTACCAGAAACAAGCATGTAAGTCATTGATTAATAAAATGACGAAAATGTTGATTGGGACTTAAATCAGAGGTTTCCTAAGGAATCTCTGAAACACTCACCGTATTTTCATCTCCTGAAATTAAAGGTATAATAACCTTACGGCTCATCGTCGCTAGGCACAAACCCCTTTCCGATAATTATTATATTGGGGTCAGATACTTGAAATGGTGTGCATCTCGTTAGTGCTTAACTAACCCGAGAAGCCTAAATTTCTTGAGGAGACTGCCACCTGGAACTGCTCGGTTCTCGGATTTTTGTCTGGCGGCGGTGGGCTTTTTTATTATGGTAATGACGTTATGACCTCCTGTACCCCTCTCGCCACGCTTCGTCAACAACTTAGGCAACAACGCCAATCCCTCTCTCCACGCATACAACAGCAACATGCTCAAGCCGCACAAATGCATTTTTTTCAATTTTTAGCCTCTTACACCCAATGCCCATTACGCATTGGTGTCTTTTTAGCTCAAGACGGCGAACTGGACACTGCACCGGTCATTAAGTCTTTTTGGCAAGCCAGACAACACACGCTCTTTTTACCCGTTTTGGAAAGCAACCCAGCTGAGTACATGGGGTTTGCTAAATACACGCCAAAAACGATTTTGCAAAAAAATCAGTTTGGTATTTTAGAACCGGATTTACCATTGGAACAACACCAGTCAGGTGAAACCCTGGATTTGGTTTTAGTGCCTCTTGTGGGGTTTGATGCCAATGGAAATCGCCTTGGAATGGGAGGTGGATATTATGATCGGACCTTTTCCTTTAAAGCATCTTGCTCTAAAAATTCCCCCCCCCTGCTCATTGGCTGGGCGCACAGCTGTCAACAAGTTGCACACCTATCAGCAGAACCTTGGGACATCCCTTTAAATGGCATTGTCACCAATATGGGGTTCTCCTGGTTTCCTATCTCATCTAAAATCTCGTAAAATACTGAAATCCCTTTGCTCAGTGCGAGCACAAAATGAAACATGCAAAGCCTGCATCGTGCAAAGACGTCACTGAACTTGATAACAACTCATTAACTTAAAGGCAATATCATGGATATTTGGTCAAAACTGTTTAACTACTCAAGCGCTGCACTGGGTGCCATTCTATTAGTAGTGGTATTCATTGTATTATCCAATGCGGAAGATGGCATGTTAACCGTAGAAGGTTTGCAACATTTGGAGGAACCCTTAACCTCTTTTTATCACTTTATATTGCCTTTTTTCTATCTATGGATTCCTTTGGCGCTGTTTATTTTTGGACGTTTTTTGGTGCGTCTATTTAAAAAATAATAACCGTTTGACTTAAATCCTCCTCCCCCCAAAAAAAAGAGAAGGGGGGGGGAAATTTTTTTACCCCTCCTGAATCGCCTCATACTTCTTTAATAAAAACTGCATACCAGCGATGTCAAAGCTGTCCACCTTTTCCAGTAATTGAGAAGCAAATTGATCCAAAGCATCATTATTGTATTCAGATGCCAGCTCAGCGGCTTTTTTAGCAAACAATTTAATCTCTTCAATGCCATTACTCTTAATTGCAAGAAGGTATAAAGGCGTTAACTCATCCGTTAATAGTGTTCTCAGAGGTTCAGAAAACGATTCTTTTTCAATTTCAATCGGTTTGCTGGTGCTTGGCAATTCATCTGGTGCGGCATGACGATAGGGCAAAAATTGCGACAATGTCCGCATTAAATCGTTACGCAAAACAGGTTTACGTAAATAATCATCAAAATGTTCACGTCTTATTTTTTCAAATTCATCCTGCATAACCGAAGCCGTTAATGCCACAATCGGCAGATTCGGGTTAAGCACTTTAATGACTTTTGCGGCCTCATACCCATTTAAAACGGGCATGCGAATGTCCATTAAAACCAGGTCAATATTGTGTTCTTTATATTGTTCAATCGCTTCTTGCCCATTTTCAGCCTCAATAACTCGGATACCTGAGCCTTTAAAATTTTGACAAATAAGCTCTCGGTTATTCAAAATATCATCCACAACTAAAATCGTAGCGGGTTTAAAGCGAATGGTTTGAGGATTAAAAGCGAATGAGGCTTCAAGCTGGTGCTGGGAATGCACTGAAGCTATATCCACTTTTTCTAATAAAATACTGAATATGGAGCCTTTATTTGGTGTGCTTTCCAAACTAATATGCCCTTTCATCATCGCGACCAGGCGCTTGGTAATGGAAAGCCCTAATCCCGTACCACCAAATTTCCCAGAGTCTTGTCCTGCTTGTTGCTCAAACACATTAAAAATACGGTCTTGTTGATCCAGAGGAATGCCAATCCCAGTATCTTCAATTTTAATCAGTAAATCCACCTTACTTAAATGGTCAAACACATTCACCGGTTTTACCGATAATTTTATCGAACCTGTTTCAGTAAATTTTACGGCGTTACCCAATAAATTAAAAAGAACCTGCCTTAATCGCACAGGATCCAGCAGTAACGAGTGGGGAAGTTCGGGATCAATTTCAATATAAAAATCCAACCCTTTCTTTTGAATATTCATTGAAAAAATGTCCCCCACTTCTTTAAACAAGTCATGCGGGTTCGTGGCAATATTATTTAACGTCATTTTACCTGCTTCAATTTTAGACAAATCCAAAATATCATTAATCAGCATCAATAACGTATTACCAGCGGATTGAATGGTGCCAATAAACGATTTTAAACGTGGCTCTTGCACCTGCTCGTTTAATAATTCAGTAAACCCTAAAATGGCATTCATTGGCGTACGAATTTCATGACTCATATTAGCTAAGAACTCTGTCTTGGACTGATTCGCCGCTTCCGCACGAGCCATCGCTTCTTTTAATTGTTTTTCGGCTAAAATACGCTCGGTTAAATCGACTGAAATGGTTAATAGAGCCGATTGATTATTATACTTAATGGGAATCACCGACAACATCATCTCTCGCGCTTGCCCCTGAACATCTTTCATGGTGACAATTTTTTGATTGACTCGCCCCTCTTTTTGTAAAATTTTTCGGATTTCTGTACGATCACTGCTGTTTTGATAAAAATCAGCAATGTTTAATTTAGCCATTTTCTCAGGCGTCACCTGATAGTCTTCAATTGCCTTACGGTTGGCACTTAAAATCTCTCCCTCAAAACTTGTCACAATCACAATTAACGGAATGCTGTCAATCAGCAACTTCATTTGTTCTTCATTTTGCTTTAATTTTTCTTCTAACGCTTTTTGCTCTGTTTTATCTCGCCATGAAATATAAATAGCGGGTTTACCCAAGTAAGGAATGGAGGTGTAGACCACATCAACCCAAAAAGGTTTTTTATCCACCCCTTGAAGTACCCAATCAAAACGTTGCATCCCTTCGTTATAACACGCCTTAATCAACGCTTTTCGTTTCTCAGCCGAACGCTGTCCATCTGGTTGGAACTCAGGAGACCAACAGCTTAAATCAACCGTTAACAAAGCCTCCTTATTGGTTAATCCCAATAACTTTAACGCCGCCTTGTTGCATGCAATAAAGCGCCCTCTTTGGTAAATTAAATGCCCATCAGTGGCTTGTTCAAATAAATATTTGAAATTGTTTTTTTCAACTTCAAGCAAGCGTTCCGCCTCTTTTCTCTGTTTAACCTCTTTGGCAAGCCTCAAATTCCAATAAAAAATAACGCTTATCACAAACAGCGCTATTAACATAATTTGAAAAATAAGCCAATAATCCGTTCTGGATGCGAAATTTAATTTAATCCAGGCATTTAAAATGTCTCCACCTTTTTCCTCTTTCACTTGCTTCATGGCTCGGTTTAACAGTTGATGCAAAATGGGCTTTTCTTTGGTGACAAACAACGTCACATTCATCTCAAGACCGGTTTTACCAACAATCTTTAAGTTCTGAAAACCATATTGTTTAATTAAATAGCTGGCCACAGGCAAAGAGAGTACCGCAGCATCCGTGCGATTTAAAGCAACACTCTCCAGCGCCTCTAAAGGGGTTTGAGCCTCTTTAAACCGGTGTTCCGGGTATTTTTCAAGCAATGCATGAGTGTAGCCATAATCCTCAACAATGGTAATAACATGTTGATCAAGCTCAGAAAGGGAGGGCACAAAATCCGCCTGATCATTCATAACGATCACAATCGGAGTGGTAATATACGGCTCAATAGGCTGATAATTTTGGGCTAAATACGCATCTTCTGTGTCCCCTGAAATCACATCCACCTTTTTTTGCTCCGCTAATGCCAAGGTTTCTTGCCAGGATAAAACGGGAACGGCCTCAAATCTCAGTGGCAATAATGCTTCTATATCAGCTAAAAAATCGGCAACAATCCCTGTATAGCGCCCCTCTTCGGTAAACGCCTCAAATGGCAACCAATCAGGATCTCCGGAAAATGACACACGCTTATATTCATTTAACCACTCCTTTTCCAGTGCGCTTAGCTCAAACACCTCTTCCTCTTTAGGGGAAATTGCCAGCCATCTGGATTCAATCTTAGCCTTTTCTTCTGCCGTAAGGGCAGCCAGTCCCTTATTAATAATGGAGAGTAATTCAGGTTCATCCTTTCTAAGCATAAACGTTAAATCTTGAACAACATGTCGCGTTGCTTTAAACGGCATAATGGTATGAACCCCCGTCTCTCTTAATACATAAGAAATCACAGGATACACACCGTATAATAATTGCGCCCTATTTTGAATCACCGCTTCAACCGCTTCCTGTATCGAATTGGTTTCAAGAACTGAGATGTTTGGATAGTGGGTTTTTATCACTTGAATTCCGGCAAACCCTTTGGGAATGGCAACGGTCTTTCCATCCAGGTCTTTAAACTGGGTAACCTCCAAATCATCCCGAACAAAAAAATAGTTACTGGCATTAAAGTAAGGGCGTGAAAATGCCGCAAAGCGCTCCCTGTCTTGAGTTCTAACCGCCGCAGGCAATAAATCCACTTTTTGGGCTTCTATGTTTTCTAAATTGGTTGCCCAGTCATTCATCGTAATATTGAGTGTTAACCCGGTTTTTTGCGCCACTAACCTTAAAATATCCAGTGACAACCCCACGGGTTTTTTGTCATCATTGACAAAATTAAACGGTGGCCAATCCAACTCAGAGGCCACCTCTACTGCGCCATGTGATTGAATCCAGGCCTGCTCGCTGGGACTTAACACAACCGCCTGATGTTGGTTTTCTTGAAACTGAAAAACCCATTTTTCATTAATCTCACGTAATTTACTCGCATCAATCGACGACAGTGCTTTTTGAATAATGGACATAAGAATGGGTTGTTGCTTATCAATAGCAATGGCGCTTTGTGTCTCCAGTTCATTTAATTTGGCAACAACCTTTAAATTGGTTAAGTATTTTTTCCTGATTATATAGCTCGAAACGGCTAAATTCCCAATATAGGCATCCGCCTCCCCAAAAGAAACCGCTTCCAGCGCCACAGCATTAGAGCGCGTCAAATGCAATGGAATATCAGGGTAATTGGCTTGCAACCATTCATGCAAATAAGAACCCTGATTAATCGCGATGGTTTTACCCGTCAAATCCTTCATGGATTGAACTCGATGGTCGTCATTGGTATTTAATACAATGACGTTTGGCATCGTGGTATAGGGGGGGGAAAAATTTAAATAGGCTTCTCGGGCGGGGGTTTTGATAGCACACACAAGGCCATCTAAACGACCCGCCTTCATGTCATCCATAATATTCGACCAAACACCGCTTTTAATTTGAATATCCAACCCTGTCGTTTGACGAATATTCTCAATAATATCGGCTGATATACCGGCGTGTTGACCTTGTTCATTAACAAAATCATAAGGTGGCCAGGCGTAATCTGAACCCAAAACAATGCTTGGGTTTTCTGCCAGCCATTGCTGCTCTTCTGTGGTTAAGGCAAGGGATTTTGCCTGCAAGGAGAACAAGCAAAGACAGCTGAAAAAAAAGAGTTTAAAAATGGGAGATGGTAATAAATTCATCAACATGCTCGGCAAAAATATCCACAACGTCAGGGTCAAATTGAGTGTATTTATGCTGAATAATGTATTCAACCGCCTCTTCAACCGACCACGACTCTTTATAAACCCGTTTATGTGTTAAGGCATCAAACACATCCGCAAGCGCCACAATACGGGCATAAATATGAATTTTTTCTCCCGCCAACCCTTGTGGATACCCCGTACCATTCCATTTCTCATGGTGTTGTGTGGCAATGATTTCAGCGGCCTTAATAAATTTTCGGTCTGAAATTTTTAACATGTCATGAGCCCGTGTGGTGTGGGTTTTAATGACATTAAACTCTTCTTCTGTTAAACGGCCAGGCTTGTGTAAAATGTCATGAGGAATGGCAATCTTGCCAATATCGTGCATGGGTGCAGCGTGATAAATAACCTGTGCATCTTCTTCGGTTACATTAGGGTGATAATGTGCTAACAGTCTTGAGTATTCCGCCACACGCCGAATGTGTCGCCCCGTTTCATCCGAATTGGCCTCCATTAATTCGGTCAGCACGTAAATCATCTCTTTTTGATTTTCTTCCAACTCACTCATAAAACGCTTCTCGCGATGCAACAAGCTGTTTTTCAAGTTAATATTGTATTTTTTTAATAGTTTTTGAGAAGCATACAGTTCAAGGTGTGTTTTTACTCGGGCAATCAACTCTTCAGGGTGAAACGGTTTGGTAATATAATCCACGGCTCCGGCCTGAAACCCTTCTGAAATTGAATCAATGTCTATTTTTGCCGTTAAAAAAATAATCGGAATCCCCTTGGTTTTCTCCTGTTGTTTTAATTGCTTGCACACCTCATAGCCATCCATTTTGGGCATCATAATATCCAGCAAAATCAAGTCAAATGGTTTTTCATTCACTAAAGTGAGTGCTTGCATACCATTTAGAGCAAACGAAAATTGATAATTTTCTTCTTTTAAAATACTCATCGCTACTTGAATATTATCAGAGACATCGTCCACAATTAATATATGAAAACTATTGGTCATTTTTAAAATTCCTAACAGCTGTTAAAATACAAAAACCAAACCGTAATACTAACCACTCTAACACCGTACTACACTCAATAAAATACGTATAACACGTAAAAATACGTTTTTACCCTATCAACAAGGCATATTTTGCCCCAAGCATCGCAAAAAAACCCACATTACGAAAGAAAAGTCTGCAGAAGCAATGGTTATGCCAGCCATTAAACCTTTTTTAATAAAGCTCTAACTTAATCAGAGATTCCTTAAACTTTCCTCCCCTATTCAAACACGCTATAATCTATCCTTAACATAAACAAATTCTGAATAAATTAAAAACAGCAAACAATAAAAAAAGAGACATACTTTTAACCTTTTTTACCCCCCCTTTTTTTTACGTACCGACCTTACGAACCAACCCTAAACTCTTCAAAAAGGCATCATAATGGCAATTCAATGGTATCCCGGACACATGCACAAAGCACAAAAAGAAGTGCGTGACATTTTTAATCAGGTGGATGTCTTTATTGAAGTTTTGGATGCCCGCATTCCCTTTAGCAGTCAAAACCCCATGATAGAAGAGATTCGTGGCAATAAACCAACGCTGAAAATTTTAAATAAAAGCGATCTAGCCGACCCGAAAAAAACGCAAATATGGCAACGCTATCTGGAACAGGAAAGCAGTGTTAAAACCTTAGCTTTTAATGCCCAGCACTCTGATAAGCGTGAACAAGTTATTCGTATGATTCAACAACTCGTGCCCAATAAAGAGCACAGCGTTAAAACCATTCACGCCCTTATTATTGGCATTCCTAATGTGGGCAAATCCACTTTAATTAACAACATTACCGGACGAACCATTGCCAAAACAGGCAATGAGCCTGCTGTCACCAAAAACCAACAACGTATTAAGCTGAAAGAAGGCATCACCCTTATCGATACTCCTGGCATGCTTTGGCCAAATATTGAAAATGAAAACAGTGGCTATCGTTTAGCCATTACCGGGGGCATAAAAGAGACCGCATTTGAACTGCCAGACATTGCCTCTTATGCCACAGAATATTTAATAAATACCTATCCGGAAGCATTAAAAGAACGCTTTAAACTGGAAACATTGCCCAATACCGACATTGAGTTTTTAGAAAAAATTGGACGACAACGTGGCTGTTTACGTTCAGGTGGCATGGTAGATCTGGATAAAATATCACGCATTTTTATTGTTGAATTTAGAGAGACAATCATTGGAAAAATCACACTTGAAACACCAGAGATGATAAAAAAAGAGCAAAAACACGTCGCCCTTTTACGTGAACAAAAAGAGGCTAAACGTAAAGCCAAAGAAGAGGATAAAAAAAGACGACGAGCCCGTCATAAAAAAAACAGGCGTTAAATTCTCCCCTCTACTCTTACCTGGTTCACGCTTCCACGAGAACGAACCCCCACGTGCAAAGAATTATGAACGCCCTCAACTATGCGCCAGCCAGCCAAATTGAAACACCGTATAATAAAAATGCACTGCCAAAAAAAACCACCGTCCAAAATAGAAAAACCCAACCGATATGGAGTGGCTTTCGAATTAACTTTAAAACGCCCCAGCTAATCAACGTCATCACCAATACAATTAACCATAATCTAATCATAAACATACATCTAATATCCTCATTAATATTTTTAGTGCTCTTTAATGTCTTTCTTTAAAGAATACCCATATCCTCTCCCAAAAGCCATATTTAACCCAATCCCCCCTCTTTATATTCATATAATCCACTTTTTTGACACGAATTCTTCACTCTTAATTCAAACTTTTCCCCATTCCCTAACGATTTATACAGTTTTTTATAAAATTTTCATCATTGCCTCAATATTCAATCTTGACTCAGAATAGCTTTTAGACTGTAATAGCACTCAGGGTTAAGCCCTATACTATTTAAATAGTGCTTTAGGAGAGTACATTATGAAAAATACAATTATTGCTCTGGCTGCGGCTGGATTAGTTACATTTGGTGCCGCTGCTCAAGCGGGTGATGCAACAGCAGGTAAAGCAGCTTATGCAACTTGCGTAGGTTGTCATGGTGCTAACGCTGAAGGTGGTGTTGGTCCTAAATTAGCCGGTCAAGCGGCGGCTGATATTGCACAAAAACTGCATGACTATAAAGCAGGAAAGCAGGTTGGTCCAATGACGTCTATGATGGCGCCAATGGCGGCGGGTCTTTCTGAAGCCGATATTGCCAATATCGCTGCTTATACTTCTTCTCTATAATTTTTTAGAGTTAGAAAAAAAACCGTCATTTATTGACGGTTTTTTTTTGCCCAATGTTTTCCTTATGGAACCCTTTGTACATTACAAAGCATATTTCATGCGATCTTACTTGATTTTAAAACAAACTTCGCTTTAAATGTCAGTGTCAAAAACACATCCTCTATTTAAATAATAATGAGCGTACTTATCATGAAAAAACGATTTATTACATCCATAACAGCAACCTTTCTATTCTCAGCGTCAGCCTATGCCGCTGTTTCTACACATACAACCGTAGAAGCACCCGCCATCTCTGCAACCTGTGTCGGTTGTCATGGCGCAGACGGTAACAGCGTTGTCCCTAATTTTCCCAAACTTGCAGGGCAACATGCCGCTTACATTGAAAAACAATTAAAAGATTTCCGCGGTGGTTTCCGTAAAGACGCCACAATGGCACCTTTTGCGAAAAAGCTAACGGATGATGAAATCAAAGCATTGTCAGATTTTTATGCTGCTCAACCAGCAAAATAACAAATAAAAAAAGGCGCTTACAACAGGCGCCTTTTTTATCCGTTACAAAAAAATGGTACGAACCCTTTACTCTACAACAATATTTTTTCGACCCCTCCTTCTTTCAACGTTTGTACAAAGGTTTTTTTCCAATTATCGCCTAATCGGTTTTTAACCAGCTCAATCACAATATAGTCTGTTTTTAAGCCCGTCTCCCCCTCATACCGGTTAAGCCCTTGCTGACATGCCGGACAAGAGGTTAATATTTTCACATTACCTTTTTTTGCCTTTGTCTCGCCAGTCAATGCCTCAATTCCTTTTTTTAACTCTTCCCGCTTTCTAAAGCGCAACTGAGTTGCAATATCAGGACGTGCGGTTGCCAAAGTACCTGCTTCACTGCAACAACGATCTGAAAATAAAACACTCTCTGTTTTCAGTAGCTCTTTTGCAACCTGCGTACCATCTTGATGCTTCATGGGATCATGGCAAGGGGTATGATACAAGTATTTAACCCCTGTTTCAGATTCGACCGACATGCCTTTTTCTTGCAAATATTCATGAATATCCAATAATCGACAATCTGGAAAAATACGCTCAAACTCATATTTCAAAAGCTGATCCATACACGTTCCACATGAGACAATCACCGTTTTAATATCAAGATAATTTAATGTATTCGCCACACGATGGAATAACGCACGGTTTTCAGCCGTAATTTGCGCTCCTTTTTCAGCTTGTCCTGCGGCGGTTTGAGGATAGCCACAACACAGATACCCTGGTGGTAAAACGGTTTGTGCACCCACCTCATTAAGCATGGCGATGGTGGCCAGTCCAATATCACTGAACAACCTCTCTGATCCACACCCTGGAAAATAAAAAACCGCATCAGATTCTTCGGTTACTTTTGCTGGATCACTGATAATCGGAACGAAATTAGGCTCTTCTAGTCCTAACATGGCACGCATGGTGGTCTGGTTCGGCCCAGTATTCAGTGGCTTGCGAACAAAGTTAATCACTTGCTGTTGAACGGGGGCTATTTTAGAGGTTTTGGGGGGAATGTCTGACACCCGGCCAAGCAACCCAAGCATTTTGGCAACCTTGTGTGCCAGAGAAATCCCCACTGCACTCCAGCCAATCATGGTTTTACGCAGTATTTTAATCACCGATGGGTTTTTAACATTTAAGAAGAATAAAGCCAGTTTAATCATTATGGAGGAACGCTTTTGCCCCATATTTGTCAAAATATTTTTCATCCGAATCGATACGTCACCAAAATCGATGTCAACAGGACAAGGAGCTTCACATTTATGACAGGTGGTACAATGATCCGCCACATCATTCATTGCTTCAAAATGTTGTAATGATATACCTCTACGTGTCTGCTCTTCATATAAAAAGGCTTCAATCACCTGGCCTGTGGCCAATATTTTATTACGAGGTGAATACAGTAAATTGGCACGCGGAATATGCGTTTGACACACCGGTTTACATTTACCACATCTTAAACAGTCTTTAATATCATTATTCAGCTCATCAAGCTCACTGGCTTCCAAAATAATGGCTTCCTGATTCACTAAACTCAACGACGGTGTATAGGCATTATCAAGCCCCGAACCTGGCATTAACTTATCTTTATTAAAGACACCATCAGGGTCAACTTTTTGTTTGTATTCAACAAAATGTTTTACCTTGTCTTCATCCAAATATTGATATTTCGTTAAACCAATCCCATGTTCACCTGAAATCACCCCCCCTAAACGGTTTGCAATTTTCATAATACGATCCACAACCGTTTCTGCCAAGTGCACCATTTCATAATTGCTCGAATGCACGGGAATATTGGTATGCACATTACCATCCCCTGCATGCATATGCAGTGCCACAAACAGGCGTGCATTACGCAATTCAGCGTGAATTTCATCCAAACGGTTTAACATGGGTTCAAAGTCATGCCCCATAAAGGTTTCATGAATAAACTTTTTCACCTCTTGACGTGAAGAAACCAAAATTTCTCTTCTTAGAAACAGCGTTAGTAACGTATCCTCAGCTTGAATAAGAGCGTGATCCGCCTCGGGAATCAGCGCTAAATGCTCTGTTGCAGGCTGCTCCAAATGTTCAAGCAAGGCCGTCCAACGGGCACGAACCCTTGTCAAGTGAGCCAGCGTATCCGCTACTCGGTCTTTAAAGAAAGCCGTTGGTCCTTGCGCATCCTCAAAATCATCTTCTTGGTCAAACTCAGGAATCTCTCCAGTAAAATAGCTCTCATAAGCTGTTAAAATATCCAGCTTGTTTTTAATAGAGAGTTCAATATTAATCTGTTCAATTTGAGCGTTGTATTCGTTTAAACGTTTTAACGGAATCACAACGTCTTCATTAATCTTAAACGCATTCGTATGCGCCGAAATCGCGGCAGTACGTGAACGGTCTAACCAAAAACGTTTTCGGGCTTCATTTGAAACTGCAACAAATCCTTCCGCATCACGACAGCTGGCTAATTCCACAATATCGGTACAAGTTTTGGCCACTTCAAAACCATTTTCACCACAAATATCAGCCAATAAAATCATTTTGGGCAACTCTTTACGATTGGCTTTGGTGTTGTATTTAACCGCTCGAATATAACGCTCATCCAAATGTTCTAATCCTGCAAGTAAAATGCCCTCTTTTTTCTTTGAGTCAACGTAATCAATAATCTCTTCAATCGCTGGTACAGCCAAACTTAAGTCTGTTCCAAAAAATTCAAGGCATACCGTGCGAGTATGACTTGGCATACGGTGTACAATAAAACGACTGGAAGTGATTAAACCATCACACCCCTCCTTTTGTATGCCTGGCAAACCACTTAAAAATTTATCCGTCACATCCTTGCCCAAGCCTGCCTGCCTAAAAGCAGAGCCTGGAATTTCTAAACGCTGTGTTTCACCAATCTGGTTTTTTCCCTGTTTTTCAAAACGACGAATATCAAAAATAACGGCCTTTTGATCCTGCAATTTTCCTAAATTATGATTCACCCGTTCAACTTCCAACCACTGGGCATCCGGCGTTACCATGCGCCATGAAGCCAGATTATCCAGCGTTGTCCCCCATAAAACCGCTTTTTTCCCCCCCGCATTCATAGAAATATTACCACCGATGGTTGAAGCATCCTGCGAGGTAGGATCGACTGCAAACACATAGCCTGCACGCTCTGCCTGTTCAGAAACTCGGCGAGTAACAACGCCTGCACCGGCTTTAACGGTTGCAACTTTGCCAATCTGGGGCAGTTCAACTTGTTCAACCAACCCCAAATATTCAAGCTTTTCCGTATTAATAACCGCAGTCATTTGATGAAGCGGAATCGCGCCCCCTGTATAGCCCGTCCCTCCTCCACGAGGAATGACAGTTAGCCCAAGGTCAATACAGGCTTGAACCATTTCAATCACTTCTTGCTCGGTATCAGGTGTCAACACAACTAAAGGCAATTCAACGCGCCAATCCGTTGCATCCGTTGCATGAGAAACACGCGCTAACCCGCTAAAGTCAATATTGTCTTCTCGACTGATTTTTTTAAAACGCTTCTTAACCTTCGCTCTTAATGTTACTTGTTCAGGAAACCATGCCGAAAAATCATCAACTGCTTTACGAACAGAAGCAAGTAACCGTGCAGCAGTCTCATTGCCATTTAAGCGTTTTTCAACTTCTTTTAAACGATGATTTAATGCATCCACTAATGCATTGCGCCGTTTAGGGTTTTCAATTAAATCATTTTGAATATAAGGGTTACGGGAAATCACCCACATATCCCCTAAAACTTCAAAAATCATTCGAGCAGAGCGCCCTGTATTACGTGTTTTCCGCAAGGATTGGATGGTTTGCCAGCAAGATTCACCTAAAAAGCGTAATACAATTTCTTTATCTGAAAAAGACGTGTAGTTATAAGGAATTTCACGAATACGTTTTGTTGGGTTCTGGCTCATAGCTTACCTAAACTGTGTTTAAAACAAGGGGGGGGGAAATTTTTTAATTTATTTTTCTCTAAAATCTAAAGCTTAAGAAGTCTGTCGGACTTCTAACGACGTTTTGCCTGTTTTTTCTTTTTTTTCGCTTTAAATCTGGAGTCATCACTGCCTTTATTTTTACGATGTAACGCCTTGTTTTTTCGACCTTCAAAAGGATTAACCGTTGTTTTAAACTCAATCGTAACAGGCGTTCCCACCCACTTAAAGGCTTTACGAAATACATTGATTAAATAACGCACATACGCTTGTGGCAATTTATCAACTTGATTGCCATGAACAATGACTCTAGGCGGATTTAACCCTCCTAAATGTGCATAACGCAATTTAACACGACGTCCTGAAATTAAAGGCGGTTGGTGATCTAATACAGCTTGCTCTAGCACACGATTCAAATCGGAAGTTGAAACACGCTTAAACGCAGCCTGATGCACCGCATTAACGGTTTTAAACAAGTCGCCCACTCCCGTACCATGCAGAGCAGAAATAAGGTGTTGTTTGGCATAATCCGCAAAAGAAAGTCTAAAGCTGAGTTCATGCTTTACTTTATCACGTTGACAGGGCTCTAAATGATCCCATTTATTAACAGCTAACACCAGCCCTCTTCCTGATTCAATAGCCAGACCAAGTAACGTCAAATCTTGATCTGTTAAGCCTTCTGAACCATCAATCACCAAAATAACCACATGCGAATTACTCATGGCTTCAATGGCTTTTATAATACTGAATTTTTCAATTTTTTCTTTAATATTTTTACGACGGCGCACCCCTGCCGTATCAATCATGGTATATGCTTGGCCATCTCGTTCAAACGGCACAAAAATACTGTCACGCGTTGTACCTGGCATATCAAATGCCACCACACGCTCTTCTCCAATCATACGATTAATCAACGTGGACTTTCCAACATTAGGGCGCCCAATCACCGCCACTCGAATCCCGGGATGCTCATCCAAATCCACTTCATTCGTCATTTCTGCTGGAGGTAAATCGGCTAACACGTTATCAATGCAATCCGCAACATGATCACCATGAGCTGAAGAAATAGCCAATGGTTCCCCTAACCCAAGTTGGAAAAATTCGGAAGTGACCACGGCATAATCCATCCCTTCGGCTTTATTGACCACAACCTGAACAGGCTTATCAAACAATCGAAGGTAATTGGCAATTTGCTCATCCGCTGGCACCAACCCTTGACGCCCATCCACCAAAAAAATAACTGCATCCGATTCTTCCAAGGCTGACTTTACTTGATCCGCCATCAAAGGATCAACGCCCTCATCTTCACCACTTAACCCACCCGTGTCCACCACAATATAAGGAGAGGAGCCCAAACGCCCTGTGCCATATTGACGATCACGCGTCAACCCAGGATAGTCCGCCACAATCGCATCACGAGATCGTGTTAAGCGATTGAACAGAGTTGATTTTCCAACATTTGGACGGCCAACTAATGCAATAACGGGTTTACTCACTTTCTGGTTTCCCTATGCTTATCGGGTTTTGAAAAAGAAAATCAAAGAAGCCTGATTTTTGCTGATAAGGAAAAGTTTTTTTAAATTGCGCCAAATTGGAAGGAAGCACCGCATACTGCGTTACGACCCCCTCATCATCCAATAAGGTTAAGGTTTCACCATCCACTTTTATGCGTAAAATTTGATTGCCATCACCATACTCATTGCTGTGCTTTGCTCGCGTTATTTCAGTACCTTGAATACGGTTAATCCAGTGCAAATATCCCCAGCCATCTGAAACTAATAAATCTTCCTTATAAAAATTCAAGTCTGCAACCAAACGATTTTTAAGTGCTTCCTGTGTCCATAACATCGTACCACTGAATAAATCAAAGGCATATAACACATCCGAATCATCTACGACATAAATTTTATCGTTATCAACCACAAAATCACGATAACCCGATAATGCTTTCTCAAAAAAGAAGTGACCCGTTTCAGGGTTAATCGAAACCAGTTTGCCATGATACCCCAAAACAATTAAACGCCCCTGCTTCATCACCAGATTAGCCTGAATATCCACAATGCGTTCAAGATCTGTTCGCCCCTTTGGTATCGCAACACGTCTTTCCCATAACAGAGCACCCGATGTTGCTGATAAGGCTTGCACCATGCCACTTTCCCATCCCACAAACAATCTGTTTTCATCGTACAAAATAGCAGGAGCGCCTCTCAATGACAAACTGGGCATTTCATGCTCAACAATCCAAATAACCTCACCCGTTACCGCATTCACCGCATACAACTTGCCATCCACTGTGCGAGTAAAAATGGTTTGTTGTGCTATTTCGGCATAACTCATTACCTCACTGGAAAGCTGTGTCTGCCAGGAAATTTGACCATTCTTGGCAGACACCGACATTAATACCCCTTTCGCTGTTCCAATAATTAACTGGTCACCATATTTTGCAGGCCCTGAAACAATCTCTGATGCAAACCTGGTTTGCCAAATAACCTGATCCACCCAACGAGTAGTGGGAGTTTTCTTTAATGCACTTAAATAACCCGTTGCTGTCGCCACATAAATATTGGAGGCATCTTCTGCAAAAAATAATCCTTCCGAATCTCGATTCGGCATCATGCCCATCTTAACTTGCCAGTTTCGTTTTAGCGAATACAGTGTATCAAGAGGAGCCAGTACCGTCGGCTCTTTAACAATAGGAGAAGAAGAGCACCCACCCAGTAACATTGCCGAAACAAACAGCATCAAAACAAAACGTATTTTCATTCTTTTAAAATTAACCTGTTAATTACATCGGTGTTAAGAAAATTGCATTCAATTAGAGAGCTTTTATACAAAATTAACGCTGTGCCAAGTCGTCTAGTTGAATTTGAGCCAAAGACAATAAATTATTATCTGTTTTCTGGTTTTCAACCACTCGTTTAAAAGCAACTAACGCCCCCTGATGATTTGATTGAGCCAATGCAGTTAACCCAGCAGTATAATCAAATACCGCTTTTTCAGCTCCTTTTAAATTTGCCTTTTCTAAAAAACCCAAATGCTCCTGAGCCGCATCAAATCCCTTTAAACTCGTGTGAATGCGTGCTAAATTCATGTGTGCAATATTTCGAAGTTGGGCATCCTTTGCATTATCCGTTACCCACAGTAACTGGGTAATGGCTTCTTGCATTTCTCCTTTATCCAGACTGTATGTCGCATACATCATTGCCGCACCAACCGCATAAGGGCTGTCGGGTTGCTCCTGAATTAATTTCAACGCTTCACGAGAGACCTCACCAAATGAGCCACGCTGCATGTTTGCTTGCAACACTTCAAACAAGGTCGAAGCATTTGCTGACTCAACATATTGGGTGTTTGTCCAATAACGCCAACCTGAAATAGCGATGACAACCACCAGTAAAGCACTTAAAAGTAACGTGCCATTTTTTTTCCACCAGCTTTTAATGGCCTCAACCTGCTCTTCTTCTGTTTCATAACGACTCATGTATAGACATCCTTTTTTAACTACTTTTAACTATATTTGAAACCTTTGTACGAAAGTAACATTCGAATAAACGCTTCATTTTCATATTATATTAAGGAAGCTCTGATTAAGTCGCTTAATCAGAGCTTTCATAACGAAACTATTTAATCCCAAAGTGCCATATTAACATGGAAAGATTTCCTTTAACTTATCAATTAACGCATCCCAGGTTACCGTTTCCTGTTCCGAGGTTTCTCTTAAAGGTTTAATGGATACCACACGCTCCACCACTTCTTGTTCACCTAATACCACAGCATATAAAGCCCCTGAACGGTCAGCTTTTTTAAACTGGCTTTTAAAACTTCCCCCACCACAGTTCATTTGCACATTCACATGAGGCAGTGCTTCACGAATCCTTTCTGAAATAACTAAGCCTGGGCGTTGAACGTCATTTCCCACCAAAACAACATACACGTCAGGTTGTGCCAAACGGGGCACAAGGTTATGGTCCATCAACAGCGCAGTCAAACGCTCAATCCCCATTGCAAACCCAACCGCAGGCGTGTCTTTTCCGCCAATCTGTTCAACCAATCCATCATAACGACCACCCGCACATACCGTTCCCTGTGCACCTAATTCGGTGGTTATCCACTCAAATACGCTGCGATTATAATAATCCAAGCCTCTCACTAAATTTGGGTTAACCTCATACGCAATGCCTAAATCATCCAAATGGGATTTCAGTTGTTCAAAATGCACAACCGACTCAGCATCCAGATGTTCTATTAACTTTGGAGCCCCCTCAACAATCTCTTTCATCGCAGGATTTTTCGTATCTAAAATACGAAGAGGGTTGGTTTCTAAGCGTCTCAAGCTGTCCTCATCCAATTGCGCTTTATGAACATTCAAATAAGAAACCAGGGTATCACGATAGGCTTTTCTAGCGGCTTGCGAACCCAGTGAGTTAATTTGTAACTCAAGATTTTTCAGTCCCAGTTTTTCCCACAAACGAGCAGTTAATACAATTAACTCTGCATCAACGTCAGGGGTGGCCAAACCAAAAACTTCAACCCCTATTTGATGAAACTGGCGATAACGCCCTTTTTGAGGGCGCTCATAGCGAAACATAGGGCCTGTATAAAATAATTTTTGTATTTGGTTATACGCCAGGCCAGCTTGCACAACGGCTCGCACACAGCCTGCCGTACCTTCGGGACGCAGTGTTAAGCTCTCATCATTACGATCCGAAAAAGTATACATTTCTTTTTCAACAATGTCGGTCACCTCACCAATGGAGCGACAAAATAACTCTGTTTTTTCCACAACAGGCAAGCGAATCGAACGATAACCATATTGTTTAAAAGTCGCCTCTGCAACACTCACCAAATAATCAAACGCATCCGCTGCATCACCATAAACATCATTCATGCCCCGAATGGCTGAAATTTTTTTAACCATAACTCTTTTTTTGACCTTATGTTTTATCTGGACTGGAGCCTAAGTCCGACAGGCCCCTAAAAATTTAATAAACTTGGAAAAGCAGACCATATAAGCGCACCGACCAATCCAATCAACACGAAAACCAATAACCATTTTATAATGAAACGTCCCAATAACGGTTTATGCTCTGTCTCGCCATACACTTTAACTGAGTGTAAAGCACTGTAACCATAATCATATCCAGAAAAATACCTTTCAATGCACTCTAGATCTAGCCCTAAAAACGTAGCGTAATTACGCACATACCCTCTTTCAAACGTTGTCAACGTTTCAGGATTTAACCCTTCTTTTTCCAATTTTTTCAATTGAACAACAGACAACTTTAATTGGCCAGCCACAGACTCCAATGAAATACCTTGCGCCTCTCGTGCCTCTAATAAAACAGTGTTTAAAGGAACTCTTTTTTCTGAAGTTTCACTGGCCATTATGCTCTTTCCTGTTCAAAAAACACTCAATTAAACTCAACTCGATGTAGTGTTCGCTTAGTACGATCCGATACCTTACCAGCTAGCTGACCACACGCTGCATCAATGTCTTCACCACGAGTTTTGCGAATCGTTACATTTAAACCACCGGCTTCCAAAATGCCTCTAAAACGATGAATGGCATTATTAGACGAACGCTGATAATCTGTATTTGGAAATGGATTAAATGGAATCAAGTTTACCTTGCACGCTAAATCACCCAACAAAGCCACCAACTCATGAGCATGCTCAACACGGTCATTAACATGATCCAACATCACGTACTCAATGGTGACATGTTTTTTACTGTGCCCACCTTCCACATATTGATACAAGCTAGGAATCAGCTTTTCCAAAGGATACTTTTTATTGATCGGAACCAATTCATCTCTCAGCGCATTGTTAGGGGCATGAAGTGAAATAGCCAAACTCACGTCCACTTCGGCTTTAATTTTATCAATCGCAGGTACGACTCCTGCCGTACTGATGGTTACTCGACGCTTTGACAAACCATAAGCAAAATCATCCATTAAAATACGTGCGACAGGAAACGTGTGCATCACATTCAAAAGAGGCTCGCCCATTCCCATAAAAACGACATTGGAAATACGACGCTCCTCTTTTGGCTTGCAACCCAAAGCCTTATTGGCAACCCACATTTGTGCAATGATTTCCCAGTTTTCTAAATTTCGATTAAACCCTTGTTGCCCTGTGGAACAAAAACGACACGCCAGTGCACACCCTACTTGAGAAGAAATGCACAGGGTTCCCCGGTTTTTTTCAGGAATAAACACCGTTTCAACAGCATTGTGATTATCCATTTCCAGCAACCATTTAATGGTGCCATCATCCGAATACTGTTCTGCAATGACTTTAGGTGTCCGCACGTGAGCAAGACGCTTTAATTTTTCTCGTAATGCCTTACTTAAATTGGTCATTTCATCAAATTCACTGACACCAAATTGATGAATCCATTTCATAATTTGGGTCGCCCGAAATGGCTTTTCACCAATCTCGATAAAATAGGCCGCCATCTTTTCTCGGTCCATGCCTAATAAATCGACTTTAGAACTCACTTCTTCTACTTGTGCCATTGGGGTCATTCAGGTCTTTCGCATAATTCAGAAGGGCTAAAAAAATAATCAATTTCACGCTGTGCACTCTCAGGAGAGTCCGAGCCATGTACAGAGTTTTCACGTAACGAAACCGCAAAATCGGCTCGAATCGTATTTGGTTCAGCCTTGGCGGGATCTGTGACACCCATAATTTCACGGTTTTTAGCAATGGCCTCTTCCCCTTCCAATACCTGAACCATAATAGGGCCTGAAATCATGTAAGCAACCAAAGGTTCGTAAAACTCACGCCCTTTATGTTCTGCATAAAACCCTTCTGCCTCTTCTCGCGTTAAACGCTTCATTTTGGCGGCCACAATTCGCAGACCATTGTCCTCAAAACGCTGATAAATTTGACCTATTAAATTTCGTGCCACAGCATCCGGTTTAATAATCGAAAAGGTTTTTTGCATTTTTTTGACCTCTAAAATTTTTAATCGGGACATTTTAACAACTATTCACTTCGCCTGCACAAAAACAAAAAACCCGACACAAGGCCGGGTTCGGTTTCAACGAATGTTTTTCGTATCAAAACATTCAAGACTAAACCGTAAAAGACTCTCCACATCCACAGCTGTCTTTTACTTTTGGGTTTTTAAAATCAAATCCTTCATTCAACAAGCTTTCCTGAACGTAATCAATTTCCATTCCATCAATATTTTTTAAGCTTTCAGGATCAACCACCACCTGTACACCAAAACTTTCAAACACAGCATCGTCTTCATAAATTTCATCGGCATAATCCACAACATACGAAAAACCAGCGCAACCACTCACCTTGGTTGCCACACGTAAACCAATACCATGACCACGTTTCTCAAGCATTTTTTTCACTCGATCAGACGCTGTTTGCGTTAACGTTACTGCCATTTATTTTTCCTATGCCCTTATCCGAATTTAAAAATCTATATTATAGTCTATAATACAAAACGAAAGGCCTTTACGCGACAGAAAAATAGACGTGCTTTACCCTTATGCATCCGTTTATAATTAAAAAACTCAACTGTTTTTAGGCAACTCTGGACGTTTATTAACAATATCTTGCAACGTAATGCCTTTTAAAAAATCATTGATCATACCGCTTAAGTCGGTCCATAAAGCGTGAGACAAACACTCCTCACCACCATTGCAATTTCCTTTACCCGCACACCTACGCGCATCCACCGACTCATCCACAGCACGAATTATCTCACTGACAGAAATCTCTTCTGCCAAGCGACTTAAACGATACCCACCTCCCGGGCCCCTTGCACTGGAAACCAAATCGGCTTTTTTAAGTTTTGAAAATAACTGTTCTAAATACGAAAGCGAGATGCCCTGACGCTCAGAGATCAAAGAAAGCGTAATCGCGCCCTTACTCTGATTTAAAGCAATATCAATCATTGCTGTAACCGCATAACGTCCTTTGGATGTCAACCTCATGTCTGCCTCAATGTAACTTAATTAACTTATATGGGAGCGAATTCTATAATAACCAAGCATTCAACTCAAGTATTATTCTTGATTCACTCCAAAAAGTATCTAAAACATTGTATCAATCCTGACAAAGGAACCTCTGCACAAGCCTCAATCAATATTTTTGTGATTTTATAATCAATGATTTGCATGCTTGTTCTTGGTAAAAAATGGACTTATTCAGAGCTTCCTAAAACAGCCCCTCCTGTCACGGCCGATTATGACGCTCTGACTTTAGGTGTGCCGCCTGAAGAGGGTCATCAGGCTCCAATACAGCATCATCCAAACCAGGCAAGGTAGTATCAATTAAGTCCCCACCCAACTTGGCCAACTCTTGTGCCATTCGATCCATTTTTTCATCTTGAACCTGAATGTGGTCCAGTAAACTGTAAATGGCCTTTTCAACAGGGTCGGCCATTTCCTCACCCACACCATACGCATCAAACCCTATTTTTTCAGCTATCTTAGCACGACGTTTTTCAATATCTCCTCCCCTTTGCTCAACCACTCGCCCAGGAATACCCACCACGGTCTTACCGGTGGCTACGGGTTTAACTACAACGGCATTGGAGCCAATCCGAGCGTTATCTCCAATTTCTATCGGCCCTAACACTTTTGCACCTGCCCCCACGACCACGCCATTACCCAGTGTTGGATGACGCTTGCCTTTTTGCCAAGAAGTTCCGCCCAGTGTTACGCCGTGGTAGAGGGTGCAATCGTCACCAATTTCGGCGGTTTCGCCAATCACTACGCCCATGCCGTGGTCGATAAAAAATCGCTCGCCAATTTTGGCGGCTGGGTGAATCTCTATCCCCGTTAACCAACGTGCGATGGTGGAGATAAAACGCGCGAACCATTTTAATCCAATGTGCCATAACCAATGTGCTAACCGATACCATAAAATAGCGTGCAATCCTGGGTAGGTGGTGATCACCTCAAAGGTATTACGCGCCGCTGGGTCTCGATCAAATACACTGCGAATATCGGATTTTAATCGCTTAAACATCTTCTTCTTTTCCTGACGTGAATGCCTTGCGTTGTGACGCGGACAAAATGCCTCTTAAAATATCAATCTCTTTTACATCCAGTTGCGCACGGTTGTATAAACGACGCATACGGCGCATAAACCGTGCATTTTTATCGGGGTCTAAAAACTCGATGTCTTGCAAGGTTTGAAAAAGATGTTCGTAAAAGCCTTCTAGCTGTTCGGTATTGGCCAATTTTGCTCGGTCATTTTTGGCGTGTACGGAACGAACATTAGAGGCCATTAAGCACTCATAAGCAAAGACCTGAACGGCGGCACTGATATTTAGTGAGCAGTAGGTTGGGTTGGAGGGGATGTGACTTAAATAGTGACATTTATCCATTTCCAAATTACTCAAACCGGAATCTTCACGGCCAAATACCAGTGCAACCTCCCCTTCGTTGGTGGTTTCTAATGCTAATTTAGCGGTTTCTCGCACATCTAGCTGAGGCCAAGAGACTTTTCTTAGACGCGCACTCGCACCAAACACCAACTTTGTTCCAACCAGTGCTTCGTCCAATGTCGCCACCACTGTAGCTTTGTTCAAAATATCACAAGCACTGGAGGCTCTGGCCGAGGCGACCTGAGAGGGAAATTCTTTTGGATTGACGAGCACTAATTGACTTAGCCCCATATTTTTCATTGCTCGTGCCACCGCTCCAATATTCCCTGGATGCGAGGTCTCTACCAGCACGACTCGGATTTTTGCCAAGCTCGAATTTAAACTGTAATCTTCAATCATGTTCTCTTTCCGTTATAATCTCACAAAATATTCAAATTCAAACCCAAGGAATGTATTCATGCACCCACTTTTAAATATCGCCACTATGGCCGCTCGTGCCGCAGGCGGCAACATTATGCACCATTACGCACGAATCGACCAATTAAACATCGAACACAAAGGTAAAAACGATTACGTGAGCGAAGTCGATAAAGAGGCCGAAA